>JAUXOE010000280.1 GCA_030682415.1 Parvibaculum sp.
GCGACTGAAGCCCGCGGCCCGCCGCGTTCGTCCGTCTTTATCGTTGGCATCAGTCCGGACCCCAAACCCAAATCATTTACATCGCCGCGACACGGCGCATCCGGCGCGGCTGCGCGGCCAAGCGCCGCCTGTTCAAGCGCCGCCCCGGCCGGGCTTCGCACCAGCATATCAATATCCTTTCACTATAGACCGCCGCTCACAAGGCAAGCCGCAATTGCCGACCATCCCTTGTCGCCTATTTTTGTGGCGTTGGAATGTCAGGGCTAGGCCGTTGTTTTTGCTTCGATTTTCTTTCGATGCGCCATCACCAGCAGGATCAGCACAATGGCGGGCACGCCCATCAGCGCGGTCGAGATGAAGAATGGCACGTAGCCGACCGTGGCGGGTGTCAGGCCCGGCGCTACGCCGACCAGCGCTTCGGCGATGGCGGGGCGAACCGCGTACCAGTCGACCATGACGCCCGACAGGCCGCCCAGTATCTTGCCCGGCAAGGCGAAGGCCGAACTGAAGAGCGCATATTGCGTGGCCGCGAATTGATGGTTCACCAGGCTCGACATATAGGCGATGAGACAGGTCCCGGCGAAACCGCCGGAAAAATTTTCGGCACTGATCGTGATCGCAAGCGCCGTGGTGTCGGCACCGCGCATCGCCAGCCAGACGAAGACCAGATTGGTCAGCGTGGCGGCCAGCGCGCCCACAAGCAGGGTGCGCATGATGCCGAAGCGGGCGACCGCCAGACCGCCGATAACGGCGCCGGCAATCGTCATCCAGACACCGTAGACCTTGACCACCGTGGCGATGGTCGAGAGCGAGAAACCGATGTCGATGTAAAGCGGATTGGCCATCACGCCCATCACGAAATCGGGCACGCGGTAAAGGCCGATCAACGCCAGCATGGCAAGGGACCACCAGCCGTAACGACCGAAGAAATCGACAAAGGGTGCGATGACAGCGCGGTAGGTCCAGGCGAAGGCCGCCTGGAACGGGCCCTGCATGTGGAAGCGATTCACGATCTCGGCCATCGCTTCCTCGCCGATGATCGGCGCCTCGGCCTCCGGCAGCCGCGGTGCGAGAAGCGCCGCGCCGATACCGACCAGCATCAGCGCCGCCATTGCGAGATAGGCCGCCTGCCAGGAGACGAAATCGGCGATGAAGAGCGCACCGGCGCCCGAGCCGATCAGCGCAAAGCGATAGCCGAGCTGATAGACGGCGGCCATCGCGCCCTGTTTTTCCTCCGGCGCCGCCTCGATGCGCCAGGCGTCGATCGAGATGTCCTGCGTCGCCGAGGCAAAGGCCAGAACGAGCGCGCCAAAGACGACGGGAACCAGCGACACGGCCGGATCGCTGAACGAGATGACGACAAGTGCTGCCGCCGCAACCGTCTGTGCAAGGATCATCCAGGCGCGGCGCTTGCCGAGAAGCCGGTCGAAAAGCGGCAGGCGAATGCGGTCGAGAAGCGGCGCCCAGAGAAACTTGATCGTGTAGGCAAGGCCGACATAGCTCAGCAGGCCGATTTCGGTGCGGGTGACACCGACCTCGCGCAGCCATGCCGAAAGCGTCGAGAAGACGAGGAGGTAGGGCAGGCCGGCCGAGAAGCCGAGCAGCAGCATGATCAGCATGCGCGGTTCGGCATAGACCTTCCATAGATCGGCGAAGGCCATGCGGCCGTCGCCCTTGCTCGCTACCGCCATCGAAACGCTCCCGCCCCATTTCCGCGGCGCCGGCTCATCCGGCGCAAAGCCGCATCACTTTAGGCGAGATTCGCTTTTCCGCCAGCGGGCGTTCCATGCGCCGAACGGCGGCCCGCCCAGGCGGCCAGCGCCATGCCGAGTGCATCGGCGGCGACGGGTTTGGAGAGGTAGTCGTCCATCGCGGCGTCGAGACAGACCTGCCGGTCCTCGGCCATCGCATTGGCCGTCAGCGCGATGATGGGCAGGCAGGCCCGTGTGCTTTCGAGGCTGCGAATACGCGCCGTCGCTTCGAAACCGTCCATGCCCGGCATGTGAAGATCCATCAGCACCAGGTCGATTTCACCGGCGATATCGGCCTCGACGGCGGCGACGGCCTCGGCGCCGTTGCGGGCGAGGCGAACGGTGTGGCCGGTATGTTCGAGGAGCGTGCGTGTCAGCAGTGCGTTGATATCGTTGTCCTCGGCGACCAGGACGCAGAGCGACAGAAGCGGCGCGACGGCAGCGCGGCGCGGCGCGGGCGCGGCGGGCGCCTCTTCCTCGGGGGCGAAGTCGGGCGCATAGGGCGCGCCGATATCGCCGGCCCAGCCGCGCACGCGCAGATCGGTCAGACGGCCGACCAGCGAGGTGGCGCGGACCGGGCGCACCAGATAGCCGTCAAAGGGCGCGTCGCCGCCTTGCGTCAAGGCATCGAGACGGTCGCGGTCCTGCGGGCGGAGCAGCACCAGGGTGCCAATGCCAGGCAAGAGCCGGCGCGCCTCGGCGGCCAGTGCCGCGCCCTCGCCGGCCGCGCCATCGGCCGAACAGATGAAGGCATCGGCCGGTGCAGCCGCCAGCGCACGGGCAAGGGCATCGGCATCCGCCACCAGATGGGTTTCGGCGCCGGCGGCACCGGCGGCCCGCGCCAGCGCGCCCGCCAGCATCGGCCGGTCGTTGAGGATCAGCACGCGGACGCCTTCCAGCGCCGAAAGTGCCGAGGGCCCCGGCGCCGGTTCGGCGATCGGGAGCGGCAGGTGGACGCGGAAGACCGAGCCCTGCCCGCGTGCGCTTTCGACCTCGATGCGGCCGCCCATGGCCAGCACCAGGCGGCGCGTGATGGCGAGACCGAGGCCGGTGCCTTCGTAATGCCGCGCATGGGTTTGATCGGCTTGTGCGAATTCATCGAAGATGCGTTCGAGGTTCGTTTCGTCCATGCCGATGCCGGTGTCCTCGATTTCGAGCAGCAGCTCGGCACGGTCGCCGGTCCGGGTGTCGGTGCGGGAGAGACGCAGCGCGACACCGCCCGCAACAGTGAACTTGATCGCGTTGCCGACGAGATTGATCAGAATCTGGCGAATGCGCGGCTCGTCGCCGATGAGGCGGCGCGGCACCGCGGCGGCGATGTCGGTGACGATTTCGATGCCCTTGTCGAAAGCCCGCGGGGCCAGCAGCTCGGCCACGTTTTCGAGCACAAAGCGCGGGTCGAAGGGCGCTTCCTCGAGCCTGACCTTGCCGGCTTCGATTTTCGAGTAATCGAGAATGTCGTTGATGATGGCGAGCAGCGCCTGACCCGAGCTGCGCACGGCCTCGGCATAGGAACGCTGAGCGGGCGCAAGTTTGGTGTCGAGCAGCAACTGCGCCATGCCGATGACGCCATTCATCGGTGTACGGATTTCATGGCTCATGGTGGCGAGGAAGAGACTTTTGGCGCGGTTGGCCTCTTTCGCCAGCTTCAGCGCCTCGGCCAGTTTTTCCTCGGCCAGCTTGCGGTCGGTGACGTCGCGGCCGACCGACTGGATTTCAATCAGTTTGCCGTCATCGTCGCGGATGGCGAATTCTTCCCAGGCGATCCAGCGCGGGCCGCGTGTCGTCAGCGCGCGCTCGTCGAAACGGACGCGATAAGGCGGCGTCGCGAGGCCGGCGAAACTTGCCAGCATGCGCGGGTTCTCGCCTTCCGGCAGTTCAGGAAGAAAGGGATGGCCGATCACATCGGCGCGGCGCTTGCCGAAGGTGTCGCAGAAGACATCGTTGACATAGGTCAGGCGGGCCTGCAGGTCGCGGCGGATGATGACGTCGCCCTGCGCGCGCAGAAGATCGCGATAACGCGCCTCGCGCTCGGCGATTTCCCATTTTTCGTCGCGCAAGGTTTCGATGCGCGCCTGCAGCAGCTCGATCTCGCCGAGATGGGCGTTTGCGCGCGCCGACGCCCGGCGCCAGGCCTCGACGCCCAGAAACAGGACGGCGGCCAGCCCGAGCAGCAGAAGGGGCGTCTGATCGAAGGCAAGGATAGGCATGCGGGTTCCGCGGCTGCCGGCCTTGCGGCCGGGCATGTCGACAAGACCCGACTGTGCCTTCCCCGCACTTGAGAAAGCGCTAAGGCTTATGGTTAGCGAAAGGTAAAGAGGCCGCGCGTCAGGCCGCCGCGCCGAGACGGCCCGCTATTGTTTCGCGATAGGCGAGCGCTTCGGCGATGTGGATGCGGGTGACGCCGTCCGCGCCGTCGAGATCGGCCAGGGTGCGGGCGACGCGCAATACACGGTGATAGCCGCGCGCGGTCAGGCCCATGCGCTCGGCCGCCTCGACCAGCAGGCGCTTGCCGGCATCGTCGGGCGTTGCGATGCGGTCGAGCAGCTCGCCCTCGACATGGGCGTTGAGCAACATGGATTGCGGGCCGACGATTTCGGTGAAGCGCGCGTCCTGCGCCGCGCGTGCCGCGGCGACGCGGGCGGCGACTTCGAGCGAGCCTTCGGCCGGCGGCGGCAGCGCCAGATCGGCATGCGCCACGGGTGGCACTTCGATATGGATGTCGATGCGGTCGAGCATCGGCCCCGAGAGCTTCGCCTGATAATCGCCGATGCAGCGCGGCACACGCGGACAGGCCCGCGCCGCATCGCCCGCATGGCCGCAACGGCAGGGGTTCATCGCCGCGACCAGCTGGAAGCGGGCCGGGAAGGTGACGTGTGCATTGGCGCGGGCGACGACCGCCTCGCCCGACTCAAGCGGCTGACGCAGGCTATCCAGGACCTGGCGCGGGAATTCCGGCATTAGGTAGCAAACACACCTGAGATAATAGCGGGATTTCGCGGGGTTTGCCGGTATTTTCCGGGCATGACTGAAACCGAACGCCCCAACACGGTCGCTGGCCTTATCGCCAAGCGGGAACAGCTTCTGGCCCTCCGGAAGCATCTCGACAATGAAACCCGCAAGGTCACATGCGACATTGACCATCTCGACGCCTGCATAGCCCTATTCGATCCGGCCAACACGCCGGAAGCGATACAGCGCTACGCCACAAAGCACCGCGCCCGGCACGGCCATGTGAGGCGCTTTGTCCTGACGTTCCTTCGGGAGGCATCGGGGCCGGTCACGTCTCGCGACATAACCGAAGCATGGATCAAGGACCGGGGCCTTCGGGCCGATGACGATACGTTCGTCCTGATCCGCAAGCGCATAGGGGCCTGTCTGACGGGCCTGCAAGCCGATGGGCTGGCAAAGGGGGCGGGAATGGCCGGGGATTACAAGGGTTGGGTACGGGCCTAGAACATCGCTGCAAACGTTTGCAAGAGCGTCCCGGCCAGCATGAGAGCCGTACCGGACACGATAACGATGCGCCCGGCGCGGGCCTTTGGGCTTGTGAACACGCAGGCCAAGGCGACGGTCAGGAAGCCTGTTCCAATAAGGGCGAGCGCCACCACTTCATTCCTCCGGGTTGGCCGGATTATGCTCGCATGCTGCTCGCATACCTACCGCATTTCGTGGCTGGGAAAGTCTGTCTCGTCTATATCTGGTGACAAGCGCTTGACGCGGCATGGCGCTCGTCCGTAGTCTGAGCGCGACTCAAACGAAAGGCCCCGCCCTTTCGAGCGAGGCCTATATAGAAGATCGCGGGGGCAGCAGGTCGCCGGAACGGGGCTTTCCATCCTACGCCGACGGGTTCGATTCCCGTTGCCTCCACCACTGGGGCGATCCTTTAACGAGGGTCGCCCCAAATCTTTTACCGAATCGGTAACGTCAGAGTCGAATCATTGCTTATAGGGACTCGCGCGGCAAGGGAGATTCCGCTAAAAACCATGTTATTCCGTTAAAAACCGGGAAATCCCGGCAAATATTGACAGATTTTACCGGGAATCTACATGGCGGATGACGACGAGAAGACAAAGCCCACCGAAATTCGCTTTACGCCGTCTTTGCAGGTGTCGCGCTATCTCGATTGGCTCAGCCGAAACACCGTTCTAGGAAAGAACCCAAACGAGGTTGCCGAGCAAATTCTCGTTCAACGCCTATCCGAAATGCGCCGCGAAGATTACAGCGACGGCGGGCGCTCTTAAGCCGCCTTCCGCTGCCAATAGCCCTTCCACTGGCGGCTGACCGGGTGGCCCAGCGCCGCACCGGCTGCCATCAGGAATTGCTCGCCATTGGAGACGCGGCGGTTATCTTCGCGCCACGCCATTTCCTTCGCATACGCGCCAAGGTACTTCCCGGCGAAATGATGGTGAGTGCCAATCTCCGAACGACGCAGGCGGGAAAAGAAGCTCTCAGCCTGATTAGTGCAGGCGTCTTCGTCCTTGAAGTTGATCGAGTGATTGACACGCTTCGTATCGTAAGAGGCGTGCAGCGCATCCCAGCTTGAAGCTTCGTCCGCGTACACCGTGGTTCCGCTTTCGACGCGCGAGCGGATCATTTCAACCGACTGATCTTCGGAACGGAAAACCTGCGTGTAGGACTTGCCGCCGCGCTCCCGGACGACGACGACGACGCGGCGCTTGCCGGTCTGGTTTTCTTTCAGGCGACGGTCCTTGCGGTCCTCTTTCCGGTTCTCAGGCTTCACGTAGCCGCCGAAGTACGCGCCATCCACTTCCACATGACCGGACAGCTTGCGGTCCTTCAATTCAGCGCCCATCGCTTCGCGCAGCTTGTGGGCCAGCACGAAGGCCGTCTTGTACTGGCAATCAAGGTCACGGCTCAGCTGCAAGGCGCTCATGCCCTTCGCGCCGTTGACGAAGATCGCAATGGCGGCGAGCAGGTTGCGGATGCTCATTTTGCGGCTGGCAAAGATCGTGGCCGTGGTGACGCTGAATTGAGCCTCACAGCCCTTGCACTTGAAGATCTTGCGGGCGGCATAGGTGTAGACCTCGACCGAACCACAGCGGGGGCACACGGCCTCGCCATTGTTCTCGGCCCAGCGGATCGCCTTGAAAGCCTCGTATGCCTCGGCATCGCTCATGCGGATCACCTTGGCGAGCGAGAGGGTGCGGGCTTGCTTGGAAAGAAGGAAGTGCTGGGCCATTTGAGGTATCCATATTCGATGCTTATGAAGCTGAATATGGATACTAGAGTAGCTATTGTCAATGCCAAAAGCATCGAATATGATGACTTTCGACGTTGAATTAGGAGACGGCTACATGCCCGAAAAGGAATGGCAGGATCGCGTCAAAGGCATCCTGAAATCGGAACTCAAGCGGCGAAACCTGAGCTACAAGCAACTAGCTGAAAAGCTTAAGGAAATCGGCGTCCAAGAGACCGAATTGAACATCAAGAACAAGATCAGCCGGGGCGGGTTTACGGCTGTGTTTTTTGTTCAGTGTTTGGTGGCGATTGGGGCGCTGGAGGTGCGGCTGGCGTGACATGCGGAGGAATCGCAAAAACCAGTTGGTATAGGCTCACTAGGATCAGCACGTGCCAGACCACGACAAATAGCGCGGCCGTGTTGGCTGCCGCTTGACCAACCTCGTTAAAGGAAATCAAGGGCTTTAGCGTCACGACGAACAAGCCGAACATGAACAAGCCGACAAGCCAGTTTGCATTTTGCTTTAGGTTCGCGCGCGAGGTTTTTAGTCCCTCTCTGCCAAATCGCTCCTCGATTTTGTTGAACTCCAAATGGATGTTCGCAACCGACGCGAGCGTAATAGCCAGAATGACCCCGAGCAGATTCAGAAATTCGTGATTTACGAAGTTCTCCAAGAAGGCGTTTTTATCGCTTACCCAGTCCGGGCGAGCCGCTATAAGCACGACGGATACGGCCACGAATAGAACCAGGATGACGTAGGACAAGGTTCTGCTCATGGGAAAATCCTGTCTAGAACGGCCACTATTTCCCGGAGAAACGTGGCGAGATTGTTTTTATGGTTTTCAATATCCGCCGTTGTCTTCATCTCGTGTTCGGACGAATGATAGCGCGTTCCGTCTGTGGCTTCCGCCGACAATTCTCCCGCACCGCGTTCGACGTAGTTGATAAGCCCGGTCATTCTTTCGGTGCGGTGCTTGAGGGCCGTATCGCTTTCAAGCGTGGCCCTGACTGACGAGACATTCTCCCCGTCGCGGAGCGACCTGTATTCCTCTTGGAAATCGTCCGCGTCCTTGAACATGTTGGGCGCAGCAACGGCGAAAGTTACGGACTTGATTTCGTCCCTATGCTGTAGCGCAAACTCCCAAAATGAGCCTTTTCTGACCAATGGGAATGCTTGAACGAAATAGGGCGCGTCTATGTCGTCGTTAAGGGCTTTAATCAACGAATTGATGATGGCTTTAGGAATGCCAATCTCATCGTTGTGTTCCAGCGCGATGAGCTGGCCGTCCTGATGATCGGTCGGGTCAATTGCAAGAAAAGACGCCTGCCATGACGGATGCTTGGTCGGTTCCAGCCCCTCACTCGGCGGCGTTCGTTCGGACTTTTGAAGCTCTCTGGCGATCCATACAAAGCGAAGATGCGGAAGCCTTGGAACGAAGAGGTCTTCGACCGGCATCATCACAAATTTGTTTTTGTAGTGGAGAAACTCTCGCTCACGCTCGAAAAAGTGCCGCAACCAGTTTTCACGGCTGTAGGGCCTCCCCTCCGGGTCCCGCGCCTCGAACAAATCGGCCATTTCCTTCGCCTTCAACGATAGGCGAAACAGAAAAAGGTCCATTTTCTCCCCCCAATGGGCCAAACAGAGGCGTACCGCCTCAATCTGGCCCCGGAGGTATTTTTCCCCAGAATGCTGACAAATTGCAAACATGCTCATCGCTTCTCTCCTTGAGAAGCGGCATAGGTGTGTTTGCTACCTAATGCCGGGGAATTCCGGCAATTCATCCAGAAACAAGACGCCTCGATGGGCCAGCGAGATTTCACCGGGGCGGACGCGAAGCCCACCGCCGACCAGCGCCGGCATGGAAGCCGAATGATGCGGCGCGCGATAGGGGCGGCGGCGGCCGATGCCGGTTTTCAGCAATTCACCGGCGAGCGAGGAAACCATCGACACTTCGAGCATCTCGCGCGGCGAAAGCGGCGGCAAAATTCCGGGAAGGCGCGCGGCCAGCATCGACTTGCCGGAGCCGGGCGGCCCGACCATCAACATGTTGTGACCGCCGGCGGCGGCGACCTCGAGGGCGCGCTTGGCCGATTCCTGTCCCTTGATGTCGCGCAGATCGGGGACGGGCCCCGCTTCGACCGCCTTCATCGGCGCCGGTTCGGAGAGAACCTGACTGCCGCGGAAATGATTGACGAGGGCAATGATCGAGCGCGGCGCCAGCACGCCGCCGGGATTTGCCGCGTCCATGCCGGCCCAAGCGGCTTCGGGCCCGCAGGCTTCGGGGCAGATCAGGCCCTTGCCGCGCGCATTGGCGGCAATCGCGGCCGGCAGCGCGCCGGCGACCGGGTTGATGGTGCCGTCCAACGACAATTCGCCGATGGCGACGAAACGCTCCAGCTCCTGCGCCGGCAGCACGCCCATGACGACCAGCAGGCCGAGCGCAATGGGGAGATCGTAATGGCTGCCTTCCTTCGGCAGATCGGCGGGGGCGAGATTGACGGTAATGCGCTTCGCCGGCAGGCCGAGGCCGATCGCATGGAGGGCGGCGCGCACCCGCTCGCGGCTTTCGGCCACCGCCTTGTCGCCGAGGCCGACGACCGAAAAGACCACCGTGCCGGTGCCGAGATGGACCTGCACATCGACAGGCCGCGCCTCGACGCCCTGAAAGGCTACCGTCTCGATATGCGCGACCATGATGCCCCGCTCTTCCCGGTTATGGGGAAAGGCTAGCGGAATGGGGAATTACGTCAAGAACGAAATAGGAACAAAAAACCTCGCCTCGAGCGGCCAAGCCCGAACTAGACTTTGCCCGTCCAATTTGGGGGGCTTTGGGTGCGAAAATCTCTCTGTGCGGCCGCGCTCGCCGCGCCGTTCCTTCTCGTAAATCCTGTCGCCGCCGCTTGCGGTGATCCCCCTATCGATCCCGAGGCCGGGCCCGCACTGACCCCTGATGAAATTCAAGGTTTCCGGAACAAGCTGGCGTCCTGCTGGAACACACCGAAGGCCACCGAAAACACGGTTGTGAGGGTCAAGGTCCATCTCGAGCCAGACGGCACGGTGTCATGGGTCGAACCGATGCCGAAGGACGCAAGCGAACCGGAAAACGAGACCTACCGGCTCTATCTGAAAACAGCAACGGAGGCTTTGTATCGTTGCCAGCCCTATGACCTGCCGCGAGATAAGTATGCGTCATGGTGCCAAGCGGTTCTTCACTTTAGCACGCGCGACGTACGCTCTATCGAACCAAGCTCAATCGACTCAACCGATATCGATCAACTTCTGAAAGGCTTGTTGGCGAAATAAGATTCGTGACCGACGGCGCTATTTTCGCGCCGCCTCGGCCGCGTCCATGACGCGCATCAGGTTTTCGCCCCAGAGCTTGCCGATTTCTTCTTCGGTGTAGCCGCGGCGGACCAGCTCGGCCGTCACGTTGAGGGTCTCGCCGGCATGGGACCAGCCTTCGATGCCGCCGCCGCCCTGAAAATCCGACGAGATGCCGACATGGTCGATGCCGACCAGTTTCACCGCATGGTCGATGTGATCGGCAAGCGTCGCCACGGTGGCGCGCGGCCATTTGGCGTCAAGCGCCGCGACACCGTCGGCGAATTTGCGCTTCGTCTCGTCCGATGCGCCGAAAAAGGCATCGAGCGAGGTCATCCCCAGCGAGACCGCCAGTTCGCGCCGCGCCTTCAGCTTTTCCTCCGGCACCTCATGCAGATAGGCATCGAAGGCGACGATCTGGATGACGCCGCCCTTCGCCGCCAGCGCCTTTATTTCCTCATCCGTCATGTTGCGCGGATGGGGATGGAGGGCGTGAACCGAGGAATGGGAGGCGATGACCGGCGCGCGCGACAGCTCGATCGCATCGAGCGCAGCGGCCTTCGAGGCATGGCTGACATCGACCATCAGGCCGAGATCGTTGGCGCGGGCAATGAGAGCGCGACCGAAATCCGACAGGCCGCCATGCTCGCCGCCGTCCTCGTTGGCGCGGTCGGCGAATTTTTCCTGCGGCAGGGCGCTGTCGGCAATGTCGTTGTGGCCGTTGTGCACGAGGCCGAGATAGCGGGCGCCGAGATCGTAATAGATGTCGAGAAGCGCCGGCGCGCGGCCGACGACATAACCGTTCTCGATACCGATCAGGGCGACGCGCTTTCCCTCGCCATGCAGACGGCGAATATCGGCGGCGGAACGGGCGAGACCGATTTCATCCGGATACAGATTATCCGTCATGCGGCGGATGGCGGCGAATTTCGCAAAGGCTTCGGCGGCCGCTTGCGCATAGCCCGCATCGTCGCGCGCGCCCTGCCCCGCATAAACGACGAAGAAGACGGCGTCGAGCCCGCCCTCGCGCATGCGCGGCAGATCGACCTGCACCGGATATGTACCCGGCTTGCCGGGGTCATAGATATCGGTGGCGAAGGTCGACGGGATGTCGACATGGGTGTCGATCGTGATGACGCTTGCATGAATGCGCGCCGCCGTTTCCGCCAGCGTCGGCGGGGGCGTTTCGGTGACGAAGACCGGGCGCAGCGTCCAGATGGCGCCGACTATCAGCGCCAGACCGGCGACCAGAATGCCGTAACGTGTCCATTTCATGTTCGCCCTGCCCGGCATGCTCACGCCTCCCCTTTTCACGCGCCGCGACGCGCCTCGATCGCATCCCAGACAAGACCCGCCAGATTGGCGTTGTCGAAGCGGTCGATTTCCTGAATGCCGGTCGGCGAGGTGACGTTGATCTCGGTCAGCCAGTCGCCGATCACATCGATGCCGACGAAAATCAATCCGCGCGCCTTCAGTTCCGGTCCGATCGTCTCGCAGATTTCGCGTTCGCGCGCCGTCAGCGACCATTTTTCGGGCCGGCCGCCGACATGCATGTTGGAGCGCGATTCGCCTTCGGCCGGAACACGATTGATCGCGCCGACCGGTTCACCGTCGACCAGGATGATGCGCTTGTCGCCCTGACGGACTTCGGGGAGATATTTCTGCACGATGACCGGCTCACGGTTCATCTGACCGAAGATCTCCAGCAGCGAATTGAGGTTCTCGTCGCCCTCGCGGATGCGGAAAACGCCGATGCCGCCATTGCCGAAGAGCGGCTTGACGATGATGTCGCCGAATTCGCGGCGGAAGGCGCGGATTTCTTCCGGATCGCGGCTGATCAGCGTCGGCGGGAGCAGGCCCTTGAAACGCACCGCAAAAAGCTTTTCGGGCGCGTTGCGCACTTCGGCCGGGTTGTTCACCACCAGCGTTTTCGGGTGCACGGTCTCGAGAATATGGGTCGCCGTGATGTAGCTCATGTCGAAAGGCGGGTCCTGGCGCATCAGCACGACATCGAGATCGGCAAGGAAGGTCTTTTCGAGGCTGCCCAGGGTCGAATGATTGCCGACCTCGCGGCGCAGCGTCATCGGCCGCATGCGCGCGTAGGCGCGGCCGTCACGCATCGAGAGATCCTTGGGCTCGTAATAAAAAAGCCTGTGACCGCGACGTTGCGCCTCCAGCCCGAGCGCAAAGGTCGAATCGGCGTTGATGTTGATCTGGTGGACCGGATCCATCTGGATGGCGACGGCAAGGCTCATGCTGTTCTCTCACGTTCATTCACGCGCGGGCCAAGCTCGCGCGGTCTCGGGCATTCACGCGCGGGCCAAGTCCGCGCGGGCTCGGGGAAAGATGGGGGGAGAACCCCCGCTTTGCGAGAAAAAAATCAGTTGAGGCGCGTCTTGAGGCGACGCAACGCCTCTTCCGCCATAACGGCAATGCGGGCCTCGCCAAGGTCGGCGGCCATGTCGCGGCAGACTTCGAAGGCATGGGCGGCGGCGCCCATATGTCCCGCATGGACCTCAAGCCGCCCGAGTTCGAAGCGCAGGCCCGCCCGCTGCGGCGCCAGCCAGATCATGCGCCGCACGATCTCGCGGGCACGGGCAAAGTCGCCGGCCTTGATGGCACGGCTCAGAATGTTGTTTTCAAGCCGGAGCAGAATGTCGCGCGGGCCGACCGCCTCGCAGGCCTCCGGCGTCAGCCGCGCGTCGGGCCCCTCGACGCCGCGCAGCAGCGTCAGCAGGTCGGCGGCGGTCAGCGCCCGGCCGCCATTGAAAGGGTCGAGCACCGCCGCCTCGCCCGCCCCGCGCAGCCTGAGCACGAAATGACCCGGAAAGTTCAAACCGCTCAGATCGAGGCCGAGCTTCGCACCGACATGAAGATAGAGAATGCCGAGCGTAACCGGCAGGCCTTTGCGGCGGTCGATCACATCGGCAAGATTGGCGTTGCGCGGATCGTCATAGGTCCTGGTGTCGCCGAGATAGTGAAAACGGCCGGCGACGACGCCGGCCAGCGCACCTGCAACAATACCGGCCGGCGCTTCTTTCGCGCCGCCCGACAGCACCTCGTCCGTCGCTGCGGCCAATTCGTCGAGATGGGCAAGATAGGGATCGGGTTCGAACTCCGGCCGGTCGAGCGCCGCCAATGTCAGCGCCAGCCGCGCCAGATCGAGTTCGTCGTCGGGCATGACGCCCGCACGTTGCAATTCGCCTTCCATGTCTCGCGTCGGTCCGTCCATGCGCCGATCATGGCGCGGGACGGGCGGGCGATGCAAGTGCGCTCGATGCAGGTCGGCTCAGGACTTCCTGATCTCGACATAGGAGACGACGTTCTTCACACCCGACACGTCGCGCGCATGGGCGATGACGCGATCGAGTTCAGCGCGGTCAAGTGCCGTCCCCATCAGATAGACGATGCCGTGCACCGTCTCGATCGAGTAATTGATGCTGCTGATGCTCCGGTCGCCAATCAGCCGGGTGCGCAGCTTGGTCGTGATCGTCGTGTCGCTCATCGCCTGTGCGAAACCGGCACTCCCGCCAACCTTCAACTCGTTGATGACCTCCTTGACGCCGCCGACGGTCCAGACAAGACGCGTCACCGTCACGCGGTCCTCGGCCTTCGGTACCGTGCCGGACAGAAGCACCCGGCCGTTGCGGACCTGGGTGGCGACGCCCTTGTAGAGATTGCTGTCTTCGGCCAGCAGCTTGCGGTTGATCTCGAAGGAAATCTGGTTGTCGTCGACGGCCTGTTCGAGGCCGCGGTCCTGGGCCGCGCCGACGGCGGCCGCGCCGCCCGCGCCCACGACCAGCGGCACGCAGCCGCCAAGGCCGAAAACAACCAGGATCAACGCCGCCAAAGACACTCGCATGCCGAAACCTCCAGACAAGGGAACCCCGTGCTCCGGCACGAAATGAGCCGAGTGCTGCGGCAAGATTATGGCCGCCAGGCGTCTTCCAGGTGACGGGGGAAACGGCGCGGGGCGACCAGCACCACATCGAAACGAAGATCGAGACCGGCAAGGCCCGGCCGCATGGCCAGCAAATGGTCGGCGGCGCGCGCCAGGCGCTGCTGCTGACGCGGAAGCAACGCCTCAACGGCGCGCTCGCCGGCCATATCGGGCCTGGCGCTTGCCTTGACCTCGACAATAACCAGCGCCCTGCCGCGGCGCGCGACCATGTCGATTTCGCCGGCACGGGTTTTCAGGCGACGGGCCAGAATGCGATAGCCCTTGAGGCGGAGCCAGATGGCGGCCAGGGTTTCAGCGCGAAGGCCGCGGCGATGGGCGGCGCGGCCACGCGCGGTATCGCCCTTCCTCTTGCCGCCCTCAATCTTTCGCATCCGCTATTTCCAGCGCCCGTGCGTAGACCTCGCGGCGCGGCAGGCCCGTCATCGATACGACTTCGGCGACCGCGTCCTTGAGGCTTTCGCGGCGCAGCGCGTTTTCGAGCATCGCGTCGATTTCATGCGCACAAAGCGCCGCGCGCTTTTCGGGCGGCCCGACGACGATGACGATTTCGCCCCTGGGCGGTCCGGACGCCGCATAATGCGCCGCCAGATCAGCAAGCGGGCCCCGCCGCACCTCCTCGAATTTCTTGGTCAGTTCGCGCGCCACCGCCGCCTCGCGCGGACCCAATGTCTCACCCATGTCGGCCAGCGAGGCGGTCAGACGGTTGGCGCTTTCGAGAAAGACCAGCGTCGCCGGGATGGCGGCAAGCTCGGCCAGTTCCTTGCGCCGCGCTTCCTGCCTTGCGGCCGGAAAGCCGGCGAAAAAGAAGCGGTCGGTGGGCAGGCCCGCCAGCGTCAAGGCCGCCAGAACCGATGAGGCGCCGGGAAGCGTCGTCACGTCGTGACCGGCCGCAATCGCCTCGCGTACCAGCTTCAGGCCCGGATCGGAGACGAGCGGCGTGCCGGCATCCGAGACCAGGGCGATGGCTTCGCCGGCCTCGAGCCGTTTCAGGATACGCGGACGCATCTCGGCCGCATTGTGGTCGTGATAGGGCGCGGTGCGGGCCTCGATATGGTGAATGGCGAAAAGCTTGGCGGTCACGCGCGTGTCCTCGCACAAGACCAGGTCGGCCCGCGTCAGCACGTCGAGGGCGCGCAAACTGATGTCGCCGGCATTGCCGATCGGCGTCGCCGTCACGTAGAGGCCCGGCGCGAGCCGGGGTTTTGCGGGTTTTTCGTTCATCGCGGGCGACCTTGCGCCCGGAAGGCACTTTTTGGCAAGACGGCGCCAGGCCGCGCGGACCGGTTTACTTGGCCGGTCGCGAACAGTACCCTTCGCCAGCACGGCATATCGATGTTCGTTCAAGGAAATTTCCGGTGACTGACGCCCGCTCCTCCTCTGCCGGCCTTCGGGCGACGGTTGTTTTCTGTCTCGGCATCCTGCTGGCCGGTTGCAACGGGCTGGGCTCACGTCAGGCGCCGCCACCGGTGGTCGCACCGCCACCCGTCGTGCAGGTGCAGCCGCCGCCGCGCGTCGAGACGCCGCCGATGCGCGACCCCGCCCGCTTCTACACGCCCGCTTATATGGCCGGCGAGAGGCCGGTCCGGGTGGCGCTGCTGCTGCCCTTCAATTCGTCGCGCGACAATGTGCGGACGCTTTCCAACGCCATCTACAATGCCGCGCAACTGGCGCTGTTCGAATTCGACAACCAGCAGGTGTTGTTGATCCCCAAGGCGACAGGGGGCACGGCGGGTGGTGCGCAGCGCGCCGCGCAGGAAGCGCTGAATGCCGGCGCCGATCTCATTCTCGGGCCGCTCTTTGCCGAGGAAGTCACTGCCATCGCGCCGCTGGCCGCGGGCGCCGGCGTGCCGGTCGTTGCTTTTTCCTCCGACAGCGCGGTCGCCGGTAACGGCGTCTATCTGCTTTCCTTCCCGTTGCATGAAGACATCAACCGGATTGTCGAATTCGCGACGCTGCAGGGCATGCAGTCCTTCGGCGCTTTTTATCCGCAAGGCAGCTATGGCGACAGGGCGCGGTCCGAGTTCGAGCGCGCCGTCGGCGCGCGCGCCGGCCGGATCGTCGCCAGTGCCAGTTATCCGGCAAGCTCGGACGGCATGTATGAGCCGGCGCGGCGCATTGCGGCGAGTTATGGCGGCGGAAACTTCCAGGCGCTGTTCCTGCCCGAAGGTGGTGCGCAGCTCAAAACCATTTCACCCTTGCTCCCTTACTACGATCTCGATCCACGCAAGGTGAAGTTTCTCGGTACCGGGCTCTGGGACGACCCGTCGCTGGCGCTCGAACCGCCGCTTCATGGCGCCTGGTTCCCGGCACCGCCGCCCGAAGGGCATGCGCAATTCCTGACCCGCTACAAGCGCGCCTATGGCAGCACGACGCCGCCGCGCATCGCCAGCCTCGGCTATGACGCGGCGAGCCTCGCGGTGGCGCTGGCGGCGCGTCCCGAAAGCGACCGCTTCTCCGCGGCGGCACTGACCGATCCCGACGGCTTTGCCGGCGTCGACGGTATTTTCCGTTTCATGGCGGACGGGCGCACCGAACGCGGTCTTGCGGTGATGGAAGTCAGGGCCGGCGGCGCGGTGGTCGTGGATCCGGCACCGACAAGTTTCCGGCCGCGGGTCTTCTGAACCTCACGCCAGCAAGCGCGCCAGCAGCGCATCGAGGATGAGGCGGCCTTGCGACGTGGCGCGGATGCGGGCGCCTTCACGGATCAGCAGTCCATCGGCGACGAGGCTCTCGATGCGCGTCTCGGCAAGCGCCCGGCCGGTCAGCTTTTCGTAACGCGCAAGCGCCACGCCGTCCTCGAGACGCAGGCCCATCAGCATCATCTCATCGCCTTGCTCCGCCGGCGAAATTTCTTCCGACGCTTCGAGGCCGTGACCGAGACGCTCGACCGCCTCGATCCATTGGCCCGGCGCACGCATTGTGCGGGTTGCGAGATGCGTCTCCCCTGCCCTGACGCGGCCATGGGCGCCGGGGCCGACACCGGCATAGTCGCCGTAGCGCCAATAGACCAGATTGTGACGGCACTCGGCGCCCGGCCTTGCATAGTTTGAAACTTCGTAAGGCGACATTCCCGCCTCGGCGCAGATTTCGCCGGTCAACTCGTAAAGCGCAGCCGCGTCTTCTTCGGCCGGCAATATGAAAGCGCCTTTCTCGTAGAGACGCGCAAAGGCCGTATCGGGTTCGATGGTCAGCTGGTAGAGCGAGAGATGATCGGCGGCATGTGCCAGCGCGGCGCGCAGTTCCTTTTCCCAGGCGGCGCGCGTCTGGCCAGGCCGCGCATAGATGAGATCGAAGGAGAGGCGCGGGAACGTGTTGCGCGCCAGCGCGATGGCGCGGAGCGCCTCGTCGGCGGTGTGCAGGCGGCCCAGAAATTTCAGTTGCGCGTCGTCGAGCGACTGGACGCCGAGCGAGAGGCGGTTGACGCCCGCTGCCCGGTAGCCGCGAAAGCGCGCCGCCTCGACACTGGTGGGATTGGCTTCGAGCGTCACCTCGACATCGTCATCGACCGGCCAGAGGGCCTGGATGCGCTGGAGCACCGCCTCGACGGTTGCAACCTCCATCAGCGAAGGCGTGCCGCCACCGAAGAAGATCGAGCGCACGCGGCGGGGGCCCGTCAGCTCGCGCATATGTTCGAGCTCGCGGACAAGCGCCGCCGCCCAGCGCGTCTGATCGACCGCGGCGACGACATGGGAATTGAAATCGCAATAGGGACATTTCGACTGACAGAAGGGCCAGTGCACATAAATGCCGAAGCCGGGCGCGCGCGGATCGTCCGTTAACGGATCAATTTTTGTCGAAGCAGGCATCGACGAGCCGGCGGAAGGCGTGAGCCCTGTGTGAGAGGCCATGTTTTTTCTCCGGCTCCATTTCGCCGAAGGTGATGTCGTGGCCGTCGGCCACGAAAATCGGATCGTAACCGAAGCCCTTTTCGCCGCGCGGTGGCCAGACGAGTTCGCCGTCCACCCTGCCCTCGAAATATTCGACATGACCATCGGGCCAGGCAAGTGCCAGGCCGCAGATGAAATGTGCACGCGTGTCGGGCGGGCCGGCCTCGACCATGCCGCGACGCAGTTTTTCCATCGCGAAATCGAAATCCTTTGTCGGACCGGCCCAGCGCGCCGAATGAATGCCCGGCGCGCCCGACAAGGCTTCGACGCAAAGACCGGAATCGTCGGCAAGCGCCGGCAGGTTTGCGGCGCGGGCGGCGGCCAGCGCCTTCAGCTCGGCATTCTCGCGAAATGTGGCGCCCGTCTCTTCGGGTTCGGCAAGGCCGAGATCGGCGGCCGAGACGGTGTCGACGGCAAAAGGCGCCAGCAGATCGCCGATCTCGCGTACCTTGCCCGGATTGTGGCTGGCGACGACGAGACGGCCGCCGGCGAATTTGCGCGTCATCCCGCAACCGCCGCTTTCTGCCGGATCACGAGATCGGCGATGGCGGATTTCGCGAGACCGAGAAGCTTGGCGAGCTCGTCTTCGCTGAACGGTTCGCCTTCAGCGGTGCCCTGCACTTCGCAAATGCCGCCCTTGCCGGTGATGACGAAGTTGGCGTCGGTGTCGGCGTCGGAATCCTCGGCATAGTCGAGATCGACGACCGGCTGGCCCTTGTAGATGCCGCAGGAAATCGCCGCCACATGATCCTTCAGCACGGGGCCGGAGAGCATCGAGCGGGCGCGCATCCATTCGATGCACTGATGAAGCGCCACCCAGGCGCCGGTGATCGAGGCGGTGCGGGTGCCGCCATCGGCCTGCAACACATCGCAGTCGATCGAAATCTGACGCTCGCCGAGCGCCCGGAGATCGACGATCGTGCGCAGCGAACGGCCGATCAGGCGCTGGATCTCCTGCGTGCGGCCCGACTGCTTGCCGGTTGCCGCCTCGCGCCGCATCCGTTCATGGGTCGAGCGCGGTAGCATGCCGTATTCGGCCGTCACCCAACCCTTGCCGCCGCCCTTCAGAAAGGGCGGCACGCGTTCTTCAAGGCTCGCGGTGCACAGGACATGCGTATCGCCGAAGCGGACCAGGCAGGAGCCCTCGGCGTGTTTGGCGACGCCGGGCTCAAAGGAGACCTGACGCATTTCGTGGGGCTGACGGCCGGAGGGGCGCATTGTCGGGGTTCCGATCTTTGTCTCGAATGATTTGCAGGCGGGTTTGGGGGCCTTAGTACCTTGGCAGCGGCCATGCGTAAAGGAAGGGCGGCCGCGAATTGACGCGGGCCCCGGCGCTACCTAGATTTGTCGCCTCTTTCATACACTTAGGGATGAGGACAGGGACAGCGCATGGTGGCCGTCAAGGATCTCAACGAGCGCTCGCGCGAGATCCTGCGTCGCGTGGTCGAGAGCTATCTCGAAACCGGCGAGCCGGTCGGATCGCGCATCCTGTCGCGGCAGCTCCCGATCTCATTGTCGGCGGCCTCGATCCGCAATGTGATGTCGGATCTCGAGGCGCTGGGGCTGATCTTTTCGCCCCATACCAGCGCCGGCCGCCTGCCGACCGAGGCGGGCCTGCGGATGTTCGTCGACGGACTCCTCGAAATCGGCGATCTCAGCGATGACGAGCGCAAGTCGATCGAGCGGCAGGTGGCCGGCTCGCACAAGAATGTCGAGGATGTGCTGGACGAGGCGTCCAAGATGCTCTCCGGCCTCAGCCATGCGGCCGGCTTTGTCGTCGCGCCGACCTATGACGCGGCGCTGAAGCATCTCGAATTCGTGCCGATCGACGGCGAGCGCGCGCTGGTCGTCATCGTCACCGAAGGCGGCGCGGTCGAGAACCGCGTCATCGAAATTCCCAAAGGGCTGACGCCCTCGGCGCTGGCGGAAGCCACCAATTATCTCAACGCGCAATTGCGCGGCAAGACGCTGGACGAGGCCAAGACGCATCTGGCGCGCGACATGGAAACGCGAAAGGCCGAGCTCAACGAGCTGACCGCCAAGGTGATCGAGGCGGGGCTGGCGACCTGGTCGGGTGCAGGTGGCGGCGATCCGCTCGGCAAGTCGCTGATCGTGCGTGGACGCTCGCGGCTCCTTGAAGATGTGCATGCGATGGAGGATCTCGAACGCATCCGTCTGCTTTTCGACGATCTCGAGAACAAGCGCGACCTGGTGCAGCTGCTGGGTCTTGCCGAGCAGGCCGACGGGGTGCGTATTTTCATCGGTTCGGAAAACAAGCTCTTCTCGCTTTCGGGCTCGTCGCTGATCGTCAGCCCCTATATGGATGCCCAGCAACATGTTGTGGGCGTACTTGGCGTGATCGGGCCGACGCGGCTCAATTATGCGCGCGTGATCCCGATGGTCGATTACACCGCCAAGCTGGTCGGCCGGCTGATCAACTGAGGCCGGCGGGGGCAGGCCGGGTTGACATATTGGCCCCCGGCGCGCACATGCACTCGCCGGAAGTCCCGACAAACCTGACATGGACGCAAACGGAAGCCCCATGAGCGACGAAAACAGCAAACCCGACACCGGAACGCCCGAAACGGCCGCAAAGCTGGCCGAATCGCTGGCGGCCGAGCCCGCCCGGCAGGGCGAGGCGGCCGACGCCGCGGCGCCCGACGCCGCCGAGACCGGCGCCGATGTGGCGGCGCTCGAAACCGAGATCGCCGAACTCAAGGACCGGCTGCTCCGGGTCGCGGCCGAAATGGAGAACACCCGCAAGCGTGCCGAGCGCGACAAGGCCGATGCGACGCGTTATGCGGCCGCCAATTTTGCCCGCGACATGCTGCAGGTTGCCGACAATCTGCGCCGTGCGATCGGCACCCTCAAGGATGACGAGCGCGAAGGCGCTGACGAGAGCGTCAAGGCGATGGTCGAGGGTGTCGAGATGACCGAGCGGCAATTGCTGTCGATTTTCGAACGCCACGGCATCCGCGAGATCACGCCGCAGGCCGGCGAGCGCTTCGACCCGAACCTGCATGAGGCGATGTTCGAGGTGCCGGGCTCGGGCCATCCGGCCGGCACGGTCGTCCATGTGCTCGAAGGCGGCTACATGATCGGCGAGCGTCTCTTGCGCGCGGCGCGTGTCGGCGTCGCCAAGGCCGAAGGCGCCGAAAAAGGCGCCAGCGTCGACACCACCGCCTGACGCTCCTTCGCCCTTGCGCCGGCCGCGCTGCACGTCCATGATATAACGCTGTTATGATCATGGCGGAGGAGATGGACCATGCTCGAACTCTGGGCGGCGGCGGCTTTTTTTCTGGGAATTCATCTGGTCATCGCAGGCTCCGGCTTGCGCGGCAAGATCGTCGGCGCGATCGGCGAGAAGCCCTATCTGGGGCTATTCTCGCTCGCATCGCTTGGCGGCATCGTCTGGCTGGTCATGGCCTATAATTCGGCGGGAGCCGGCGCCAATCCGCTCTACTGGGCACCGCCGCTCTGGGCCATGCATCTGTCACCGCTCGTTATCCTGATCGCGGCGTTCTTTGCCGTTGTCGGGATCACGACGCCGAACCCGACCGCTGTCGGCGCCGAGGCACTGGCGGCGGATCCCGAAACGGTCAAGGGCATGCTGCGGATCACGCGGCATCCCTTTCTCTGGGGCGTCGCCATCTGGGCCGGCTGGCATGTGCTCGTTAACGGCGATCAGGCGGCGATCATCTTCTTCGGTACCTTCGCACTCCTGGCCCTACTCGGCACTTTCTCGATCGACGACAAGCGCGAGAAGAAAATGGGCGAAGGCTGGCGCGACTTCGCCTCGAAGACCTCCAATCCGCCTTTCCTGGCGATTGTCGCCGGGCGCAACTCGCTGAAGCTCGGCGAACTTGGCTGGTGGCGAATCCTCGCCGCCCTCATCGTCTTCGGGGCCTTGTTTTACGGGCATATCTGGCTTTTCGGCGTGTCGCCGGTGCCGGGATGGTATCCGTATTGAGGAAGCTCATGCCGGCTTCGTCACACGCCTGAGCGTCAGGTTGATGCGGCCGCCGCCGGGGATCAGGCGCGAGGAACCGAAAATCACACGGTCGACGCCGTGAAAGCGCAGGCGCGACGGGCCGCCCATCACCAGCACGTCGCCGGATGAGAGTCTGAAGCTTTTCGATTTGTCGCCACGGGCGAATCCACCAACGCGGAAAACGCAAGTGTCGCCCAGCGAGAGCGAGACGACGGGCGCATCGAGCGCCTCTTCGTCCTCGTCGCGGTGAAGGCCCATGCGGGCTTTCGGCTGCTCGTAAAGATTGACCAGGCAGCATTCGGGCGGGGCCGGGTAGGCCGCGACATCGGCCCAAAGGGCCAGTAGTGCCGCCGGTATGGCCGGCCAGGGGGCGTTGTTAACCTCATCTCTTGACGCATAGCCGTAGCCCTGCGGCCGCGAGACCCAACCGAGAGGCCCGAAATTCATCTGCCGGATCGACCAGGGCTTGCCGGTGCGCGGCATCAGCGGGCGATAGGGCGGGGCGCGCTCCAGGGCCTGCGCAAGCTCGGCGGCGAGCGCCTTTTGCGCCGCTTCATCGAGATGGCGCGGGTAGAGCGTCAGGCCTTCAAATTCCGTCTCGACCGGTTTCATGACCCGCAATCTAGCGCGAAAGACGGGCGCTGGATTTTTGGCACTATAAGTGTCATATTATTGTCTGACCGGGCGGTGCACCGCCCGGCGACATTCAGGGCGGAGGGGTGCGCCAATGATCAGAATTATCGGGATTGTGCTGACGGCGGCAATGCTTTCGGGCTGCGCGGCGGCAGCCATTCAGGGCGCCTCGCGCGTCAAGGACAATGCGGTGGTGGCCGGCAATGAAGATGCCGCACAGGCCGGGGACGTGAAAGCGCAGATGAATATGGGCGATGCGCATTGCTGCACCATCGTCGGAAGCTCTGGCATTCTCAACAACCAGAAGGCGACCGAATGGTATTGCAAGGCGGCGCGGCAAGGCGATCCGCGGGCCAAATACGAACTTGGCCGCATCTACTCGGGCGATCTGGTGCGCGGCATGAATGCGCCGGCCAAACTTGGCGCGCTGGTAACGACGCAGCGCGAGAACAAGCCGCTGGCGCTGATGTGGTTCAATCTGGCCGCGGAGGCCGGAAATGACGATGCGGCGAAGAAGGCGAGCCGGCTCAGCGAGGACATGACCGCGGTCGAGCGGCTGCAGGCCAGCGTCCGGCAGCAAGACTGGCGGGCGCAAGCCTGCGAATGGAACGCGGTCTATCCGGACAACCAGCTCTAGCGTCCTGGACGCCATGAGAGACGGACGGCGGTGGGGTACGCGCCGTCCGTCGCCTTTCCCGAACCGACGTGAAACCGGGCTACGGGTCTCGAAAGAGAACCCGCTCCTGCGGGGGTTTGGCCGGGCCTGAGTCCCAAAAGCCTCGCCTCCTGTGGCCATATTGCCGCATCAACGCTTGCGGGGCGTGAAACCCAAACCTATATACAGCGCAACCGTTTCAACCCCCGGACCCCGGGGGCTTTGAGGGCCCGCCTTAGGGGAGCCCTTTTGCCCGCCGGGACGGACAACCCCTATTCAGGGGGCCGGTTTCGACCGGGAGCGCCCGCACGGGCGCGTCCTGGAACCCGCGGGCGCCAAATGCGGCCCGCACGGCCCGCCGCAATGTGAGGACAACGAGAATGGCTAAAGTTATCGGTATCGACCTCGGCACGACCAATTCCTGTGTTGCCGTGATGGAAGGCAAGACCGCCAAGGTGATTGAAAACGCCGAAGGCGCGCGCACCACGCCCTCCATGGTCGCTTTTACCGCCGATGGCGAGCGTCTGGTCGGCCAATCGGCCAAACGCCAGGCCGTCACCAATCCCTCCAACACTCTCTTTGCCATCAAGCGCCTGATCGGCCGCTCCTATGACGACCCCACCACCCAGAAGGACAAGGGCATGGTGCCCTACGACATCGTCAAGGCGCCGAACGGCGACGCCTGGGTGGAAGCGCATGGCGAGAAATATTCGCCCTCGCAAATCTCAGCCTTCATCCTGCAAAAAATGAAAGAGACGGCCGAAAGCTATCTCGGCGAAAAAGTCGAGAAAGCGGTCATCACGGTTCCCGCCTATTTCAACGACGCCCAGCGCCAGGCGACCAAGGATGCCGGCAAGATCGCGGGCCTCGAAGTGTTGCGCATCATCAACGAACCGACGGCGGCCGCCCTCGCTTACGGCCTCGACAAGAAGGACGGCGAGCTGATCGCCGTTTACGACCTTGGCGGCGGCACGTTCGACGTATCGATCCTCGAAATCGGCGACGGCGTCTTTGAAGTGAAGTCGACCAATGGCGACACGTTTCTCGGCGGCGAAGATTTCGACATGCGCCTCGTCAACTATCTCGCCGATGAATTCAAGAAAGAGAACGGCATCGACCTGCGCGGCGACAAGCTGGCACTGCAGCGCCTGAAGGAAGCAGCCGAGAAAGCCAAGATCGAGCTTTCTTCCGCGACGCAGACCGAAGTCAACCTGCCCTTCATCACGGCCGATGCGTCGGGTCCGAAGCATCTCACCATGAAGCTCACGCGCGCCAAGCTCGAAGCCCTGGTGGAAGATCTCATCCAGCGCACCATCGACCCCTGCAAGGCGGCGCTGAAAGATGCCGGCATCACGGCCGGTCAGATCAACGAGATCGTGCTGGTCGGCGGCCAGTCGCGCATGCCGAAAATCCGCGAAGCCGTGAAACAGTTCTTCGGCAAAGAGCCGAATATGAGCGTCAATCCGGATGAAGTGGTTGCCATGGGCGCCGCGATCCAGGCCGGTGTGTTGCAGGGCGATGTGAAAGACGTGTTGCTGCTCGATGTGACACCGCTATCGCTCGGTATCGAAACGCTGGGCGGCGTGTTCACCCGCCTCATCGAACGCAACACGACGATCCCGACCAAGAAAGCGCAGACCTTCTCGACGGCGGAAGACAACCAGTCGGCGGTGACGATCCGCGTCTTCCAGGGCGAGCGTGAAATGGCCGCCAACAACAAGCTGCTTGGCCAGTTCGATCTTGTCGGTCTTCCGTCCGCACCGCGCGGTGTGCCGCAGATCGAAGTCGCCTTCGATATCGATGCCAATGGCATCGTCAATGTGTCGGCGAAAGACAAGGCGACCAACAAGGAACAGACCATCCGCATCGAAGCATCGGGCGGGCTCTCCGAAGCCGACATCGAGAAGATGGTCAAGGACGCCGAAGCGCATGCCGAGGAAGACAAGAAGCGGCGCGAGGAAGCGGAAACCCGCAACCATGGCGAAGCCCTTGCCAATTCGACCGAAAAGATGCTGTCCGAGAATGCCGACAAGGTGCCGGCCGATGTGAAGGCCGAAGTCGAGGCAGCACTCGAAGCGCTGAAGGCGGCGCTGACCGGCGGCGATACTGCCGACATCAAAGTGAAGACCGACGCGCTGACGCAAGTGTCGATGAAGCTCGGCGAGGCGCTTTACAAGGCCGCGCAAGCCGAGGCGCAGTCGGACGAAGCCGCGGGCGGCGATGCCGATGGCCGCGATGAGAATGTCGTCGATGCCGACTTCGAGGAAGTCGACGACGACAAGAAAGACCAGGACAAGTCCGCCTGATCCGGGGCCTCGAGATGACGCCCGTTTCCCTCACACAAAATGCCCGGCGGGTGCGCGTCAGCGCGCCCGCGGCGGCCGCTCATTGCCCAGGGTGACCTTCGATGTCGAAGCGTGATTTTTACGACGTCCTCGGGGTCGGTCGCGATGCCAGCGCCGATGAGCTCAAAAAAGCCTATCGCAATCTCGCCAAGAAATATCACCCCGACCAGAATCAGGGCGACAAGGAAGCCGAACAGCGCTTCAAGGAACTCAACGAAGCCTATGATGCGCTGAAGGACGAGCAGAGCAGGGCCGCCTATGACCAGTTCGGTCATGCCGCCTTCGATGGCGGCATGGGCGGTGCCGGATTTGGCGGCGCGCGGGGCGGCGGATTTGCCGGCGGCGCGTCCATGTCCGACATATTCGACGACCTGTTCGGCGAATTCATGGGCGGGCGGCGCGGCCAACGCAATGATGGCGGCCGGGCGCGCGGTCACGACCTGCGCTACAACATGGAAATTGATCTCGAGGAGGCCTTCGAGGGCAAGAAGGCCCAGGTTCGCGTGCCGGGCTCCGTTGCCTGCGAAACCTGCAAAGGTTCGGGCGCGGCGCCGGGGTCGAGCCCGGTCACCTGCGCGACCTGCCAGGGTCACGGCAAGGTGCGC
Organism: Parvibaculum sp.; assembly: GCA_030682415.1. Lineage (GTDB taxonomy): Bacteria > Pseudomonadota > Alphaproteobacteria > Parvibaculales > Parvibaculaceae > Parvibaculum. The sequence continues at coordinate 26,354 of JAUXOE010000280.1, forward strand.
GCCTCCCAGGGTTTCTTCACCATCGAACGAACCTGTCCAACCTGCCACGGGCGCGGACAGACCATCGACAAGCCCTGCACCGCCTGTCACGGACAGGGACGCGTCGAGAAGGAACGCACGCTCTCGGTCAACATCCCGGCCGGCGTCGAGGACGGGACACGCATCCGGCTTGCCGGCGAGGGCGAGGCGGGCATGCGGGGCGGGCCGGCGGGCGACCTCTACATCTTCCTTTCGGTCCGGCCGCACCGGCTTTTCGAGCGCGATGGCGCCGATCTCTTTTGCCGCGTGCCTATTTCGATGGCGACGGCGGCGCTGGGCGGCGAAATCGAGGTGCCGACACTCGGCGGCAAGCGAGTGAAGGTGAAAGTGCCGGAAGGCGCGCAAACCGGCCGCCAGTTCCGGCTCAAGGGCAAAGGCATGCCGGTCGTCAATTCGCGCGAAACGGGCGACCTCTATATCCAGATCACGGTCGAAACGCCGGTCAACCTGACCAAAAAGCAGAAAGAGTTGCTGAGGGAATTCGAGACCTCCTCATCCGACAGCAACAATCCGGAAAGCTCGGGCTTCTTCGCCCGGGTCAAGGAATTCTGGGACGGTTTCCAAAACTGAGTGAATCGGTATTCCTGACTTTGCGCTATTCTGAAAAGGCCGCCTGAACGACTCAGGGGGGCCTTTTTTTGCGGGCGAGTTCCGGATGCAAAATTACGTTCTTCCGGTTGTGCTGCTGATCGCCTCCAACCTCTTCATGACGGTTGCCTGGTACTGGCACCTCAAATTCAAGCATCTGCCGATCGCGACCGTCGTGATGGTGAGCTGGGGAATCGCGCTGATCGAATACACGCTCGCCGTGCCGGCCAACCGCATCGGTTATGGCGTCTACACAGCACATCAGCTCAAGACCCTGCAGGAAGTCATCACGCTGACGGTTTTCGTCGGCTTTTCGGCCTTCTATCTGGGCCAGGGGCCGACATGGAACACGCTGATCGGCTTTTCGTTGATCGCGCTCGGCGCTTATTTCGTCTTCCGGGGCTGATTGGGGACTGCTATACCGCCCCAAACGCTGGGAGCCATCAACATGGCGGATGACATCAAGATCGCGGTGACGGGCGCGGGCGGCCGGATGGGCCGGACGCTGATCGCGCTCATCCACGAGACGGCGGGCCTGACGCTCGCTGGCGGCATCGAGGCCGAAGGCTCGGCCCATCTCGGCGCCGATCTCGGCACGCTGGCGGGCCTCGCACCGCTCGGCCTTGCGGCAACCGACGATGCCCTCAACGTCATCAAGACGGCCGATGCGCTGATCGATTTCTCGGTGCCGGCCGCAAGCGTCGAATTCGCGGCGCTGACCGCACAGGCGCGGATCGTCCATGTGATCGGCACGACGGGCTTCACCGAGGCCGACGAGGCCCGCATTTCGGCGGCGGCGCGGCATGCCACCATCGTCAAGGCCGGCAATATGAGCCTCGGGGTCAATCTTCTGGCGGCGCTGGTGCGGCAGGCGGCGCGCGCGCTCGATGCGGCATGGGATATCGAGATCGTCGAAATGCATCACCGCCACAAGGTCGATGCACCGTCCGGTACGGCCTTGCTGCTCGGACAGGCGGCCGCCGACGGGCGCGGCATCGCGCTCAATGAAAATTCGGAGCGCGGCCGCGACGGCCAGACCGGCGCGCGCCGCGAAGGCGCCATCGGCTTTGCCAGTTTGCGCGGCGGATCGGTTGTCGGCGACCATCAGGTGATCTTTGCCGGCGCAGAGGAGCGCATCGTGCTTGGGCATGTTGCCGAGGACCGCGGCATCTTCGCCCGCGGGGCGCTGAAGGCCGCAGCGTGGGGGCAGGGCAAGGGCCCCGGCTTGTTCAATATGGCCGACGTGCTCGGCATCGAATAATTCGTCTACAGACAAATTCTGGAGTCAGCCTTGTCGAACCTGCTTGTGCTTGTCCGCCACGGACAAAGCGAATGGAACAAAAAAAACCTCTTCACCGGTTGGCGCGATCCTGGCCTGACCGAACAGGGTGTTGCGGAAGCGCGCGAAGCGGGCCAGGCGATGAAGGCACGCGGGCTCGTTTTCGACGTCGCCTTCACCTCCGTGCTGTCGCGCGCGCAGGAGACCAACCGCCTCATGCTTGAGGAACTCGGGCAGGCGGATATCGAGATCGTGAAGGATCAGGCGCTCAATGAGCGCGACTATGGCGACCTGTCGGGCCTCAACAAGGACGATGCGCGCGAGAAATGGGGCGAGGAACAGGTGCATATCTGGCGCCGCTCCTACGACATTCCACCGCCCGGCGGCGAAAGCCTGAAGATGACGGCCGAGCGCGTGCTGCCTTACTATGAGAAGGTCATTCGCCCGCGCGTGCTGAAGGGCGAACGGGTGCTCGTCGCCGCGCATGGCAACAGCTTGCGGGCGCTGGTGATGCTGCTCGACAAACTGACGCAGGAACAGGTTCTGGCGCTCAACATCGCGACCGGCGCGCCGATCGTCTATCAGCTCGACGACAACGGCAATGTACTGAAGAAGGAAATGCTGATCGAGCGCGAGGCGCACTAATCCGGACGTGCGGCCTTCAGCGATGCCAGCGCCGCCTCAAGGGCACGGGCAAAATCCTTGCGCTCGGGCGGCGACAGAAAAGACGCGACTTCCAGTGCCCGCCCATGGCTCAGGAGATGGAGTTGGGTCGACTTGTCGGGATTTACCTTGAGCGACAGGCGTACCCAGTAAGGCTGGAAGCTGAAAGCGCGGGCGCGGCCTTTTGCGTCGACCTGGCGAACGCGCAACTCGCTCTGCGACATCTGCACCGTTTCATGGGCGCGGGCGGCGCGGTAGTTCGCCCGGAACGCCCACCAGACCAACGCCACTTCGAGGCCGCAAAAACCCAGAACCGGCCAGGCGCCTTTCGCCATGAAGATTGCGCCGGCCGTGAGGTTGACCGTCGCGATGATGCCCATGACGATCAGGAAACCCTTGCGCGAGAGCGAGCGATGCGGCGTCAGCAGCGCGTCGAAGTGAAGCGGCGCGGCCAGACGCTCGGCGCTTGCGGCGGGGAATGAGGCAGTGGCAGCGGTCATGGGCCGATGCTAGATGGCGGCACGACAGGGCGCAATGCGGCCTTGCGGCGCGGCGGCGTTATGACCAAAGTCTCGACACCATGCCGATGAAAAAACCCGAGATCGAAACGTTTTTCCGCCGCCTCTCCGACGCCCTGCCGGCGCCCGAGACCGAGCTCAAATACATCAACACCTATACGCTGCTGGTGGCCGTGGTGCTATCGGCGCAGGCGACCGATGTGGGCGTCAACAAGGCGACCGAGAAGCTCTTCAAGATCGCCGATACGCCGCAGAAGATGCTGAAGCTCGGCGAGGCGGGGCTGACGCAGCACATCAAGACCATCGGGCTCTATCGCAACAAGGCCAAAAACGTCATGGCGCTGTCGCGGCTGCTGATCGAGCGGCATGGCGGCGCGGTGCCGCATGACCGCGCGGCCCTGCAGGCGCTGCCGGGTGTCGGGCGCAAGACCGCCAACGTCGTGCTCAACGTCGCCTTCGGGGAACCGACCATCGCGGTCGACACGCATATCTTCCGCGTCTCGAACCGGACCGGGCTTGCGCCGGGCAAGGATGTGCTGGCCGTCGAGCTGAAACTGGAAAAAGTCGTGCCGCCCGCCTACCGCCTGCATGCGCATCACTGGCTGATCCTGCATGGGCGCTATGTCTGCAAGGCGCGCAAGCCCGATTGCCCGGCCTGCCGGGTGGCCGATCTTTGCCAGTTCAAGGCCAAGACGACGGTTGACTGAACTTCAGGACATCGGTGCGTTGCGGCGTGCCACAACGGTCGCGAGGCAGGCGGCCTTGTCCGCCGCGCCGCCTTCGAGCCTGCGCGCATCGACATGGCGCGCGCCGAGCGCGCCCGATGGCGTTTCGTAGAAATAGACGAAGAGGCTGCAATCGCCACCCGCATATTGCCAGACTTCGGCATGAGGCTCGCTGCGGCGGAAGTCAGGTTCACCGAGACGCGCCGAGATCGCCGAAGGTGCGGCACCAACCAGACTTGCCGGCGTCAGCCCGCCCGGCGGCAACGCCGCCATGACGCCGCCACGCGCGTCGATGCCGGTACGCGGCGCCGTTTCGCAGGCGGCAAGCAGCAGCGGCATCAGCACTATCAGAACGCGCTTCATGCGAAGCCCTCCGGGTTAGCGACTTTCTTGTAAGTGTGGACCATCAGGATGGTGCCAAAGAGCGGCGCGAAAAGATTGAGCACCGGCACAGTGGCAAACAAGGCGACGACGACGCCGGCGGCAAACACCCGGCCGCGATGGCGGCGGCGAAATGCCACTGCGGCGGCAGGATCCATATGCCGCAGCGCCACCAGCTCGAAATATTCGCGGCCGAGCAGGTAGCCATTGACGACCCAGAAGAGGAAAATGTTGACGACGGGGATCAGATAGAAGGGCAGCACCAGCAGATTGACGGCGATCAGCACGATGGTGAAGCGAAGGGCGATGACCAGCGACTGCCAGAAGGGCTGATCGCTGCCCGACGGATCGGACGGATAGGCCGTCTCCTCGGTGCAGGCCGCAACGTTCTCGAGGAAGAGCCCTGCGACCAGCGAGACGACCGGATGCACCAGCGGGATCAGCACAATGACGGCGAGGAAGCGCGCGGCGATGGAAACGACCGTGTCGATCCAGCCGATGCCGAATTCGGGCAACGCGGCGAGCGCCCATTGCAGTCCGGCGCCGAACAGTGCCAGCACCAGCAGCGTCAGCCCCAGCGACAGCCACATGACGCGGCGGTAGGGAGCGGAAAAGGTTTCCCGCAAGGCGCGTGCGGCATCGGTCAGCATCGCTCGTGCTCCAGTGTCTCAGAAACTTGCCCGGCCAAACTAGAGCGGGACCGCGCGAACTACAAATTGCGGATTCACGGGACCCGGGGCCGGGACGCGGTTTTGGACTTATGGGACAGGTTCCCTATACTCCGGCCCCGAACCCCTCCCCGAACATCAATAAAATCCGAGGACCATGACCGATCTCAAATATGACGTTGCCGGCATCGGCAATGCGCTGGTTGACGTTATCGCCGACGCCGACGACAAATTCCTGACCGCCAACGGCATCGAGAAAGGCTCGATGACGCTGATCGACGACAAGCGCGCCGACGATCTCTATGGCCGCATGGGCCAGGCGGTCGAAATGTCGGGCGGCTCCTGCGCCAACACGATCGCGGGGCTCGCCTCGCTCGGCGGCAAGGGCGCTTTTTTCGGCAAGGTCAAGCGCGACCAACTCGGCGACGTCTTCATGCACGACATCAAGGCGCTCGGCGTCGAATTTCCGGCAAAGCCCGCAAGCACCGGCGCGCCGACCGGCCGCTGCCTGATCCTCGTGACGCCGGATGCGCAGCGCAGCATGAATACGTTTCTCGGCGCGGCGCAAAAGCTCGGACCCGACGACATCGACGAGGCGACGATCCGCGCCTCGGCGATCACCTACATGGAGGGCTATCTGTGGGACCAGCCCGACGCCAAGCAGGCCTTTCTCAAGGCCGCGAAGATCGCCCATGACGCCGGACGCCTGGTCTCGCTGACGCTGTCGGACAGTTTCTGCGTCGACCGCTACCGCGAGGAGTTCCGCCGCCTTGCGAAAGACGAGGTCGACCTGCTGTTTGCCAACGAAGCTGAAATCCTGTCGCTCTACCAGACGGATGTCTTCGACGAGGCGCTGCAGAAAGTTCGTGCCGACTGCAAGTTCGCGGCATTGACGCGTTCGGAAGCAGGCGCCGTCATCGTCGCCGATGGCGAGGTGCATGTGGTCGATGCCGACAAGATTGCGAAAGTTGTCGACACGACGGGCGCGGGCGATCTCTTCGCCGCCGGGTTCCTCTACGGGCTCACGCGCGGCAAGGACCCGGTGACATGCGGCAGGCTCGGTGCGATGGCGGCGGCAGAGGTCATCTCGCATTACGGACCGCGTCCGCAGGTTTCGCTGGCGAAACTGGCGCAGGAAAAAGGGCTCGTCTGAGGGAATCATGCTCACGATCTGGGGCCGCCGCAATTCGTTCAATGTCCAGAAGGTGATGTGGCTTGCAGGCGAGCTTGGCATCGCACATGAGCGGATCGACGCCGGTGGGCCATTCGGCGGTCTCGACGCGCCGGAATTCATAGCCCGCAATCCTCACGGGCGCGTGCCCGTGATCGATGACGACGGCATCGTCGTTTGGGAGTCGCATGCGATTCTGCGCTATCTCGCGGCACGCTACGGCGCGGGCACCTTCTGGGCGGAAGGCGCTGCGGGCCGCGCCGCGGCCGACCAGTGGATCGAATGGGCGCAGACGGCGCTGCTGCCGAATTTTCTCAACGGCATTTTCTGGAGCTACTACCGGACGCCGGAAGCAATGCGCAACACAAATGCGATCGAGCGCGCCATCGCGCAATGCGCCGAGCATGTTCTTCTGCTCGACCGGCAGCTCGCCGGCCAGCCTTACATTTGCGGCGAGAAGATTACGCTTGCCGACATTCCGGCAGGTACGGTGTTATTTCGTTACTACGGTCTCGACATCGCGCGACCCTACGCGCCGCATGTGGAGGCCTGGTATGCACGGCTCCGCGACCGTCCGGCCTATGCCGCGCATGTGATGGTGCCGTTCGACGACCTCAAGGGCCGTCTCGCCTTCTGAAAAACCTGCGCTCAGATTTTCCTGAGGAACACGTCGCGGATGCGGTGGTCGTCGCCCTTGCGCAAGATCAGGTCGGCGCGCTGGCGCGTCGGCAGGACGTTGCGGTGGAGGTTGGCGAGGTTGATCGAGGTCCAGATCGCATCGGCCGTTTCAACCGCCTCCTCGTCACTCAAATTCGAATAGCGGTGAAAATAAGCGGCCGGATCCTTGAAGGAGGTGCGGCGCAGGCTCAGGAAGCGTTCGATATACCAGCGCCGGATCGCTTCCTCGTCGGCATCGAGATAAATCGAGAAGTCGAAGAAATCCGAAACGAAAGGTTGCGGCTCGTCGCCGTCGGCCGGCTTCCAGGGCTGCAACACGTTCAACCCCTCAACCACCAGAATGTCGGGCTGGTCGACAGTCACGGTTTCGCCTTCGAGAATGTCGTAGGTGAAGTGCGAATAGACGGGTGCCTCGACGCGCGGCGAACCTGCCTTCACGTCGGACAGAAAGCGCAGCAGACTCTTGATGTCGAAGCTCTCGGGAAAACCCTTGCGTTGCATCAAGCCGCGCTCTTCGAGCACCTTGTTGGGGTAGAGAAACCCGTCGGTGGTGATGAGATCGACCTTGGGATGATTGGGCCAACGGGCCAGCAGCGTACGCAGAATGCGCGCGGTGGTCGACTTGCCGACAGCAACCGAGCCGGCAACACCGACAATGTAGGGAACCTTGTCCTGTTCACGTCCCAGAAAATCCGAGGTGACGCGATAGAGTTCCTGCATCTCGCCGACATAGAGATTGAGCAGACGCGAGAGCGGCAGAAAAATCTCCGAGACCTCGTCAAGCGAGATCCGCTCGCCGAAACCGCGCAACTCCTCCAGCTCCGCTTCGGAAAGCGGCAGCGGTGTATCCTTGCGCAAGCGGCCCCAGGCTTCCGACGTGAAATGGCGAAAGGGCGACAGAAGCGTCTTGTCGTCGGGGTCGCTTAGAGGCATGGGCCGGATTCCACTACGGAGGTCATGGTGTCGGATCGCGCCTCAGCTCGAGCTGCGGGCGGCTTTTTCATCGAGACCGGAGCGACCTTCCCGGCGTGCCAGTTCGGCGTAGACATCGGCAGGTTTGAGATCGAGCGCGGCGAGCAAGACAAGCCAGTGATAAAGCAGGTCCGCACTCTCGGCGATTGTGGCCTTGGCGTCGCCCTGTGTCGCGGCAATGACCGTTTCAACCGCTTCCTCGCCCAGCTTCTGGGCACAAAGCGCCGTGCCGCCGGCGAGAAGCTTTGCCGTATAGGAGCCGGCAGCGTCGGCGCCCTTGCGGGCGGCGATCGTCGCAAACAACTGGTCGAGTTGGCTGGCATCGGCGGCCATGCGCGGCGGCTCCGGAAGCGTTAACAGATCCGGCGGAGGCTTGAAATGGCGCCGCACGGCGGCTTTGCGTAGCAGATTTGGGGCCGGGAGGCCAGCGGCGGCGCTGACCGCCCGTCAGCGCCGGGTTAACAGGCTGGTGCCCGAAAGTTCGCCGGTCTTGGCCCCGTCCTGCCTGGCATCTTTCAGATCGGCGCCTCTGAGATCGGCACCCCTGAGATCGGCGCCCAGAAGATTGGCGCGCAACAGAATGGCGTTGGTGAAATCCGCCGCCGCCAGGACCGCGTTTTCAAAATTGACGTCAGCCAGGATCGCCTCGCTGAACACGGCGCCGGCAAGCACGGCACGCGAGAAATCGGTGCGTGACAGATCCATGCGGGCGAAATCCGCACGGTGGCCTTTTTTCTGGCCGGTCTGGATCCAGAGCATGTGCTCGGCCAGGATTTTCGCCATGCGCTCCGGACCGGGTGCCGTGCGCGGCTTCACCGCCCGCATCAGATCGCCGCGCGAAACGGTCTCCTCATCCAAGATGGCACGGCGGAAATCGGCATCGGCCAGATTGGCGCCGGACAGTTCGACGCCTTTCAATTCGGCGCCGGCGAAACTTGCACCCCTGAGATCGGCGCCTTGCAGGCTCGCGCCCGACATTGCCGCACCATCGAAATTGGCGTCGAGCAATTTGCATTCGGACATGTTGGTGCCAAACATGCGCGCGCCGCGAAAGCTCGAATTTTCCTTGCCGACCGGCGCCGATGCGCCGCGACGAATGACGGCACCGCGCCTGAGATCGGCACCTTCGAGCTGCGTACCTTCAAGCTGGGCATTTTCGAATTGCGCGCCGCGCAGATCGGCGCGGGCGAAGTTGGTGCGCGTCAGATTGGCCGCATCGAAATTGGCGCTGAAGAGATTGGTCCCGGCGAAATGCGAGTCTTCAAGATCGGCATCTGTGAAATCACAGCCGATGAAGTGCCCATGCGAGAAATTGAGGTTACGGAAATCAAGCCCCGAGAGGTCGCACTCCTTCATGATCA
>JAUXOE010000284.1 GCA_030682415.1 Parvibaculum sp.
CCACCTCGTCCTTCTGGTTCAGCATTTCGATATGGAATTTGGTCAGGCCCATTTCCGGGCGGCTCTTCGAGGCGCGGCGTTCGGTGCAGGTCCGCCGCACGCGGAGCACATCGCCGACATAGACCGGCTTCTTCCAGCGCACCTCGTCGACGCCGGGCGCGCCCAGCGAGGCGCTTTCAAGAATATAGCCGTCGCACATCATCCGCATCATCATCGCGCAGCTGTGCCAGCCCGACGCGCAGAGCCCGCCCAGGATCGATTGCTTCGCCGCTTCCTCGTCGAGATGGAAGGGCTGCGCGTCGAATTCGGATGCGAATTCGACGATCTCTTCCTTCGTCACATGCTTCTCGCCGAACTCGACCGTCTCGCCGAGGCGGAAGTCCTCCCAGTAATGTTTCGGTTGGGTCATCTCTCCAATTTCATCCCTGTACTGAGTAGACTTCCATTCCAGCTTCAACTCTAGCGCCCACCCTCCCCCTGGGGGAGGGTCAAAATTCGCCTTGCGAATTTTGGGGAGGGGTAAGCATGGAACGTTGGCGCATAATTGGACTTCATGCGTATGCCGGCAGCGGAGAACCCCGCCCCGAAATTTGTTCCGCTGCCGCTCCACAAATTTCGACCCTCCCCCAAGGGGAGGGTGGTTGATCGTCACAAGTCGCTTTCACGACCCCCGGGGATAAGTTTTTTTCACCCGCCGAATCGCGCGGCGCGCATGCTGCTGCGCCAGCCCCCGGGGATAAGTTTTTTGCTCCCGCCTCCCGAATCGCCTCGGCGCGATTTTCGCTACCGTCCGAAACCGGGGATTACTTTTTTTGTCGCCCCGTCATTTTCCGTTTGTGACAGTTTTATGACAGTTTTGTGACAGAGGGGGGGTCTGCAGTCGATTTTCGCTGTCACAAACCGGGTTATCCCCGCCCTTCGGGGGCGTGCGAAAATGCCGTTTCCGGTTCCTAATTGGCAAAGCGGAAATGCATCACATCGCCGTCCTGCACCACATACTCCTTGCCCTCAAGACGCATCTTGCCGGCATCCTTCGCGCCTTGTTCGCCGCCCAGTTTCACATATTCGTCATAGGCGATCGTCTCGGCACGGATGAAACCTTTTTCGAAGTCGGTATGGATGACGCCGGCCGCTTGCGGCGCGCGCGTGCCGCGGGTGATCGTCCAGGCGCGCGTCTCTTTCGGACCCACCGTGAAATAGGTGATCAGATCGAGAAGTGCATAGCCGGAGCGGATCAGACGCGCGAGGCCGGGTTCGGAAAGGCCCAGCGTTTCGAGATATTCGGTGCGGTCGCCGGCCGGCAGTTGCGCGATCTCTTCCTCGATGCGCGCCGAAATGACGACGGCTTGCGCGCCCTCGGATTTGGCGCGCGTCTCGACGGCTTTCGAATATTCGTTGCCGGTCGCGGCGGACGCTTCCTCGACGTTGCAGACATAGAGCACCGGCTTCGAGGTCAGCAGGTTCAAGCCCTCCCAGGCTTTCATGTCCTCGTCGGAAATCTTGCCCTGCACGGTGGCGATGCGCGCGGGCTTGCCTTCGCGCAGAAGTTCAAGCGCCACATGCATCAGATCGAAAAGCTGCTTTGCTTCCTTGTCGCCTGCCTTCGCTTTTTTTTCGGCGGCCGCCGCGCGCTTTTCGAGGCTTTCGAGATCGGCCAGCATCAGCTCCGTCTCGACGATCTCGGCATCGGCCAGCGGATCGATGCGGTTCTCGACATGGGTGATGTCGTCATCGACAAAGCAGCGCAGCACATAGGCGACCGCGTCGACTTCGCGGATCGTCGCGAGGAACTGGTTGCCGAGGCCTTCGCCCTTCGAGGCGCCCTTCACGAGACCGGCGATGTCGACGAAGGTCAGCCGCGTCGGAATGATTTCCTTGCTCTTGGCAATGCGCGCCAGCTCGTCGAGCCGCGTGTCGGGCACGGCGACCTCGCCGACATTCGGTTCGATGGTGCAGAAAGGATAGTTGGCGGCCTGCGCGGCGGCGGTTTGCGTCAGCGCGTTGAAGAGCGTCGACTTGCCGACATTGGGCAGTCCGACAATGCCGCATTTGAAACCCATGGCTCAGGCGTCTCCGTTCTTTGTCTCATCGGTCTTTTTCTTCGGCGGCTCGGGGTTGAGCGCCAGATGGACCTTGTTGGCGAATGTCGCGTCCTTGCCTTGGGCCAGCAGCGGCGCGGCATCGGCAATCGCGTCGATCAGCGGTTCGACCCAGCCGGTCATCTCCGCCTTCGAAAAATCGCCCAGCACCGCGTTCAGCACGCGGTCCTTCTCGCCCGGATGACCGATGCCGATCCGTACACGGCGGAAATCGGGTCCGATATGGGCGGCGATGGAGCGGATGCCGTTATGCCCCGCGGCGCCGCCGCCGGTCTTGATGCGCAGCTTGGCCGGCGCGAGGTCGAGTTCGTCGTGGAAGACGATCACATCGGCCTCGGTCAGCTTGTAGAAGCGCAGCGCCTCGCCGACGGCACGTCCGCTTTCGTTCATGTAGGTGGTCGGCTTCAGCACGATGGCCTTCGTGCCGTCGAGCGTCCCTTCCGACACCAGGCCCTGAAAGCGGGCGCGCAGCGGCGAAAAGGAATGGCGGCGGACAATCGCGTCCGCCGCCATGAAACCGATATTGTGGCGGTTGCGGGCGTATTTCTCGCCCGGGTTGCCGAGACCGACGAGCAGGATCATCGCCGGCTCCTTTCAGGCGACGCGGATCAGTCTTCCTTCCCGGAAGCCTTTTCCTCGCCAGCCGCTACTTCGGTCTTGGCTTCTTCCTCGCCGGCGCCGGCGCCCGCCGAGACGACGGCGGCAGGAGCGGCGATCGTCGCGATGGTGAAGTCGCGGTCTGTGATGGTCGGCTTCACATTGTCCGCCAGCTTGACGGCCGAAATATGAATCGACGTTCCCATTTCGTAGCCGGTGAGATCGATGTCGAGCTGCTCGGGGATCGCGTCGGCCGGGCAGATCAGTTCGACTTCGTGGCGCACGATGTTCAGCACACCGCCGGCTTTCAGACCGGGCGAGGCTTCGTGATTGTGGAAGTGCACCGGCACGTCGACGGTGACGGTCGCGTTCTTGCCGAGGCGCAGGAAATCGACATGGATGATGAAGTCGCGCACCGGTTCGAACTGCACGTCGCGCGGGATCACGCGCTCGGACTTGCCATTGACGTCGACGTCGAGCACGTGGCTCATGAACGTGCCCTTCTGGTAGAGGGCGGTGACGTCCTTGTAGCTGATGGCAATCAGTTCGGGCGATTTCTTGTCGCCATAGATGACGGCGGGAACGCGGCCTTCGCGACGGAGCGAGCGGACAGCCCCCTTGCTGCCTTTCTCGCGCGTCTCGGCCTTGAGCGTCAGAGTCTCGGCCATGACAAATTCTCCAATAAAAACGGGGCCTTAGCGGCCCACGCGATGACCCGCAAGTCTCCTCCAGGGGTGTGGAAGTGCGGGATTGCGGGCCTTATAGCCGCCAATCGGGCAAAACTCAACCGGGGCGGGAAGGGGGCCGGTGCGGCCCGGATCAGTCGAACAGGCTCGAAACCGAGCGTTCCTCGGCGGTCCGGCGCATCGCTTCGCCGATCAGCGGGGCGATCGAGACGACCCGGATATTGTGGCTGACGCGAACGGCTTCGGTCGCCTGGATCGAATCCGTGATGACGAGTTCCTTCAGTTGTGAAGCCGAGACGCGGGCAACGGCGCCGCCGGAGAGAACGCCATGGGTCACATAGGCCGAAACTTCGGTCGCGCCCTGTTTCAGCAGCGCTTCGGCGGCGTTGCAGAGCGTGCCGGCACTGTCGACAATGTCGTCGACCAGGATGCAGGAGCGGCCCTTCACATCGCCGATGATGTTCATCACTTCGGATTCGCCGGCGCGCTCGCGGCGCTTGTCGACGATCGCAAGGTCGGCGCCGATGCGCTTGGCGATGGCGCGGGCGCGGACCACGCCGCCGACGTCGGGCGAGACGATCATCACATTGCCATTGGCCGCGTAGTGCTGCTCGATATCGCGCGTCAGCACGGGTGCGGCGAAAAGATTGTCGGTCGGAATGTCAAAGAAACCCTGTATCTGTCCCGCATGGAGATCAAGCGTCAGAACGCGGTCGGCACCGGCCGTCACCACCAGATTGGCAACGAGCTTTGCCGAGATCGGCGTGCGTGCGCCGGGTTTGCGGTCCTGCCGCGCATAGCCGAAATAGGGGATCACCGCGGTGATGCGCCGCGCCGAGGCGCGCCTGAGCGCGTCCATGATGATCAGCGTTTCCATCAGATGGTCGTTGGCGGGATAGGAAGTCGACTGGATCACGAAGACGTCCTCGCCGCGGACGTTCTCCTGAATCTCGACGAAGATTTCCATGTCCGCGAAGCGGCGGACGACCGATTTGGTGAGCGGCAGGTTCAGATAGGCGGCGATGGCTTCGGCAAGCGCCCGGTTTGAATTGCCTGCGACCAGTTTCATGCCGTGATCCCCGCGCTTCGCCCCTGAACTTCAAATCGCCGCAACAGCCCTGCCGGAAACATGACAGGCCGATGACGGCGCGAGCGCGTTGTAACAAGGGGGCCCGACCCTGTAAACACGCAAACTTTCGGCCCGAAACTGCCTGTTTTCAGGGCATTCGCGCGCAATCAGGACCGACCTTGCGACGGCGCTAGCAGCGCCATCACCCCCTCGGCGGCGGCCTCCGCGGCGTTCTCGGCGAGCTTGCCCCAGTTCCCCGCGATGCTCGCCGCATCGAGCGCGTTTCGCTGTTTCACTTCGCCCAGCGTCTCGCCGCTCAGCGATGTCACGATCCAGTGGATTGAAACTTCGGTGCGGCCGTCATTGCGCGAGGCGGTGAAGATGCTGCCCTCGATCTTGTATCCCTCGTTGCGCAGCCAGGTCGCGGTCGGGACGCGGCGGGCCAGTGCGCTGTCGAGGGCCCGCGTCAGCGCCGCATTGCCGTCGCCGGGCGCCGCACCGACTATGATGTCGAAGGGCAGGCGGTCCTGCGGTGCTTGCGTGGTGCTGGCGGCAATGCTGCCGGTGACGATGTTGTCGATGCTTCCGGCCGTCGTCATCGCGCCGCTTTGCGCATCGATTTCGCTTGCGTACCAGACGGCCAGCCGCGCCGCCGCATCACCGGCGATACGACGCAGGTCGGTCCGGGCGATATGGGCCCAGGGGTCGCCGTTTCCGGCGCGGAGCGGCAGGGTTTCTTCGTTGACGACGCGGTGGACCCGCGCGCCTGTTGCATCGCGCACGTCGATCACGGTGACGACATAGGCACCCTCGGCATTCTCTCCGGCATCCATTGCGCCCGATATTTCGTAGGTGCTCGCTTCGCCATCGGCGACCGGAAGCCGCGCTTTGGCCGCTTCCTCTTTCAGCAGCGCGGCAAAGATGGCCGCCTCCGCCATTGGCGCGCCACTCAGGGCGGCGATGGCGATGCCGGGTCCATGGCTGGATTGGGCGGCCGTTGTCGCTGCCGCTTCGGCAGGCCGTGCGTTGCGGTCCGAGGCCGCCTCGTCGGCGCAGGCAGCCATCGCGAAAATGGCGATGGCAACGCCGATACGAAGCCGGTGCGCACCGGTCCGTTTCCAGTCCGAAGCGTCTTTCGCGAATTCGGGTTGCGTTTTCGTCAGCACCGCCGGATGCCCCAATGCCTTGCCCGGATGGTGGGCGCCTGCTGGGGGACAGTCTAGTCCGATTCGGACCCTCGTCGCCGGACTGTCATCTATTCGGGCCGCAGCATGACTGCCGATATTTGCCGGCCGTAATCCGGTTCGCCGCGGTGAGTCGCGCGGCGATAGGAAAAGAATCGGGCCCGGTCGGCATAGGTGCAGTGGCCGAGCATCGAAACGGCGCCGATTTCGGCAGCAGTCAGCCGTGCTTCGACATAGCCGGGCAGGTCGAACATGAAGTGGCCGGGCTTTTCGGAGGCTGTAAACCATTTGGCGTTGGCCGCATCGGCCTCGACGAATCGCGTTCGGAACTCATGGCCAACCTCATAGGCTTCCCTGGAGATACAGGGGCCGATCGCGGCCGCGATGTGGCCGCGCGTTGCCCCGAGCCGTTCCATCGCCTCGATGGTGGCCTCCATGACGCCGGTCAACGCCCCCTTCCAGCCTGCATGCGCCGCGCCGATGACGCGGGCATTCTTGTCGGCGAAGAGCACCGGCGCACAATCGGCGGCCAGAACGCCCAGCACAATACCGGCGGTGGCCGTCACCATCGCATCGGCTTGCGGCGCGTTTTCCCAAGCCCATGGCGCCGTCACGTCGATCACGTCGGCGCTGTGAATCTGGTGGACGGTGACCAGATTGTCCGGTTCGACGCCCAGCGCCTGAGCAACGGTGGCGCGGTTTTTTCTTACCTTTTCCTTGTCGTCGCCGGAACCGAGACCGCAATTGAGCGAAGCGTAGATACCATTGGACCCGCCGCCCTCACGCGTAAAAAAGCCGTGCCGGATATGGGCGATGACGTCGAGGGGTTTGGCGGTCAGCATCGGGCAACCTCAAGAAAATCCGGGTGGCGGTATCGTACCGCGCGGGGCAATACCGAGCACCTTGAACAGGCTGCCCATCTCATCGGGCGCGGTCAATCGCTGCAGTCCTGAATTGATGTCGCGGGCTTGCGCTTCGGTCGCCTGTTTGCGCAGGGTTGCGGCGCGCGCTTCGATGCCGAGCGCTGTCAGAAAGGCGCCTTGCTCGACCGGCCCGTAGGCCGCGGCCCCGCCCGCGACAACCGCAAGCGCGAGGCTTTCAAAATCGACATGTGCCGTCAGATCCGCCTCGCCCGGTGCGTCTAAGGGATCGGCATATTCATGGTTGCGCAGGGCCTGCAACGTGTCGCCGGGTGCGCTTCGGACATGGCCGTAGTCGACGATCAATGCCGCGCCGCCGCGCGCGGCGATGCGTGCCGATATGCCTTCGGCGATTGCGAGTGATGCCGGAGAGGTTTCGGCAAAGGCACCCACCGGGGCGTCTCGCATGGCGGCCGGCAGCGCCTTGTCGCTTGCAAGCGGGACGGGCGCGAGCACGGGCGCCAATCGGCCTTCCGCAAGACCCACATAGCGCTCGCACCAGCCGCGCCCGGTGCGCTGGTACTGGACAATCGGCAAGGCGTCGAAGAATTCATTGGCGATCAGGAAAAGCGGTTGATCGGGCAATGTGTCGATGCGCTCGTGCCATGTCGCTTGCGGGACGCGCTTCTTCTGGGCCTGGCGCAAGACGGGGCTGGTTTCGACGAAATGCACGTCCGCGGCTTCGGTCATTCCGGGGATGGCGCGCATGGCGCGAAGGGCGTCGGCCATCAATGTGCCGCGACCGGGGCCGAGTTCGGCCAAAACGAAGGACGCAGGTGCGCCTTGCGCTACCCAGGCATCGGCCAGCCAGAGGCCGACCAGTTCGCCGAACATCTGGCTGACTTCGGGTGCGGTGACGAAATCGCCGCGCCGGCCCAATGGGTCGCGCGTCATGTAATAGCCGTGCTCGGGGTGGCCGAGTGCGATCGCCATGTACTGCGAGAGCGGGATCGGCCCCGTTTCCTCGATCAGCCGGACGATATGACGTGCGAGCGCTGTGTGGCCCGCATTCATTTCCGTTTGGGCTTCGGTGTCGGGGCCTTGCTTGTCGCCGATTTCCAGATGATGGCGGCGCCGACAAGTGCCATCGGAATCGACAGCATCATGCCCATGGTCAGCCATTGGCCGAACAGGAAGCCGATTTGCGCATCGGGCTCGCGGAAAAACTCGACAATGGTGCGTGC
>JAUXOE010000038.1 GCA_030682415.1 Parvibaculum sp.
GCCGAAATGCGCGTCGGTCGGCGGCGCCGAAATGCCGTTGCCCCAGAACCGGTAGCTGTGCGACTTCGGCTTTTCCTGGCCCATCAGCGCGCGCACGCAGAACGGCACCATCGAGGTCCAGGTGCAGCCATGTTTCTGCGAGACGGACCAGAAACGCGACGCCGAAAAGCGCGGCTGCAACACCACGGTCGCGCCGACCCAGAGCGCGGCCAGTACCGAATAGGACTGCGCATTGGTGTGGAAGAGCGGCAGATAGGTGAGATGCACGTCCGAGGGCCGCAGGTCTTCATGCATGGCGCAGAGCTTGGCGCCCCACAGCGCATTGGCATGCGTCCAGACGACACCCTTGGGGCGCGACGTGGTGCCCGAGGTGTATTGCACGCCGACCGGCAGCATCGGATCGGGCGTGCGCAACGGTACATCGGCCGGATCGCCGTAAAGCGCGGCGAAACTTTCCGCTTTCGGCGGGCGGTTCGCCTCTTTCGGCGCCACACCATTATCGGTTTCGGTGACGGCAAGCCATTTGATGTTCTTGCATGACGACGCCACAAGACCGGCGAAGGCCGGCTGCGTGATCGCGCCGACGACAGCTGCGTGTTCGCTGAAGTAGATGAGATCGTCGGCAACCGAGCGTGCATTGGTGGTGACGGCAACCGCGCCGAGATGGGCGCAGGCATACCAGGCAATCAAGCTTTCAGGACAATTGTCGAGATGGATCAGCACGCGCTCGCCGGTCCGGACGCCCCGCTTCTTCAGGCCGGCCGCGACCGCCTGCACCTCATGCGCGAACTGCGCATAGCTCCAGACTTTCGGCGCGCCCTCAAAAGGCTCCCAGATCAGGAAAGGATGCGCGCCCCGCGCCGCAACATGCACCGCCAGCAGATGCGGCACGTCGAAATTCGAGAATGGATGAACCAGTGGTGCGCGCAAAGCCGGCATGATCTTCTCCCTCTTGTTATCCGCCATATATCCCATGCTTGCCTTCACTTCCATGCCCGGACTAGGATTCTGACCGGGCGGGCAGTTCCGGCGCGAGGAACGCGCGATGACACCAGAATCCCTGAAGGAAAGCGCGGGCCTGCTGCTGGATGTCGGCGGCGTCTTGTATCAGGGCGACGAGGCCATTTCTGGCTCGGTGGCCGCCTTCGCGCGCCTGAAAGCATCCGGCCGGCCCTTTCGCCTTCTGACCAATACGACACGCACGACGCGAGCGGCGCTTGCCGAACGTCTTGCCGCGCTCGATTTCGACGTCACAGCGGCCGACATCGTGACCCCTGCAAGCGTCGCCGCCGCGATCCTCGATGCGGACGGGGCGCGCCCGCATCTTCTCGTTCATCCCGATCTGCTGCCCGATTGTCCACCCGAGGCCGACGCGCCCAATGCGGTTCTGCTGGGCGATGCCGGCGAGTATTTCACCTTCGAGCGGCTGAACCGCGCCTTTGAAATTCTGATCGAGGGCGGACGTCTCTATGCGCTCGGCCGCAACCGCTTCTTTCGCGGCGTAAATGGTCTTGAACTCGATGCCGGGCCTTTCGTGGCCGCGCTCGAATACGCAAGCGGCACCGAGGCAAGGCTGATCGGCAAGCCCTCGCCGGACTTCTTCCGCGCAGCAGCTGCGGCATTCAGCCTGCCATCCGAAAGCGTATTGATGGTGGGCGACGATCTCGAGGCGGATGTGACAGGTGCGCGCAAGGCCGGGCTCGCGGCCGCCCTGGTCTGCACCGGCAAATACCGCAAGGGCGACGCGATGGCCGCAAAAAAAGGCGGCGCTCATGTCGCCGCCTCTTTCGCCGAATTCGTGGACGAATTTCTCGATTAGGCCAGTGCTTCCTTCAGCGCCTTGGCCGCTGCCTTGACCGCGTCGCGCGCGACGTCGAGCGCACCCTGCAGGTTGAAGAAGCCGTGGATCATGCCTTCGTAGTTGACATATTCGACGGCAACACCGGCGGCCTTCAGCGCCTCGGCATAGGCGCGGCCCTCATCGCGCAGCACGTCGAAACCGGCGGTGACGACATAGGCAGGCGGCAGGCCGGCAAGCGATGCCGCACGCAAGGGCGAGTGACGCGCATCGTCGGCATCCGCGCCGGCGCTGAGAACATAGTGATTCCAGAACCAGTCCATGCCCTCGGCTTCGAGGAAAAAGCCCTCCGCGAAATCCTTGTAGGATTTCGTGCCGCGCGGCGCGTCCGTCACCGGATAGATCAGAAGCTGAAAGGCGATGTGCGGCCCCTTGTCGGCCTTGGCCTGCAAGGCGACGGCGGCGGCGAGATTGCCGCCGGCGCTGTCGCCCGCCACCGCGATGCGGTTAGGGTCGATTCCGATGTCGGTGGCGTTCTTCTCGATCCATTTCACGGCGGCAAGGCAATCGTCGAAAGCCGCCGGAAAGGGATGCTCGGGCGCGAGGCGGTAATCGACCGCGATCACCTTGCAACCCGCCTCGTTGGCGAGCGTGCGGCACAGCGCGTCATGCGTGTCGAGATCGCCGATCACCCAGCCGCCGCCATGGAAGTAGACCAGCGCCGGCACCGTGCTGCCGGAGGCAACGGGCGTGTAGAAGCGGACCGGAATGTCACCGTCGGGTCCGGGGATCGTCCGGTCCTCGATTTTGCCGATGGCGACGCCTTGCAGGTCCATCGCCTGCGCCATGGCACGGTACATTTCGCGCCCCTGCGCGGGCGGCAGGTCGATCAGGCGCGGCGCGTCGGGATCGGCGGCCAGCGCATCGAGGATCGCTTTTGCCTGTGGATCGAGTGACATGAGAACGGGCCCCCTGTTGAATTCAAGAGGCCCGTTTTAACCGGCGCGGCGTCCGCGCGCCAAGCGGCAAGTTTGTCAGTGCAGGATATGACCCTCGCGGCTCATCCGGCCCTCGACCATGTGTTCGACGACGCGACGCAGCGTCCGCCACGCATCGGCCCGCATCTTCTCGCCGATTTCCTCAAGTTCTTCGACCGCCGTGTCGGCATAGGCAAGCGCCTTGCGGCCATGCGTATCGACCATATAGGCGGCCAGCAGGTTGATTTCGTGGTCGGTGATCATCGGGGCTCTCCGGTTGGCTTGAAGCGATTGCCAAACGAATTGCAACCCGTGGGCCAGCCGAAGCCGACCCGGATTTCCTTTCATTTCAAGGTGTTAGGGAAAGGGTGCCGCGCGCGCCCCGGCAGCCCTTGCCGCGCCGGTTAAGGAATCGGGAGGAATCTGCCGCCTACCACGGCTCGGCATGGGTGCGCAGGTCGATTTCGAAGCTCCAGGCGGCCGGCTTCTGGCCGTGGAGATAGACATAGGCATCGGCGATGCCTTCGAGATCGATGAGGCGGCCCTCCTGCGCACGCTGGGCGGCATATTGCGGCGCCATGTTGTGAAGTTTCTCGCCGTCGATGCCGCCATCGACCACCACATGGCCGACATGGATGCCTTGCGGCCCAAGCTCCTTGGCAGCACTTTGCGCGAAGTTGCGAAGCCCACCCTTGGCGGCGGTGAAGGCGGCGAAACCTTCGCGGCCCCGCATGCTGGCCGATGCGCCGGTGAAGATCAGCGTGCCTGTGCCCCGCGGGCTCATGTGGTCGGCCGCCTCGCGGGCGAAGAGAAAGGCGCCGAACAGACAGACACGCCAGCAACGCTCGAAATAATCGGCCTCCATGCCAGAGATCTTGCCGATCATGTTGTTGCCGGCGTTGTAGATGGCGAGATCGACCGGACCCGTCTCGTCCGCCTGCCGGAACAGCGAGACGACATCGACCTCCTGCGTCACGTCGCAGACGACGGGCGTCGCCTGGCCACCGCCATCGCGGATCGTGTCGACGACCGCCTCGAGTTTTTCGGCCGTCCGCCCGGCGACGAAGACATGAAGCCCCGCGCCCGCTACGCGCCGTGACAACACCGCGCCAAGCCCGTTGAGCGGACCGACACCCGCGACGATTGCTGTTTTGGTGGACATGCTCTTCCCTCCCGCTCGATGTGGCTCAACGCTTCGCAGTTCGGGATATAGTGGGTTCTGAAAAAGAACCAATAGCCGGCATTCATTCAGCCGGCAAAGCCGCCTTCATCGAGGAAAGACTGTTCCTCCGCCGTGGTGCGGCGGCCAAGCACGGCGTTGCGGTGGGGAAAGCGGCCGAAGCGGCGGATAATATCGCGATGTTCGACGGCAAATTTCATCGTCTCGGGGTCGTTGAGACGCTGGGCGAAATAGATCAGGCCGCGCTCCTGCGCCGCCAGATCTTCGGCATGCATATAGGGCATGTAGAACCACTTGCGCGCCGTTTCCGGCGTCTCGACATCGAAGCGGCGGCGAACGCTCTCATCGGCAAGCGCCAGTGCTTTGGCATCCTGCGCGAAGGCGCGATGGTCGTTGCGCCAGAGATTGCGCGAGAACTGGTCGAGTACCAGGATCAGCGCCAGCGCGCCGCGCGGTTCGTTTGCCCAACCGTCATGCCTGCCGGCGGCCGCCTCGTCATGCAGCGCGCCGAACTGGCGGCAGATATCGGCGTCGAAGGCGTTGCTCTTCGTGAACCATTTTTCCGGTCCGGCAGCGAACCAGAAATCGAGCACGTCGTGAGGGCGAACCGTTTCCGTCATCAGACCACGATAACATCTTCGGGCACAGGCTCGGCGTAAAGCCGCTCGACGAGATGGGCGCGGCGCGACGCCGTCGCTGCCTGGTTGACATAGCCCTTGTCGGTGATTTCGTGACCGTCGATGGAAGGCGGCTCGAGCATCAGGTGAATGCGCGCAATGCGCGTCGACGAACCGCCGCCGGAATTATTGTGGCGCGCCAGCGCTTCCCGCAGATGCGCGGCGACCTTCGGATGCGCAATCGCTTCTTCGGGCGAAGCATCGTCGGCGAGCCCCGCGATCTTGCGCGCCGCCGCGATATTCGGCCAGGCCAGCAGCGCAATATAGGGTTTGTCGAGGCCGCAAACGACCGCATCCTGCACGAGCGGCGTGCAGGCGGCGACCGCGTCGGCCCTGAGCGTGCCCGTCGAGACCCAGGTGCCCGACGACAGCTTGAAGTCCTCGGTCACGCGGCCGTCGAAAACGAGGCCAAGCTCGGGCCGGTTCTCGTCGAGGAATTTCGCCGCGTCGCCGAGGCTGTAGAAACCTTCCGCATCGAAGACCTCCGCCGTCTTCTTCGGATCGTTGAGATAGCCGGGCGTCACCGTCGGCCCCTTGACGCGCACCTCAAGCTTGGCGCCGTTCGGCACCAGCTTCAGCGTGATGCCGGGAACCGGCAAACCGACAAGACCGACGCGCTCGGTCACCCAGTGAACGACGGTGATGCCTTGCGTTTCGGTCGCGCCATACATCGTCGTCAGCGGAATGCGGAACCCGGTCTCGGCGACGGCAAGCGCCTGCATCCGGTCGTAGATGTCGCTCGACAGCGTCGCGCCGCCATAGCCCATATATTCGAGATTGCGGAAGAAATTGGCGCGCAATGTCGGGTCGCGCTCCATCGCATCGGCCAGCATCGCAAAAGCGACCGGCGCCGAGCCGAAGACCCGGGGACTGACGTCCCGAAGATTCTTGATCGTCTGCTCGAACATACCGGGGATCGGCTTGCCGGCATCGAGATAGACGGTGCCGCCGGCATTCATGTTGCCGTTGAAACCGATATTACCTGCCGAGATATGGTTCCACGGCATCCATTCGAGGCTTTGGGGAACTTCGTCCGGGTCCGGCGCTTCGCTGCGGAGCGCCTCGCCGGCGGCGATCTGCGCCATCATCATGCGATGCGTCTGGATGACGCCTTTGGGCATCCCGGTCGAGCCGGAAGTGAAGAGATATTTCGCCACCGTGTCGTGGCCGATCTTCTCCATCGAGGCGGCGACCGCATTGCTGACCGGCGTCGCGACGAGATCGTCGAAGGATGTGGCGCCTTCGATGCTGCCGCTGCAGGTGACGATTTCGGCGCCTGCGCCGACCGCCGCAATGGCCTTGCCGTAAAGATCGCCATGGTCGGCAAAGATCATGCGCGGGCGCGTCAGCCCGACGACATGGCGCAGCTTCGAGAAATCCGAGCTCATCAGCGAATAGGGCACGCTGACCGGCGCAACCGGCACGCCGGCCTTCATCGCCCCGAGCGCCATCACCGCATGGGAAATCGAATTGCTGGAGAGCACCATCAGCGGCGTCTCGGCATTCATGCCACGCGCCAGCAGCGCGCTCGCCACCGCATTGGCCTTCACATTGGCCTCGCCATAGCCGATGAAACGCCAGGCACCGTCCGGCCCGCGCTCGCCGATGAAGCGGCGCTGCGGATGCATCGCCGCCCGCTCTTCGAGAATGTGGACGACGCTGCGCTTCATTTCGCCGAGCGGATAGTCGGACGAAACATAGACGGTGCCGTCGGCCTCGCGGCGAACCGTGATCTTCGGCGGCTTCTGCTTCAGCGGCTTGAAAGGTGCCGGCGCGTCCTGTTCGGCAAGGCTCATGCTCGCTCTCCCGTCGGGTATGAATATCGCGTCGGTGCCGCGCCGGTCAGTTGACCATGCGCGCCCGGCCCTCCCAGTAAGGAAGCCGCAGCTCGCGCCGCAGAATTTTGCCCGACGGATTGCGCGGCAGCGCCTCGATGAAGTCGACCGATTTCGGCACCTTGTAGCTGGCGATACGCGTCTTGGCGAAGGCGATGATCTCTTCCGGCGTTGCCTTCTGTCCCGGCTTCAACACGACGATCGCCTTGACGGCCTCGCCCCATTTCTCGTCGGGCACACCGATGACGGCGGCATCCGCGATCGCTTCATGGCCGAACAGCGCATTCTCGACTTCGGCCGGATAGATGTTCTCGCCGCCCGACACGATCATGTCCTTCACCCGGTCATGGATGAAGAGATAGCCTTCCTTGTCGAAAAAGCCGGCATCGCCGGTATAGAACCAGCCGTCGCGGATCGCATCCTTGGTCGCGTCGGGCCGGTTCCAGTACCCCTTCATGATCGAACCGCCGCGAATGACGATCTCGCCGACCTCGCCGACGGGCACGCTTTCACCCTTGTCGTCGACAACGCGCACATCCATGCCCGGATTGGGCACGCCGCAGGAGCGCAGCTTGCCGCGCGCCGGATCATGCGCCTCGGGCGGCAGGTTGGTCGCGCCACCCGCCGTTTCGGTGAGGCCGTAGACCTGCACGAAATCGGCGCCCTTGAAGGTTTCCTGCGCCTGCCGGAGCACATCTTCGGCAATCGGCGAGGCGCCATAAATGATCTGTCGCAACGACGACACATTGGTCGTCTTGATGTTGGGCTGTTGCAACAGGAACAGGATCACCGCCGGCACCATGAAGGCGATGTTGATCTTCTCGCTTTCGATCAGCTTCAGGATCGCCTGCGGATCGACATCCTTGAGAATGATGTTCTTGCAGCCATGGATATTGCCGATCAGGCCGATATTGACGCCAGCCACATGGAACAGCGGCATGCAGACCAGCGCCACTTCGCCCTGGCCCCAATTGGCCCAGCCGGCCTTCTCGCCCTGGTCGAAGATCGAGAGATAATTGGCATTGGTCAGCTGCACGCCCTTCGGATGGCCGGTCGTGCCGCTGGTATAGAGCTGGATCACATCGTCTTCCGGATCGGCCGGCAGCTTCGGATCGGCGTCCTTTGCCGCCGAACGCCAGTCGTCGAACGAGGCCCAGTCGTTGCGACCGCCGTCAAGCGCCACAACCTTGCGCACCGTCGGGCAATCCGGCAGCACCTTCTCGACCATCTCGTAGAACTCGGCGCCGACAAAAAGGATCTCGGTGCGGCTGTCGTTCAGCACATAGACGACTTCCGGTGCCGCCAGCCGCCAGTTGACGCCGACCACCACGGCCTTGGCCTTGAAGGCGCCATAGAGCATCTCGAAATAGCGGTCCGAGCCCTTGCCCATGAATCCGATACGCGCATCCGGCTTGCAGCCATCGGCGATCAGCGCCTGCGCGACCTGGCTGGCGCGGCGGTCGAGTTCGCCATAGCTGGTCTCCCGGCCTTCGAATACCTGCGCGATGCTGTCGGGCGCGGCCTTGGCCCAGACGCGGGTAATGTCCGCGACCGAACGCACCTGTGCCATGTCCACCATGCTGAAAATCCTCCCATTGATCCCTGGCCGGCGTCCGCTCTTCTCCCGCCGGCTCTTGTTGGGCGCGAGTTTACCCACCCGGCCGAACGGGGCAAGCAAAGCCGGTGCGCCTTTTCAGGGGGTCCGAAGTCCTCTTGCCGCTGGACGCAGGGGCAGCGCCGGTTAGACTGGCCGCAACAACAAAAATGCACGCAGGGAGGAACGACACAGCATGGCCCGCATCCCCTATTTCGATCCGGCCAAGGCCGAAGGCCGCGCCAAGGCAGCCTACGAGAAGCTGCCCAATCTCAACATTTTTCGCATGCTCGGTCACTCCGGCGACATGCTCGACAGCTTCATCAAGCTCGGCAATTCGATCCTGGTACATGGCGATCTCGACCCGGTCTTGCGCGAAATCGCCATCGTGCGAACGGGCGTGCTGCGCGGCTCGAAATACGAGGTCTATCAGCACGAGGCGATCTCGCGGAAACTCGGCATGTCCGAAGACCTGATCAAGGGCATTCACGAAGGCCCGGAGGCCAAGGTCTTCGACGACATGCAGCGCATGGTGATGCGGTTCACTGACGATGTGGTCAAGAACACCCGCGCCTCCGACGCGACCTTCAACCCATTAGCCGAGAAGCTGTCCCACAAGGAGATGCAGGAACTCGTCATCACCATCGGCTTCTACACGCTGGTCTCGAATTTCCTCGAAACCTTCGATGTCGACATTGAGGATCAGGGCCACAAGTCGGGCGTCAAGCTGCCGGGCATGCAGGACTGAACCATGGCCCGCATCCCCTATCCCGATCCGGCGACGCTCGCGCCCAAGGCCCGCGCCCTGCGCGAAACGCTACCGCCGCTCAACATTTTCAAGATGATCTCCGGCAGCGGCCCCTCGTTTCTGCCCTTCATGGCGCTGGTCAACGCCTATCTCAATGATGGCCTGCTCGACACCGAATTGCGCGAACTGGTGATCCTGCGCGTCGGCCATCTCTGCGGCTCGGCCTATGAGCAGCACCAGCATCGCCGCGTCTCGCGCATGATCGGCATGACCGAGCAGCGAATCGAAGCGGCATCGAGCGCCCTGCCCTCGCCGCATCTGAGCGAGACGGAAAATGCGGTGCTGGCCTTCACCGACGACCAGGTGGCGAACGTCAAGGCCGATGCCAGGCTCTTTGCCGCCGCACACGCGGCGCTCGGCGACGCCGCCATGCAGGAACTGGTCATCATCATCGGCATCTATCTTCTCGTCTGCCGCTACCTCGAAACCTTCGAGATCGAACTTGAAGAGACGGACATCGAAACGAGCGGTCTCGATGAAATCAGGCGGAGCATGAAGAACAATGGCTGAAGACGGGTTTGTGCAGGCGCTGCCGCCTGAGTCGAAAGGCGAGGCGCCGGGGCGCGGGCGGCTGAAAGGCCGGCATATTCTGGTGGTCGGCGGCGGTCAGCGCGTGCTCGACGCGGCGACCGATCCCGTCGGCAACGGCCGCGCCATGTCGATCCTCTTTGCCCGCGAAGGCGCCAGCGTTGCGGTTGCCGACATGAACAAGACCTCCGCCGACGAGACGGTGGCGAAAATCGCCTCGGAAGGCGGCAAGGCAACCGCCATCGAAGCCGACATTTCGAAACCCGCCGATATCGAACGGATGATCGGCGAAGCCGAAAAGGCACTGGGCGGCCTCGACGGGCTGGTGCTGAATGTCGGCATCGGCGTCGGCGGCCTCGGCCTTGCGGGCGCAACGCCCGAAGACTGGGACAAGGTGCTGGGCGTCAATTTGCGCGGGCCGATGCTCTGCTGCAAGGCAGCCCTGCCGCGCCTCGCCGACGGCTCGCCGGTCGTCTTCATTTCCTCGATCGCCGGGCAGATCGCCGGTTCGCGCCTGCCCGCCTATGACGCCTCGAAGGCGGCACTCGGCGGGTTGATGCGCCATGTGGCGCTCGAAGGTGCGAAGCGCGGCATCCGCGCCAACATCGTCGCGCCCGGTCTGGTCGACACACCGCTCGGCCGCCTCGCAACGCAGGGCCGCCCGTCGCGCGGGCGCACGCCCGTCCCCTTCGGCCGCCAGGCCACCGGCTGGGAAATCGCCAATGCGGCGCTCTTTCTGATGTCCGACGAAAGCATTTACGTCACCGCGCAAACGCTGGCCGTCGACAGCGGTCTCACCGGCATTTCGTAGGGAGAAACATCATGGGTCTCGGCCTCGGCAAGTTTCAATACACCAAGGGCCTGCACGATCTCGGCAATGGCGGCTATGCCTGGCTGCAGCCGGATGGCGGCTGGGGCTGGTCGAATGCCGGCCTGATCGTCGACAGCGGCGAGTCATTCCTTGTCGACACGCTGTTCGACGTGCCGCTGACCCGCGACATGCTCGCCGCCATGCGCAAGGCAGAGCCGAAGGCGGCGGCGAAGATCAACACCGTCGTCAACACCCATCACAATGGCGACCACTGCAACGGCAATGAATGCTGCGCCGGCGCCGAGATCATCGCCCACAAGCTGGCCGTCGAGGGCATGCGCCACGAACCGCCGGCGCTGCTGGCAGGCTTTCTCGACATGGCGCCCAGCCTCGGCGATCTCGGAAAATATGTGACGCAATGCTTCGGCGCCTTCGACTTCAAGGGCGTCACGCAGACATTGCCGACAACGACCTTCGAAACCGAACTGACGCGTCATGTCGGATCGAAGGAAATCCGCATCATGCATGTCGGCCCCGCGCACACGCCGGGCGACGCGCTGGTCTATGTGCCGGCCGACAGGACGGTTTTCACCGGCGACATTCTCTTCATCGAAGGTCACCCGATCATGTGGGAAGGCCCGGTCGGCAACTGGATCGCCGCTTGCGACAAGATCATGGCGATGGATGTCGAAACGGTCGTGCCGGGCCATGGGCCGATCACCGGCAAGAATGGCGTCAAGGCGGTACGCGACTATCTGGTCTATGTGCGCGACGAAGCGAAGAAGCGCCACGATGCAGGTCTGTCCGCCCTCGACGCGGCGCTCGACATCGACATGTCGGATTATGACAGCTGGGGCGACGGCGAACGCATCGTCGTCAATGTCGCAACGCTCTACAAGGAATTCAACGGCGACCACACGCCCAACGACGCCGCAACGCTCTTTGGCCAGATGGCGGAAGTGGCGAAGAAAAAAGGCATTCTCAAGGTCTGACATCCGTCTCCCCTGACGTTGCGTCACGTCACGCAGCCGTGATCGCAACGGCGTGGACAGCAGCCCGCGCCGCGCCGATGATCCGCGTCGACCGAAACCGGAGGGGACGCCATGCCGACGCTCTACGAACATCCGCTCTCGCCCTATGCGCAGAAGGTAAAAATCGCCGCGCGCGAAAAGGGCGTCGATCTAACGCTGAAGACGCCGGAGGGCATCGGCGCGGGCGGAGCGCGCGGCGAATTCGTCGCTGCCAATCCGCGCGCCGAAGTGCCGGCGCTGATCGACGGCGATGTGCAGATCTTCGATTCGACCATCATCCTCGAATATCTCGAGGACAAGTTTCCGAACCCGCCCATGCTGCCGGCATCGCCGGCCGACAGGGCCCGCGTTCGCATGATCGAGGAGGTCTGCGACACGCATTACGAGGCGATCAACTGGGGCCTCGGTGAAATCGCCTGGTTCGGCCGCGCCAGCGGCGCAAAGGCCGCCGAAATTCAGGCCCGCGCCGCCGAACAGACCGGGCGCATTCATGCATGGCTGACGCGGCAGCTCGGGCAGGCCGACTGGTTCAACGACAAAGACTTCGGCTGGGGTGACCTTTCGGTCGTGCCGTACGTCAATGGTTCGGCTGGCTTCGGCAACGCGCCCGGCGAAACCTCCCCGCTCGGCCGCTGGCTGGCCCGCGCCAATGCGCGCCCCAGCGTCGCGCAGACGGCCAAGGAAGCCCGTGACAGCATTGCCGGCATGACCCAGATCGCGAATGTGCTGGAACAGGGCCTCTTCAAGCGCGAATATCGCGACCATCGTCTTGAGTGGATGATGAAGACCGGCGGCGTCGAGATCGTCCTCGACGGCCTGAAGAAAGACAACATACGTTTCAGCCACGACTTCGAATAGGAACGCCCATGTCCGCCGACGCCTCTTCCATCATTCTGCATCAATACGACATCTCGCCCTTTTCGGAGAAAGTGCGCGTGGTCTTCGGCATCAAGGGCCTCGACTGGTTTGCCTGCGACGAGCCCGTCATCATGCCGAAACCCGAACTGGTGGCGCTGACCGGCGGCTACCGCAAGATCCCGGTCATGCAGATCGGCGCCGACATTTATTGCGACACACAGATCATCATCCGCGAACTGGAGCGCCGCTTCCCGAAACCGTCGGTCTTCGTCGGCGGCGACAAGGGCCTCGGCTGGGGCATGGGGCTCTGGACCGACCGCAGCTTCTTCATGGCCGCCGTTGCCGTCATTTTCGGCAATGCACCTGACGCGATGGGCGAGGATTTCAAGGAAGACCGGTCGAAACTGATGGGCCGCCCCTTCGACACCGACGCGATGAAGGCGGGCGCGCCCCTGATGGCCGAACAGTTGCGCGCCAATTTCGGCTGGCTCGAGGAGCAACTGGCGGATGGCCGCAAATTCCTGATGGGCGAGGCGCCGGGCATCGCCGATGCCAATGCCTATTACAATCTGGCTTTCATCCGCTGGATCGTGCCGGCGGCAATGAAGAGCGCCGAAGCGATGCCGCATCTCGCCGCCTGGGAAAAGCGGGTGAAGGCGGTCGGCCATGGAAGCCGGCAGGAAATTTCGCGCGAAGCGGCGCTCGACATCGCAAAGGCCGCAACCTCGACGGAAACAGTGACAGCCGATCCGGGCGAGCCCAACGGCTTGAAGCCCGGCGATAAGGTAACCGTCATGGCCGACGATTACGGCCGCGACCCGATTGCCGGCGAACTCGTTTCATCATCGGCCCAGCACGTCGCGCTGAAGCGCAGCGATCCGCGTGTCGGCGAGGTGGTGGTGCATTTCCCGCGTGCGGGCTTCCTGGTCATGCGCGGCTGACATGAGACCCGAGCTCGGCACGATCGAAGGTTTCTACGGGCTTCCATGGACGGCGGAAGAGCGTGCCGCGAACATCGCCTTTCTCGCAGGCCATGGTTACGGCTTCTATCTCTATGCCCCGAAAGCCGACACCTTCCTGCGCCGCCGCTGGGCCGAGCCGCATCCGACGGAAATGGCCGACGACCTCGCGCGCCTCGCTGCACAATGCCGCGACGCAGACGTGCGCTTCGGCGTCGGCCTCAGCCCCTACGAGCTCTATCTGAATTTCGATGCACGCGCCCGCGAAGCGCTGGCGGCGAAGCTTGCCTTTCTCGACGGCATCGGCTGCGTCGATCTCGCCATCCTCTTCGACGACATGCGCGGCGACATCGAGGGTCTCGCCGACAAGCAGATCGAGATTGTCGACTGGATCGCGTCGCGCACCGGCGCCAGCCGCCTCATCACCTGCCCGAGCTACTACACCGACGACCCGATCCTCGATCGCGTCTTCGGTCAGCGCCCGCCCGGCTATCTCGAAGCGCTGGGCGCGCGTCTCGATCCCGCCGTCGAAATCATGTGGACCGGCCCGCGCGTCTGCTCGAAGGAACTGCCGGTGAATCACCTCGCGCGCACCGCCGAAACGCTGCGCCGCAAGCCTTTCATCTGGGACAATTACCCGGTCAATGACGGCCAGCGCATGTCGCCCTTCCTTCACTTGCGCGCCTTCACCGGCCGCACGCGCGAAATCGGCGCTGAAATTTCGGCACATGGCGTCAACCCCGCGTCACAGGCGATGCTGAGCCGCATTCCGATGCTGACACTCGAAATGCTTTACCGGGACACGGCCTATGATCCGGACGCGGCCTTCCACGCCGTCGCCGAAAAAATTGCCGGTCCAGTGCTCGCACAGATGATCGAGCAAGACCTGACGGCCCTGCAGGATACCGGTCTCGATGCGCTGCCTGAAAAAGAGATGGCGGCACTGCGTTCCCGCTATGCCGCCATCGATCATCCTTGCGCCCGCGAGATCGCCCTCTGGCTCGATGGCCACTGGCGCATCACCGACGAAATCGTCCAGACGCAATAAGGCGGCGCGCCGTTATGCCGCCATCCCGAGACCCGCGTCAGCGGGCCGTTATCCCACCATCAATGACAAGTTCGCTGCCGGTCATGTAGCGCGACTCGTCGGAGGCGAGGAACACGATCCCGGCCGCGATGTCCGACGGCAATCCGGCATAGCCGAGCGGCGTCGTCGCCGCGATTGCATTCGGATCGATGGCATTGGCGCCCTCGGCGATCGGCAACACGCTGGAGGCAATCGCGTCGGTGCCGCCCGGTGTCATCTTCTGCCAGATCGCCGTGTCGATGATGCCCGGATGCACCGAGTTGACGCGCACATTCATCTGCGCTTGCGCGCATTCAAGCGCCACCGCCTTGGTGAAAAGCCGGACCGCCCCCTTGGTCGCGCAATAGCCGGCCAACCCCGGTGCACCCTGAAGTCCGGCGATCGAAGAAATATTGATGACCGAACCACCGCCCGATGCCGCGATCAGCGGGATGGCGTGTTTGACGCCGAAGAACACGCCGTCGACATTGATCGATTGCTGCCGTGTCCATTCTTCGTAGGACATTTCGAAGATCGAAGCGCCGATGGCGATGCCGGCATTGTTGACGAGGATGTGCAATCCGCCGAATTCCGACTTTGCTGCCGCGACGATTTCCGCCCAGCGCGCTTCACTGGTGACGTCATGCTTGTGGGCCGAGGCCGTGCCGCCGGCTTTGGCGATCAGCGCCGCTGTCTCCTTGAGCCCCGCTTCGTCGACATCGGTGACGATGAGCTTCGCCCCCTCCGCCGCCAGTGCCAGCGCCGCGCCACGGCCGATACCGCTCGCCGCACCCGTTACCAGCGCCACCTTGCCGCTTACCCGTCCCATGTTTCATCTCCCGGTTTTGCTTGTTTTGACCGATACTCTTTCGGCGTTTGGGTCAATGTTCTAGGGTATCCCCCCTAGTGTCGCAACGGCCCACCCCACGGTAGTGTCTCAGTTTGAGGGGCGATAACGGCATGGCAAGCAGAATTGCCTTTTCCTCGCCAATAACCCAATCTCCCACATGGGTAGGGGGGATTCGGGATGGCCGCTTTGTCTGTTCCCATCGTACTGAGATACGATGGTCTGGACGCCGAAAACCATCAAGTCGATCTGGCGGATTTAGGCACGTCCTTATTGGGGGCGTCCCGCATGATCGCCCTGTCTGCAAACTTCGCTTACACCGGACGTGTGATTACGCGAGCGCCAGCACTCCAAGTGCGGGTTCTTGGCGGCATCGCCAAAGACGGCTGTTGGCAGATTCCCATTTTCATAGCCCCGCTCGTGCCGGTTTTGCCGGACATATACCAAGCAATTTCATCAAACCTTGTGGGCGCTCTAGTCAATTGGACCTTGGCGAAGTTCGGCGGGAGACCGAAGGAGGCCGAAATGTTTAAGGCAATTACCGATAAAGCGATTGAGTCAAATGAGCAAATATCTAAACACGCTATTTCGGAAATGCGGCGGCTGGCTGAAAGCGTGGTTGATGCTCAGAGGCCAGCAGCAAAGAAACTCGTGAAGCCCGTTGGCGAAACATGCGAGACGCTTAGGATTGGCGATATCCCGGAGGCCATAGAAGTTGATCGGCCAATGAAAGACGCAATTTCCGAGGACGGAAACATTGAGACTTTGGACGAACGAAACTATGTGGTTTTGTTCTCGGAGTTAGACCGGCGGAACAAGACGGGCAAGCTTTCAATTAAAGACGATCCTCAGCCACAAAAGCGTTACTCCTCAGTTATCACTGATCCGAAAATCGACGAGACAGACAATATCTATGCAGAGTCTTTGAGCGCAGAGAAGTGGATCACTGTTCGCGGAAAGATGCAGCTCAAAGATAATGAACCTTATCGCATTTACATTTCAGCCGGGGCGGCTGGATCGGCTAAAATTGCCGGGTAAGCTTTAGTCCGCCAACTGAGCAATGTCTTCAAGAGACCATACACGATCCGAAACACCCGCTTCCATGGCCGGGGTAACGCGAAGCGTCTTATGGATTTTCGCGAAATTGTAGAACATGAAGTGCAGGGCCACGGCGTGGGCGTGGTTTTCGATCTTCTTTGAGAAGCCGTTGGTCAGGCGCGTGAACCGGCGCATGTGCATCCGCATGGTGAGGTTCTGCCGCTCAACATAGGACGTGGAGACGTGCTGGCGGTCGGGATTGCCCGTGACGCGCTCTTTCTTCGCGCCCTTGCAGATAGCCGGGCTGTAGCGGCGCTGGCCTTCCGGGGCGGTGCCGTAAATCTTGATGAGGGTGGCGAAGTCCACATCGTCGCCAAAGGCATCCTCGACCGCGCCAAGGTACGGGCCGTGCCCGTCGCTCGTAAGTTGGACACGGTTCGCGAGCCGGGACGCCACGTCCTGCATGAACTCGTGAGCATATTCCGCGTCACGCCCGCCAATGAGATAGGAGACGATCAGCTTGCTATCGGCGTCGATTGCGGTCCACGTCCACGTGTCGCCAGCGCCTTCCGGCGCGGCCTTCGCGGCCGGGACGTTCTTTGCCTTCGCGTAGGTGAAGCTCCAAATCTCGTCCACCTGCACCCGCTGAGACTTCACGTTGCGCACGTGCTCGTCGTGATAGGCAGCGCAAGCCGTGCCGACATCAATCAACAATTTTGTCACCGTGTTGATGCTCACGTCCGCCAGCCGAGACGTGGCCCGGAGGCTCATGCCTTCGCAGAGCATTCCGAGGATTTGAGCGCGCTTCTGTGTGGACAGCTTGTTCATGTCAATCAATGTAGGGAGTCAAGCATGAGCGGTCAAGCATAAAGTTCAATTATGTGGGCATAGCTCCGCTAACCCATTGGCGGGACTCGCAAAATGGCAAATTGACTTTTAAATCAATCGGTTATATAAGAAAGGGGTTCGGCCCCCACGGCAGGATTCGGACCTGCAACCTCCAAGTTGGGACTTCGGCGCTCTATCCAGTTGAGCTACGTGGGGTAACCGAATGGGAATGGCCCGGCCAAAGCCGGGCTTAGTCCCTCCTAACGGATGGCGGCCAGCACATCGCT
Organism: Parvibaculum sp.; assembly: GCA_030682415.1. Classification (GTDB taxonomy): domain Bacteria; phylum Pseudomonadota; class Alphaproteobacteria; order Parvibaculales; family Parvibaculaceae; genus Parvibaculum. The sequence continues at coordinate 17,123 of JAUXOE010000038.1, forward strand.
TGTCTCCTTTCCAGCTAGAGCAATGACCCCGGGTCTTCTGGTTGCGAGCCAGACCCGGGGTTTTCTTTGTTGCGTTGATCCTCAGGGACAAAGAACCAAAGGTCTTTGCCTTCGCGGCGCACTAGACCGTCTCGTGAAAGCCGGTAGAGCGACATCCCTGCTGTTTTTTCGTGAAATTTGGAGCGCGTCTCGGCTTCGATCTTGCTGCGTATCTCGGCAGCTTTCATGGGAGCCGGATAAGCCTCGGCTAGTAGCTCAAGGGCTCGATTCTTGAATGGCGGCGGCTTAGCGACAGCTTCTCGCACATTGGGGCCGTGATGATGGACCACAAGAAAATCGGAAGCGGCAAGCGTCAGCCCGCGCTCTTCATTTAGCCATGTAACAGGCAGGCCGAGCGCCCGCGCAGAGACGGTTAGATCGGAAAGCTTGTCGTCGATGCGACGAATCTCTTGCTGGTGCTCAGCCACGCGCTGTTTTCGGAGGATCAGAAGAGAATGGCGCTCCTCCGTAACCTCCTCAGCAGCCTTGATTTTCCAGCTTTCTTGATCGTCTGACATAGCAATCCCGCCGCGCCTCTGTGCCAAGAACATACACAGGAACGAGTAGGGGTGCAAGAAATCAGTAGGGATTTCCTATTTTGATTCCCATCGAGCCTTGGCGGCCTTGCTGGCGATCTCCGATTTCTTCTCTGCTGACAGCTTTTCGGCCCGCGCCTTCCCGCCCTTCAAGCCCCCTTTCCGGCCCAAGGCGACCGCCGCAGGGTCTTTCCCCTCGTCCGGGTCTTTCTCCACGGCTTCGCCAGTCGCAATATCTGCGATCAGCTTGGCGAGCTGGTTTGTGTCCCTAGGGCGCTTCGGTTTTTTGGCGGAGTCTGTCATGCGTCTAATATCGCATGGGAGGCCGGAAGGCCCAAGGGCCGCTCAAAAATTCTCAGCGGCAAACTGAGACACTACCCACCCCACCCTCCGCTTGCAGAAAAATGTACTGTGGTCTAATTTCTGTTGAGCGGTACATAGTAGAGAACCTGGAGGATGAAGCCGTTGAAATCCGCCGAGATCGAAACGGACGCCCCGCCCCGCCGCCCCGGCAAGAAGGAGCGCACCCGGCAGGAAATCTACCGTACGGCGATGCGCCTGTTCGGTGAGCAAGGCTATGACGGCGTCACCATTGAGGACATTTGCGCCGGCGCCGGCATCGCCAAGGCGACGTTCTTTCTGCATTTTGCCAGCAAGGCGGCGCTGATCCACGCCTTCAACGACGAAATCACCGCATCGCTGGCCGAGAAGCTGGCGACGCGGGACGGTACGGCCGAGGAACAGCTCAACTTCCTCTCATCCGTTTTCGAGGAAGCCTGGCAGAACAATGCGGCCGTCATGCGCAAGATGCTGAACGAGTATCTCGGCCAGCCGGCGGCCCATCTCGTAACCTCGCAGCTCAACGAAAGCGTCATTGACCTCGTTGCAGCGGTTCTGCGGCGTGGACAGGAACGCGGCGAATTCCGCCGGAACTTCACGCCGGAAGTGGGTGCTGCGGCCATCGTTGCGACATGGAGCGCCCTGACCGCCTGGTGGAGCGCCCACCCCGAAGCCGACACGTCGGCATTTAATCGCGAATTTCTCGACATCGCGCTGAACGGCTTCAAGGCCAAGACGCCCGCAAGAACATAGAATTCGACAACAGGGAAACACTCAGAAAAGGACCCCCGACATGGCCGGCACAAAAATGCGCTTCGGCGCCTTCATTGCCCCCTTCCACCCGCTCGATGAGAACCCGACGCTGGCGCTCGAGCGCGACATTGAGCTTGTCCAGTGGATGGACAAGCTCGGTTACGACGAAGCCTGGGTCGGCGAACATCATTCGGCCGGCTACGAGCTGATCGCAAGCCCCGAACTCTTCATCGCCACCTTGGCCGAGCGCACCAAACACATTCGTCTCGGCACGGGTGTCTCGTCGCTTCCCTATCACCACCCGCGGATGCTCGCCGATCGCATCAACCAGCTCGACCACATCACGCGCGGCCGCGTGATGTTCGGCGTCGGGCCGGGCGCGCTGCCCTCGGACGCCTTCATGATGGGCATCGAGGTAGCCAAACAACGCGACATGATGGATGAGGCGCTGAACGTTCTGGTTCCGCTTCTGCGCGGCGAAACGGTGACGGCAAAGACAAGCTGGTTCGAACTCAACAATGCGCGCCTGCAAATGACGCCCTATTCGCGCCCCGGCGTCGAGATCGCGGTCGCAAGCCAGGTCTCGCCGACAGGCGCGACCGCGGCCGGCAGGCACGGCCTCGGGCTTCTGTCCATCGGCGCGACCTCGGCCGGCGGCTTCAACGCCCTTTCCACCAACTGGGCCATCTGCGAGGACGCGGCAAAAGACAACGGCAAGACAATCGATCGCAACGCCTGGCGTCTCGTCGGCCCGGTTCATATCGCCGAAACACGTGAAAAGGCGCGCGAGAATGTCCGCTTCGGTCTCGAAAAATGGCTCTACTACTTCCGTGAAGTCGCGGCCCTGCCGCTGGCGCCGACCGATGGTTCCGATCCCGTCGACGCGCTGATCAATTCCGGCATGGCCGTCATCGGCACACCCGACGACGCAATCGCGCAGATCGAGCGCCTCAAGCAACAGTCGGGCGGTTTTGGCTGCTTCATGCAACTCGCCCACAACTGGGCCGACTTCGACAACACGAAGAAGTCCTATGAAATGATGGCGCGCTACGTCTTCCCGAAATTCCAGGAGACGAACGTCAATCGCGAGGCTTCGCTCGAATGGGCGCGCACCAACCGCGAGACCTTCATGGGACAGGCCATGATGGCGGTCGGCTCTCGCGTCGCCCAGCACATCGAGAAAAAGGGCACCGAGAACATCCGCCCCGAAATCCTCGATGCCATGGGCCTCGGCAAGAAGACCGACGCCGCGCAGTAAGCGGCGCACGCAATAGCAAAGGGCGGCTCGCAGGAGCCGCCCTTTTTGTTTCGCAGTTTGTTTGGGATCGCCTCAGAGCCGGAAATCGCCGGCGCAAATCCGCCCGTAAAGTCCCTGATCCAGCGGCACATACTTCTTCTGCACCGGGCAGTTGAAATAAACCGGGTCGGGCACGACAGAGGGATCGAACCCCTCCTTCACCAGTTCGACCTTGCGGTGCTTGAACGTGCCGGTGATCTCGATTTCCGGCTGCAGCCGCACAAACACCGGCACGGCATAGTCCGGCAGTTCCTTCTGCATCTGGTTGCGGAAATGGTCGAGATCAAGCGCGCCGTTCGCGGCAACGATCGAGGCCATGCCGGCGCGTCCGTCGGCGCCCGGAACATGGACACCGTAGACATTGGCCTCCTTGACGCCTGGAAAGACCGAAATCGCTTCGGCCACTTCCGACGTCGCCACGTTCTCGCCCTTCCAGCGAAACGTGTCGCCGATGCGGTCGACGAAATAGTAATAGCCTCGCTTGTCCTGACGCAGCAGATCGCCAGTGCGGAACCACTCGTCGCCCTTTTCGAAGACATCGCGCAGGATCTTCTTCTCGGTCTCTTCCTTCTTGGCATAGCCGTCGAAACGGCCGGTCGGCTGATCGGGATCGTTGCTGATCCTGCCGAGCGCCTCGCCAGCCTCGCCGGCCTCGGCCCTGATGCAGAACCCGTCGGGGCCGCGCACCGGCTTTTCGTTTTCGATGTCGAACTTGACGATCTCGACATTGAACTTCTTCTTGGCCCAGCCCGGCACGCGGCCGATGGCGCCCTGCGTACCGTCGAAATTCATCAGCGCTACATTGCCTTCGGTCGCACCGTAGAATTCCAGAATGTGCGGAATCTTGAAGCGCTTCTGAAAGGCCGGCCAGATTTCGGGGCGCAATCCGTTACCCACCACCATGCGCAGCTTGTGCTTGGTTTCCTTCGGATGCTTTTCGGTGTTGAGCAGGTAGCGGCACAACTCGCCGATATACTGGAAAAGCGTCGCACCGTATTTATGCGTGTCATCCCAGAAATTCGTCGCCGAAAACTTCTGCCGGATGATGACGGAACCGCCGACGGTCAGCGTCGTCCCGACCGCGCAAACGCCACCGGCCGAGTGGTAGAGCGGCAGCACCACATACATGCGGTCGCTCTCCTTCGCATTCACGGCCGCCGCGAACGCGCCCATCATTGTCTGAAGACGCACATGGGGAATGCGCGCGGCCTTTGGATTGCCGGTCGTGCCACTGGTGTAGATGTAAAGCGCGTCGTCCTCGATTGTCAGGCCGGCGCGGAAGTCGCCCGGCAACGGATCGCCCGGCTGCTGCGCCAGCGCCGCATCGAGATCGTTGGCGCCCTGCACGCTCCCGCCGGTCGCCCAGACCGTCATCGGCCGTTCGAGCTGGTCGGCGGCCGTCGAATAATTCTCGGCGAGCTCCGCCCCGAGAACCAGATGGTTGGCGTTCGAGATGTTGAGGCAATGCGCGAGCGGGCCTTTGGTGAGGTTGGTATTGATCAGCGCCGCCGTCGCGCCCGCCTTGATGATGCCGAGCCAGGCCACGAGATATTCCGGCCGGTTCTCCATCATCAGCGCGATCACGTCGCCGCGCCCCATACCTTGATCCTTGACCCAGCGCGCATAGCGATTGGCCGCCTCGTTATATTCGCGATAGGTGATCTTCCGGTCTTCGAAATAGATCGCGATATTGTTCGGCTTGGTACGCGCCAGTTCCTCGATCGTGTCGGCAAGTGTGTGTGTCGCGTTCTCGCGAATTGCGGTCGCCTTTTTCAGCGTGCGGATCGCCGCGCGCAGAAAGGTAATCTCGTTGCCGATCTGTTTGATCAGACCCATCCCCATATCCCTCCGATGCCGAAAAAAGCAGATTTCTTCTTGTTTTCTCTTTTATGCCCGTGACCCCGCGCAACCGTCAAGAAAAGCCGGGAGTTTACCGGTAAATTCGGCGTTAGCGTCGGCGGCACGTCAAAACGGGGTGACAGCGCGGCCCCGCGCGGCCATCATCCGGCCGCCTGTCAGCGCCTGTCGGAGCCGGATCGGGAATGGAAGAAAGTCGCGAGGATACAGGCGAAATCCTGCTCGATGTGATCGGTCAGCAATGCCCGCTGCCGGTGCTGCGCGCCCGCAAGCGGCTGTTGCGCCTCGCCCCCGGCGCGCTTCTGCGCGTCTTCGCGAGCGACCCGGTGGCGAGGATCGACATGCCGCATTTCTGCACCCAGGCCGGCCACGAACTCATTGAAATGCGCGACCGCGGTACCTGGATCGAATTCCTGATCCGCCGCGGCGACAATATCCATGAAGAAGATATGGACTTGGTGGCAAAGCCCGTGCGCGGCCTCTAGGCGAAAAATTCGCTGGCGAGGATCGCATAGAGATACTCGTCCCGCCACGAGCCCTGAATATATTTGCTCTGGCGCAGGGCGCCTTCGCGGCGCATCCCGAGCCGCTCCATCACCCGCGCCGATGCCTTGTTGCGCTGATCGCAGGTCGCATAGATGCGCTGCAGCCCGAGTTCGCGGAAACCCGCCTCCATCAATGCTTGTGCCGCTTCGGCGGCATAGCCATGGCCCCAGTAATCCGGATGCAGCGCATAGCCGAGATCGCCCGTCCGGCGCTCCCAATCGGCGAATTTGAGGCCGACGCCGCCGATCACACGCGGCCGCTTGCCGCCCCTCAACACGATAGCCAGGTCGAAACTGACACGCGGCTTCTGTTTCTGGTCGTCGAGGAAACCCCGGACCGTCTCCCGGCTCTGCGCCAGCGTGTTCGGCCCCCAGATCAGATGACGCGTCACCTCCTCAAGCGAGGCATAGGCATGGACATCGTCGAGATCGCGCACGGTGAAATCGCGCAGAACGAGGCGCGGTGTTCCAATCGGCAGCGCCAGCGCCGATGTGGGCGCCGCACGGCCTCCGAGCCTCACTTTGTCACCGCGCCGGCAAGTGCCGCCAGTTGGGCCTTCTGCGGCTCCCGAAAGCCGACCACGACCCCGCCCGACCGATTCTCGAAGACCGGTCTCTTGATCAGGGCCGGGTGTTCGACCATCAGTTTCAGTGCATCGGCGCCTGCATCATGCCCAACCATGCTTTTGGGCATGTTTCGCCATGTCGTGCTGGCCTTGTTGAGCAGCGTTTCCGTGCCGACGGCCTTGGCGAAACGCTTGACGTCGGCAAGCGTGATCCCGTCGGCGCGGACGTCATGGAAGCGATGGGGAATGTCCTGATCGGCCAGCCATTTCAAGGCTTTGCGGCAGGTGTCGCAATTCTTCAGGCCATAAACGGTCAGCACCGCTTCCTCCCCGCATGCTTCATCGTGGCAAAGCATAGCCGGGAAGCGGCAAAGGCCAAGCGGCCTTCTGCCCGAAGCCTCAAAAAATGGCTGAATCAGGCCGCTTTCTTGAGCGCCTGCCGTTCGGCGAAAGCGCGTTCCCGCTCGCTCGTGATCGGCTCAACGGCACGATAGGCCGCGGGCGGAGCGATACCCAGCAAGGCGCGAACCTCATCGAGCGGCTTGTCGAGCAGCGCTTCCCAATCGGCCGCCGGTAGCCATTCGGCCTGCTTCCCGTGGCGGAAACCCTCGCGTATCACGCGTCCGAGCTTCAGATCGGGGTTGCGCTTGGTACTGATCCGAAGGCCCACCAGGACGATGAAACCGATGCCACGATTGCGCGTCTGCGCATAGCTGAAGGCAAGCAGCGCCAGCTCCCCAAGCCCGTCGCGGCCGTAGCCGGTCGTCACATGCCAGAGGTCGTGCGTATCGCGCAGCCGGTCGCCAAAAATACGTTCGGCTTCCTCGCGTTCATCGCGCAGCGGCACTTCGCGGCTCGCCTCGACGAGCCCGTCGGCTGTGAGATTTTCTTCGGCCATGAATTCGTAATAGGCGCGGCCAAGCGTGCCCGCGGGCAGACGCGAAAGCCGCTCACGATCATTGAGCGTCGCAATCAGGTCCCGCTTCTCGGCGACGATCCGCTGCCCCATTTCGGTGGCGATGAACCGCTTGAACTGGCGGTCGCGAACATTGCCGGACAAGGCGTCGATGATCTTGAAAACCTGACCCGTATCTTCCTTGTCGGCAATCAAGGCGCGGATCGCCCGGATGGCTTTCAGGGGTTCGATACGCTTGCGCGTCCGCTTTGCAGGGACGGATCCGTTGAAATCGGCTGGACTGGCTGTCGTCATCGCTCTAATCCCGTTGCTAGGATGAGGTATACATCTAAGTCCCTTGCTGCTTTATGTACCAAGTACTGACATTGTTGTCAATATAATTTCCTGAGGGAGTCCGGCTTGTCGACCGCCGCCAAAACCGCCGTAAATCCCGCCAAACCGGCAGGAAAGCGCATCCGCCGCACCGCCGAGGAGGCAAGGCGGCTCATTCTCGATGCCGCCGAGAAGCGCCTGGCGCAGCAGGGGCCCGAAGGCCTCCGGCTGCAGGACATCGCCCGCGACATCGGCATTTCACACCCCGCGATCCTGCATCACTTCGAAAGCCGCGAAGGGCTGGTCCGCGCACTGATCGCACGGGCCAACACGCAACTGCGCGACACCATGCTGACGGCACTCGGCGGCGGCCACACCAACGCCGATGCCAGCGATCACATCGGCCATGTGTTCGAGGCACTGAGCGACCGCGGTACGGCACGTCTACTTTCCTGGCTGCTGCTCACTGGCCGCGCGACCGAGAACTCCACCACGCACAACATCATGGGCGAAATTGTGGATGCGCTGCAGCTACGCCGCGCCGAATATGCCCAGAAGACGGGCAAGCCAACACCCGACAAGGAAGACACACTGTTCATGGCGATGCTGACGGCCAATGCCGCCTTTGGCGAAGCGATCGTCGGACGGCAACTGGCCGAAGCGGTCGGTCTCGATCAGGACGGCATCAAGCGCTTCCGCAACTGGTTCGCGAAGCTGCTGAACGAGCATTGGGACGGCGTGAAGTGAACGAGGTGGAGGCCGCGCGAACGATCATCAACGAAAACGGCGCGGCAGCCGACGCACGAAGTACGAAGCTTGGTGCCCCTGGCCGGACTCGAACCAGCACGTTGTTGCCAACAACAGATTTTGAGTCTGCCGCGTCTACCATTCCGCCACAGGGGCTCCCGAAGCGCGGGGCGCATCATACTGGGCCGGCCCGGGCCTTCAATCGAAAAGAAATGGCGATGGCCAGGCACGCCAACTCTCGCTGCGGCGACAAGGCACGCGACAGGCGCGGGGGCCCCGTGCTTCAATGATCGCCATGATGGAGCGTATCCCCTCGACCGCCATCCCCTGGATTTTGGTTGCCGCCAGCGTGGCGACGCTGGCCGGTGCCTTTTTCTTCGAACATGTGCTGGGCTACATCCCCTGCTCGCTCTGCCTTGAGGGCCGCATTCCGCATTATTTTGCCATCGGCGCGGCGCTGATAGCCGGTATCCTGTCACGCGAAGCCAATATCGGCATCGGAGTGCTGATCTTTCTGAGCCTCTGCATCATCGCCTATGCAGGCGCTGTCGGGATTTCGGCCTATCACGTCGGCGTCGAACAAAAATGGTGGGAAGGCCCCGTCGCCTGTGGCTCGGGGAACCTCGTCGCCGGTTCGCTGGAAGAACTTCAGGCCGCTCTTCAAGGTCGCGTTCATGCGCCGCGCTGTGATGAGGCAGCCTGGTCGCTTTTCGGTATTTCGCTGGCCGGATTCAATTTGCTGATTTCGATGGCGCTCGGCGCGCTCGCCGCGCTGCCGCTCTGGCGTTTTTACCGCGACAGCCGCGGAGAAGCCTGATGACCGCCGACAACCGCACGACCAAACATGGCAAGACGGCGCGCATTTCGGCGCAGCCTGGCCATACATGCGACGACGCGATTGAAGAAATGATTCGCGTCGACCACGCGGGCGAATATGGCGCCGTGAGAATCTACCAGGGTCAGCTCGCCGTACTTCGCAATCTGCCGCACAAGCGCGACCTGGTTGCAAAACTCGAACACATGGCGAAGGACGAGGAGGCGCATCTCGCTCGCTTCAACGAAATCGTCAATGAGCGCGGCGTCCGCCCGACCGCTTTCGCGCCGGTCTGGCATGTCGCCGGTTTCGCACTTGGCGCGGCAACCGCACTGATGGGCGAAAAGGCGGCCCATGCCTGCACGGCGGCTGTGGAAGAAGTAATCGACGAGCACTACCGGTCGCAGGTCGGCCGGCTCGACGGCATGGGTGACGCCGAAAAGCCGTTGCGCGACACGATCGAGGAATTCCGTCTGGAAGAGGTACGCCACCGCGACGAGGCGATCGAGGCCGGCGCGGAGCAGGCGCCGGCGTATCCGCTGCTCTCGGGCGCCATCAAGGCGGCCTGCCGGTTGGCGATACGGATCTCCGAAAAGGCCTGAGCCGTCTACGGCTCCAGTTCGCTGTCCCAGTAGAGATAGTCCTGCCAGCTGTCATGAAGATAGTTGGGCGGGAAAGCGCGTCCATTGCGATGCAGGTCGCCGACCGTCGGCCGGAACGGCGCGTGCATCGGAAACATCTGCGCATCGGCCGGCATCTTGCCGCCTTTTTTGAGATTGCAGGGTGCGCAAGCGGTGATGACGTTTTCCCATGTCGTCTGCCCGCCGCGCGAGCGCGGGATCACGTGATCGAAAGTCAGATCTTGCCGCGCTGCGCAATACTGGCAGGTGAAACGGTCGCGCAGGAAGAGATTGAATCGCGTGAAAGCAGGAAACCGCGCCGGCTTCACATAGGATTTGAGCGACACGACGCTCGGCAGCTTCATCTCGAATGTCGGCGAGCGCACGGCGGTGTCGTAGCAGGAGACGATATTGACGCGGTCGAGAAACACCGCCTTGATCGTGTCCTGCCAGGACCAGAGCGAGAGAGGGTAATAGCTGAGCGGCCTGTAATCCGCATTCAGCACCAGCGCCGGACAACTATCCGGATTCGCAAACGATCCGTGCACACCGTCCTCCTGAAGAGGCGCGCCTTTGCCATGGCCGCTCCCCTGTAGCCGCGAGCCTACTATATCCGGCGCGACAACTTTGTGAAGGCACGAGATTTCGTCGCCGTCAGCGCGCTGCAACCGCCTCGTGACGGCCGGCAAAGGCGTCGGCGATGAAGCGTCCGCCCAGCATCAGGCCCGTCTCGTCGATGCTGTGGCCGAGCCCTGCCGAAACATGCCATTGCACCGCCAGCCCGGCCTCCCCAAGGGCCTGCACGGCCTGATGCATCCGGGCAACCGGCAGCATGTCGTCGCTGTCGCCGTGAACCATCAGCACCGGCGGCCGGACCCGGATTTCGGCGGCAAGGCGCTCCGGCCCGGCCAGCGCCCCCGAGTAACCGACGATGCAGGCCGGCGGCCGGGCGCGGCGCAGACCAACCTGCAGCGACATCATCGTGCCCTGGCTGAAGCCGACCAGCGCCAGATTGGCATCATCAAGCCCGTGCAGCCCCAATTGCGCGTCGATGAAGCGGTCGAGCACCGGCGCCGCCGCCTCGACGCCCCGTCGAATCTCGTCCGGATCGAGCCGGCCGATCGGGAACCACTGATAGCCCATTGGGTTGCCGGGACAGGGCTCGGGCGCGTTCGGCGCGACGAAGGCGGCATCAGGCAGCAGCATTTGCCAGTAGGGGGCCAGCCCAATGAGGTCGTTGCCGTCCGATCCGTAGCCATGGCAGAGAACGACAAGCTGCCGTGTTTCACCGCTGGCCGCAGCGACGCTTGGGCCGGTCAGAATTGTCGGCATTCGCCTCCCCTTTCGCAACATGCGCGCGCACGATAACAATGCGCGTCCGAAACTAAAGGATGGATCGGCAAGTTCAATGCAGGAAAACGGCAAACAGACCGAAGTGCTGCGCTTTGCACCGAGCCCGAACGGCTGGCTGCATCTCGGTCACGCCTGTTCCGCGCTTTTTGCGTACGAAACCGCGAAGGAGCTGCACGGCCGCTTTCTGCTGCGCATCGAGGATATTGATGTCGGCCGCTGCCGTCCCGACTATGAGGCGGCGATTTACGAGGACCTGGCATGGCTCGGCCTCGACTGGGAAAAGCCGGTGCGCCGCCAATCGGAGCATTTCGTCGACTACGAAGCGGCGTTGAAACGCCTGCGCGACATGGGTCTCGTCTATCCCTGTTTTGCGACGCGCAAGGAAATCGCCGACGTCATCGCCGCAACCGGCATCAGTGCGCGCAACTGGCCTGTCGATCCCGACGGCGCGCCGCTCTATCCCGGCATCTACAAGGACCTCCCACCCGCCGAGATGAACCGCCTGATGTGGGAAGGCCGCACCTATGCCTGGCGCCTCGACACCGAAAAGGCGCTCGCGAAGGCCGAGGAGATCGTCGGCGGACCGCTGACTTTCGTCGAGGAAGGCGAAGGCCCGAACGGTGATACGGGCCGCTGCGCGGTCAAGCCGGCGCTCTTCGGCGACGTCGTGATCGCGCGCAAGGACGTGCCGACGAGCTATCACCTTGCGGTAACGGTCGATGACGCCATCCAGGGCGTAACGCTCGTGACGCGCGGCCAGGATCTTTTCCCGGCGACCTATGTCCACCGCATTCTGCAGGTGCTGCTCGGCCTCCCCGAACCGCGTTACCGCCATCACCGCCTGATCCGCGACGCGGCCGGCCGCCGGCTGTCGAAAAGCGCCCGCGACATGGGCCTGCGCGAGCTGCGTGCCGCCGGCAAGACGCCGGCAGATATCCGGCGCATGGTCGGCTTTTAACCATCCGCCATCGGCGTGATCTGGCGCGAAATCTGCTTCCTTGAGCTCAAGGAGCCGGTTCGATCCCGAAAAGGGACGAATTTCGGCATGCATGAGCCCAGGAGCTTCGCAATTGGCCACCGCAACCGAATTTGACGTCTCGAAACAGCGCATCGACTGGATCGACATGGCCAAGGGCCTGACGATCGTCCTGGTGGTGATGGAGCATACGACGGCCGGGGTCGGCGTCGCGATCGGTCACTTGCCCGTTCTATTCGGGGCGCTTGCCGAATTCGCCAAGCCTTTCCGCATGCCACTCTTCTTCCTCGTCGCCGGCCTCTTTGCCTACAAGGCGCTATATGGCGACTTGCGTAAATTCGTCGACGGCAAGATTGTTCATTTCGCCTATTTCTACCTGCTCTGGTCCGTCATCCAGATCGGCCTGAAGATCGCCATCCCCCATACCAGCAACTGGCAGGTCACCTATGTCGACCTGCTGTTGATCCCGATCCAGCCCTTCGCGGTTCTCTGGTTCATCTATTCGTTGGCAATGTTCTTTGCGACCATGCGCCTGCTGCGCAGTGCGCGGCCCGTCTTCGTGCTCTTCGTCGCATTGGCGCTCTATTTCGCAGAGATCGAAACCGGCTGGATGCTGATCGATGAATTCGCCTGGCGCTTCATCTGGTTCGTCGCCGGCGTCTATGGTGCAAAGCAGATTTTCGAACTCGCCGACTGGGCGCGGGAAAAACCGCTGCATGCAATCAGCCTGGCGTCATTGATGCTCGCCAGCGTCGCCACAGTCGTCTTCTCGCATCTTGTGGATATTCGTGGCCTCGAACTGTTGATGGGCGTCGCCGGCGCCGGCAGTGCCATTGTATTGGTGAGCATCGCGGCTTCAGCCAATCTCGGCGCACCGCTTGCCTATATCGGCCGTCACTCGCTCTATATCTTCCTGGCCTTTTTCCTGCCGATGGCCGCCATGCGAACCGGACTCGTGCGCCTGGGTCTCGACAATGGCGACATCATTACACTTGTCACCACCACATTCGCGGTCGTTGCGCCAATTGTCGCTTACCGCCTTGTTGTCAAAACGCCGCTCGACTTCCTCTTCGTCCGGCCAGACATGTTCCGCCTGACATCGCCGCGTCCGCACGCACCGAAGATCATGGTGGCCGCAGGCGATTAGGATGGCGAGAGGAAGAAGCCCAGCAACACCGTCAACGTGACGAGGCTGGCGGCCGTCGAGAGCACAACAGCGCTTGAGGCCGCGCCAGGCGCCGCCTGGTAGCGATTGGCCAGGATCGACGAATAGACGCCTGTCGGCATCCCGGCGAGCACCGTCGCCGCCGCGACCCAGAGCGGCTCCAGCCCGAACACGAACTGCGCCAGCACAAACACGAGCGCCGGATGCGCCACGAGCTTGAAAAAGCTGGTAAGCGACGCCGCGCCGACTGAACGCCTGATGCTGTAGCGCGTCAGCATGCCGCCGAGCACGAAAAGCGCGCATGGAATGGCCGACCGCGCTACCATTTCGAGCGAGCCGTCGACAACGGCCGGCAGCGGCACCCCGAGCTGACCGTAAATGACACCACCGGCGATGCCGATGATGACAGGGTTTTTGGCCGTATTGACGAGGCCTTCCTTGAGGATCGCCTGAAAGCTCGGTTGTGCGACGCCCTCGCGAACGCGGGTGAGTTCGAGCAGAAATGTCGCGATGGTGAAGAGAATGATGCCGTGAAAGGCGAGGATCAGGAAAACCGGCGTGCCCGCTTCCGGCCCGAAGCCGGTCAGAATGATCGGCAGGCCGAGCATGATCGTGTTGCCCTGCCCGCAACCGAACCCCAGCATCACCGAATCGGATGACGGACGACGCAGCAAAAAGAAAGCGACAAGCGAACCCGCCGCCCACACGGCGAGCATCGCGCCATAATAGGAGAGCCAGAGACCCCAGGGGAGTGTCGACGGAAACTCGGTATGCGCGAGATTGCGGAACAGCAACGCCGGCATGGCGAAGGTGAAGACGTAAGTGTCGAGACCGTCGATGGCCGTCGGGCCGAGCAGCTTCGAGCGGGCCGCTGCATAGCCAAAACCGATGACGCCGAAAATCGGCAGAACAAGACCGAGAGCGACTTCCATGACGGGGACCGCGCGAGAGAAAACCCGCGGCGGAACCTATAGGGGCCGCGCCATGCCGTCAAAGCGAGTGGAGATTACCAGTCGTAGAGGCCCGTGAAGCGCTGGAAGCCGGCGGCTTGCGCCCAGCGTTCCCATTGTTCGCGCGCACGCTTCGTCACCGCCGGGCTACCGCCGCCCTGTCCGACGCCGAGCATCATCAGTTCGGTGCAGCCTTGATAATAGGGTTCCGGTTTCGGCAGCGATCCACCGCGCAGCATACGGGCCTGCTCGGAATCCTCGAAGCCGTCGGTCAGCAGGATGACGCGCACATCGCCGGCCGCACAGTCGACCTGATGCGACATCGTCTCCATGAAGGAGACGATATAGGTCCAGTCCTGCGCCTTGAGCTTGCCTTCGGCGACAAGCTGCGGCATCGCCGCGACGAGCGCCGAGATGCCTTCGGCGACCGATTCCGGCCGGGCGCGCGCGGAGATGACTTCATCGACCTTCAACGGGTTCTCGGAAGAATCATAAGCACCGAACGTTCGCACCATGATGCGCGAGCGCACCGGTAGTTTGTCGATCTCCGACACCATGCGCGCCGCGACGCGTGCGGCATAGGCCGCATCGTCAACCAGCGGATTGCTCTTCGAAAGATCGAGCCCGATGACGACCGTTTGCGGCCGCGCCGGCGCATCGACAGCCTCCGCGCCGGCGTTGAAAAACGGCGCCGAAAGGAAAGCGGCGGCGAGACCGAGGGTCACAACAATGCGCATGCCGTTCACTCGCCCGCCCGGCCGACCGGAATGCGGCGCGAGCCGCGCGGCGGCAGGATTTCGCCGAACGGTTCGCGAACGGCTTCCATCCGCGTCGGGCCGGCCTTCATCGCATTGCGCGAGCGACGTTCCCACCAATCGTCGAAAAGCTTTTCATAGCGCCCGAGATGACGCGAATCCTCGCACGCCTTGACCCGGTCGCTGGCGTGGCCATTGACCAGCAGCTTTTCCTTGCGCATGCCGAGGAAGCCGCGGCGCGGCGCGACGAGAATGCCGTTGCGGCGCGCGTCATCGAGGCCCTGTTCATAGGCGCGGCATTCGCGCATTAGACCCGTCCACAGAAGATGGCGCCGGTTCTCCGGACCTTCCATTTCGGTCAGCGCGTGGCGATTGCTGTCATATTCGGCCTCGAGCGCGGCCAGACGATCCATCGCAATACGCCGGTACTTGAAATCCCGCGCGTGAAAGACGCGGCGCAGCGCGACCAGGG
Organism: Parvibaculum sp.; assembly: GCA_030682415.1. GTDB lineage: Bacteria > Pseudomonadota > Alphaproteobacteria > Parvibaculales > Parvibaculaceae > Parvibaculum. The sequence continues at coordinate 32,135 of JAUXOE010000038.1, forward strand.
CATAATGAATGCAGAGGGCCGCGACACCGGTGACGACAAGGAAGACAATGCCAAGCGAAGCAAGCCATGCAAGCGGCTGCCAGCCGCGCATCTGGTCGACCTCGGAGGCGACCCGCACCGTTTCCTGCGTCGCCGTCGAAGCAATGCCGAGACCGGCCAGCGCATTGCCGAGCGATGAGCCGACACTGCCGTCGCTTGTCGCGGCAATGCCGTTCGGCAGCGACATCAGCGCCAGCAACACGCCGACGCCGAGCAGCATCGCCAGCGCCAGCACGAAGACGATGCGGACGAAGACGGCCTTGCCGAACGCGCCGAGCTGTTCGTACAGGATATGTGCCGCCACGGTGGCAAAAAGCACCTGCATCGACTTGAAGGCGACCGAAGAGCCGAGCGCGCCTGGCAGTTCGAGGAATTCATTGGCAAGTGCCCGCGTCCAGAACTCGCTGACGATCATATAATCGACGACCAATGCCCCGACAGCGATGAGACCGACCAGGACAAAGGCAAAGAAGTGAAAGGACGCAAACCGCGCTTCGCGCTCGCTCGCGACATAATTGCGCGAAATCTGCCCGCGCATGTCTTCGGGAATGAGGGTCATCGCGCTCATGCTTTCGCCCTCCGGCTGAAGAAGCCCTTGCGCTTGGGCGCCTCGGCCACGGCGCTCTCAAGCGGCGTGGAAAGGCGCTTGGCAAGTTCGACGACTTCGCGTTCCAGCGTTTCCTGCCGCGCGCGCCGCCGCGCCAGCTCGGCCGCATAGGCTGCGTCGAGCTCGGAAAGCCGCGAGAAAACATGAAGCTCGGGAAGCGGCTCCGCGGCGCGGCCATAGTGATAAGCCGTCTGCCCCTTGCCTTGCGCGCCGCCCGGCGCATTCCCCGTATCGAAACCGTCGCTCATCAGCCCGATCCTTTTCTGACACAACCGGCGTTAACACTCTGAAAGAGTAACACCGGTCGAGAGGCAGGCGGAGTCCGCAAAATGAAATCGTCGAGATGAAAGGACGCCCGCCACACCTTAACAAGATGTCTCATTGGAGGACTCCAATGCGGCAGAAACATTATGGGAATATGGCAAGAATGTGATCGATCCGGCCAATCAGCCTGAGCGCACTCGTTCCGCGACCGCTTTCCGCTCCACCACCCATATGCGAAACAGACGGCGGTCGGGCGACAGGCCGGGCTCAAATGACGCGGGTCATAGACAGGTTCAGGAGACGTGGATGAGCGACAAGGACACACAATTCTGGGACAAGGCTGCCCGAAAATACGCGACCTCTCCTATTGCCGACATTGCTGGTTTCGAGAATACGCTGGCGCGGACACGCGAACTGCTCTCTCCCTGTCACCGTGTGCTGGAACTGGGTTGTGGGACGGGCACAGCGGCCCTGCGACTTGCAGATGCCGTGGAAACCTATCTCGCCACCGACATTTCCGCGCAAATGATCACGATCGCCAATGAAAAGCTTGCCGGTCAGGGCAGCGACGCACTGAAGGACGGATTGAGCTTCCGGCAAGCGACCGCCGACACATTGACGACCGAGCAGGTCAAGTACGATGCCGTTCTCGGCTTCAGCTATCTCCATCTGGCTGGCGACCTGCCAAGGACGCTCGGCAATATCCGTCAAATGCTTGTTCCGGGTGGACTGTTCATCTCGAAAACGCCTTGTATCGGTGACATGAACCCGCTGGTTGGCCTTGCGATCCCGTTTATGCGCATGATCGGTAAGGCGCCATTCTCCGTGGTGACCTTTTCGTCCGTTGAATTGGAAAAAGCGATTCGCGAGGCGGGTTTTGAAACTCACTTCACCGAGCGCCATGGTTCGAAGAAGAAAGACATCCGGCCATTTGTCGTCGCGCGGGCGCCCTGATCGAATTCAGGGGCTACAGATTCTCAAGCCGCCTCGTCCGAATTGTAGTCCACCAGCCGCACCACATCGGCCATGATGTCGGTGATCTGGAAGTCCTTCGGCGTATAGATCGCGGCGACGCCGGCGGCGCGCAGCGCCACCTCGTCCTCGGGCGGGATGATGCCGCCAACGACGACCGGAATGTCGGAAAGCCCCGCCTCGCGCATCCGCCGCATCACATCCTCGACCAGCGGCACATGGGAACCGGACAGGATCGACAAGCCGACGACATGCACATCGCCCTCCTGCGCCGACGCAACGATCTGTTCGGGCGTCAGGCGGATGCCGTCATAAACGACATCCATGCCGCAGTCGCGGGCCCGCACGGCGATCTGCTCGGCGCCATTGGAATGGCCGTCGAGGCCGGGCTTGCCGACAAGGAATTTCAAGCGTCGGCCGAGTTTCGAGGACAGGGCATCGACCATCGCGCGCACAGGGTCGAGATCGCCCGGCGCGTTGCGTGCCGCGCGCGACACACCGGTCGGCGCGCGATACTCGCCGAAGACGGTGCGCAAGGCGGTTGCCCACTCGCCGGTGGTCACGCCGGCCTTGGCGCACACAATTGACGGTTCCATGATGTTGCGGCCTTCTTTCGCCGCACGGCGCAGATCGACAAGCGCGGCCTCGACGGCATCATTGTCGCGCGCCGCCCGCCAGGCCTCGAGTGCCGCAACCTGTTCGGCCTCGACGCCGGCATCGACCACATGGATCGAGCCCGCGCCGGTCGAGAGCGGCGACGGCGCCGATTCCACATAGCGATTGACGCCGACCACGACCTGGCGCCCGGCCTCGATTTCGGCGAGACGCGCCGAATTGGATTCGACGAGGCGCTCTTTCATGTAGGCGGTATCGACGGCAGCGACCGCGCCGCCCATTTCGTCGATCCGCGCCAGTTCCTCGCGCGCTTCCGCCTTCAGCGCCGCGACCTTGGCATCCATCGCCTTCGAGCCGTCGAAAATGTCGCCATACTCGAGCAGATCGGTTTCATAGGCGAGAATCTGTTGCGCGCGGAGCGACCATTGCTGGTCCCAGGGGCGCGGCAGGCCAAGCGCCTCGTTCCAGGCCGGCAGCTGCACGGCGCGGGCGCGGGCATTCTTGGAAAGCGTCACCGCCAGCATTTCAAGCAGAATGCGATAGACGTTGTTCTCGGGCTGCTGCTCGGTGAGACCCAGCGAATTGACCTGCACGCCATAGCGGAAGCGGCGCAGCTTTGCATCCGCAACGCCGTAGCGTTCGCGGCAGATCTCGTCCCAGAGATCGACAAAGGCGCGCATTTTTGCGATTTCGGTGATGAAGCGCACGCCGGCATTGACGAAAAAGCTGATCCGGCCGACGACCTGCGGGAAGTCCTTGTCCGGCACCTGCCCGCTCGCCTTCAACCGGTCGAGCACCGCCTGCGCGGTCGCCAGCGCAAAGGCCAGCTCCTGTACCGGCGTCGCGCCCGCTTCCTGCAGATGATAGGAGCAGACGTTTGTGGGGTTCCACTTCGGCACTTCGCGGTAGGTGTAGGAAACGATGTCTGTGATCAGACGCATTGAGGGCTCGGGCGGGAACACGTAGGTGCCGCGCGAGAGATATTCCTTGATGATGTCGTTCTGGACCGTGCCCTGAAGCTTCTTCCGGTCGGCGCCCTGTTCGTCGGCAACCGCGATGTAAAGCGCCAGCAGCCAGGCCGCCGTCGCATTGATCGTCATCGAGGTGTTCATCTGCTCCATCGGGATCGCATCGAAGAGCGCGCGCATATCGCCGATATGGGAAACCGGAACGCCGACCTTTCCGACCTCACCGCGCGCCAGCACATGGTCGCAGTCATAGCCGGTCTGTGTCGGCAGATCGAAGGCGATCGAAAGGCCGGTCTGGCCGCGCGAGAGGTTCGTTCGGTAAAGCGCGTTCGAGGCCTTCGCCGTCGAATGGCCGGCATAGGTGCGGAAAATCCAGGGCTGGTCCTTGCCCGGAACACCCGTACCGCCCTCACTGCCCTTGCTCATCGCTTGCCCTCGTGTCCACCGACATTCTGGAGACCCATTATCACAGGCTTTGCTGCGCTGCAAAAGAGCCAGGGCAGCCCTGTTTGCCCCCGCCTTCAATCAAGGGGGGAAGCGCCGCAATAGATATCGCGCCGCCGCCGGACGCGTTAACCTGCGCGCACCGAAACTGAAAATACAACGGATGGACAAAACTTATGTCAGACCTCGACCAGGACCTGTTTCAGCTTGCGATGTCGGA
>JAUXOE010000001.1 GCA_030682415.1 Parvibaculum sp.
GTCTCGGCAACGCGGGCAAGATTGGCAAGCGCAAGTCCGAGCGCCGCCCGCGCCGCCGCATCCGGATCGTCCTTCTTTTCCTCAAGGAGAACGACGCGCGCTTCCATCGTTTCGATCTGCGGCGCGAGCATGGCAAGCCGCGCATCAAGCGCCTTCACCAGCACATCGAGGCTGCCAACATGGTCGGCAATGCCGGCGGGCGGAAGACCCGCGGCCAGCGCATCGATCCGATCCTGCGTGACGCGCGCCATGCGGCGCGTATCGTCAAGCGCCTCTTTCAGCAATTGCTGCTCTTCAGCAAGCCGGGCCATTTGTGCGTCAGGCGCCGCCGTTTCGGCAGCAATGACCTTTGCCTCCGTTGCATCGAGACGCGCGGCCAGTGCTTGCACACGCGCGTCGAAGCTGCGCACGCTGTCGCCGCCGCTGATCTCGGTCGCCGCAAGCCGCGCCGCAAGATCGGCGAGTCTTTCATCGGTCACAGTGTCGATCGCGGGCGCACCGAAGCCGAGCATCCAGGCCGCAACAAGTGCGACCGCAGCGCCGCCAAAACCGGCGGCAGCGGCAAACGCCAATCCACCGGCCGACGCCCCGCCATCGGGATCTTGCCGGCGTGTTTCGGCCGCGCTCGCCTGCGTCTCTGCCGAGCTCTCGCCGCGCACCTCTTCTGCCGTTCCCTCGAGCGTGCGGGGCGCTTTGCGCGGCTTTTCATTGTGCCGTCGTGCATCCGCATCCGGCTTCAGAATTTCGGGCTCGGGACCCTTGCCCGCATCCGCGTCATTTGAATCAGTCATTGGGAACCATCTTGGGGGGATCATGCCGGTTCGGCCGACACTATAGAGGCTCAAAGGCGCCCGGTCAGGACGAAGTTCAGATGAATTCAGCTCTCGATCAGAGCCAGCATTGCGTTCTGCTCCGGCCGCTCCGCGATTTTCACCGTAAGAACGGCCACATCGCCCAGCACCTCGGCGACAGCGGGCGACAGGCAATAAGCGGTGATCGCAGAAAGTTCGGATTCCAGGCCCGCTTTGTGCACCAGCGACAGAAAGAGGCGGGCCGTTCGCGGCGAATAAAGGAGAACGCCATCGATACGACCTTCGGCAATCACCCGCACCGCCGGTGAGGGGAGCGCGGCAACCGGCACGGCCTCGTAGAGAACCACCCGCTCGACCTCGAAACCCTGGACCGCGAGAACCGCCTTGAGGTCACCGGCCACAACGCTGCCCGCCACGTGAAGCAATGGCCCGCCATCGGGCGAAAGCTCCAGACAGACCAGCGCCGCGAGCGCATCGGCGTCGCCATCCGCCGCCTCGACCCACCGGAAGCCGGCATCCGCCATAGCCTGGGCACTGGCCGGACCGACGGCAAGGGTCCGCACACTCTTCAGCGCCGCCACCTGTCGATGCCGCGCCAGAGCGCGGGCGCCATTGGCACTGGTGACGAGCAATGCCTGCCAGGCGCGCTCGGGCAGTTCTGCCGCATCGAGATAGCGGATCGACATCACGGGCGCCATCACCGCCTCATGGCCGCGCGCGGCAAGGAGATGCGCGAGCTCGATCGCATCCTCCTCAGGCCGGGTGACGAGGAGCCGCATGGCGTCTCAAACCCCGTCGAAGAAATGCGGACCCGCACGGGACTTGAGTTCGAGCCCGGCATCGCGGCCAAGCGCGATGCCATCCGCGGCAAGACCTTCACGCATCGTTTCGAGAACTTCCGAACCATCCGGCGTCAGGATCATGGCGCGGAGATGCAGTCGCTCACCCGAAATTTCGGCAAGCGCGGCAATCGGTGTGCGACAGGAACCGTCGAGAACGGCAAGCAGCGAGCGCTCGGCGGCGACGCGCAGTCCGGTTTCCCGGTGATGGATCTTGGCAAGCAGATGCGCCGCCTCGTCATCACCTGCCCGACGCTCAATGCCGATCGCACCTTGTGCCACGGCGGGCAACATTTCCTCAGGTGAAAGCGGCGCCGTCGCCTTGTCCTGAAGTCCCATGCGGATCAGACCAGCCATTGCAAGCAGCGTCGCGTCGGCGACACCATCCGCAAGCTTCCGGAGACGCGTCTCGACATTGCCGCGAAACGGCACCACATGAATATCGGGCCGGAGGGCCCGGACCTGCGCGGCGCGGCGGAGCGACGAGGTGCCAACAATGGCGCCCTGCGGAAGGGCCCCAAGCGTCGTGGCTTTGGACGACAGAAAGGCATCGCGCGGATCGGCCCGCTCCAGCAGACAATCGATGATCAGCCCGTCGGGCAGTTGGGTCGGCATGTCTTTCATCGAATGAACGGCGATGTCGATGCGCGCATCGGCAAGCTGCTCTTCGATTTCTTGCGTGAAAAGCCCCTTTCCGCCGATTTCGGAAAGGGCGCGATCCTGCACCCGGTCGCCTTCCGTACTGATAACGACGATCTCGGCCGCATGTTCGACCGACAGATGCTGCGCCTGCGCGATCCGGCGCGCCACTTCGTTGGCCTGGATGAGCGCCAGCTTCGATCCTCTGGTGCCGATGCGATAGCGCCGTTGCATGCAGGGTCTCTAAGGTTGTATGCCAGCCGGGAAATTCTCTGGCGGCGCGTTTGCCGTTCGGGCTTCTTATAGCCCGTTTATCCCCCTTGCGAGAGGGAAAGGCTGACCTTTTGAGGTGCAAAACCCGTGACGAAACCGCTCACCCTGCTCGGCATCGAGACTAGCTGCGACGAAACGGCGGCCGCCGTGGTGCGCCGCGGTGCGGGCCTGGATGCCGGGGGTGAAATTCTCTCCAATGTCGTTTTCTCGCAGATCGCCGAGCATGCGCCCTTTGGCGGCGTCGTGCCCGAAATCGCCGCCCGCGCCCATGTCGAGCATCTTGACGGTCTGATTGCGCGTGCGTTGAAAGAAGCCGGGATCGGTTGGGACGATCTTGACGGCGTCGCCGCGACCGCCGGACCGGGCCTGATCGGCGGCGTCATCGTCGGCCTGATGACAGCCAAGGGCATCGCCGCGGCGCGCGGCCTGCCTTTGCTGGCCGTCAATCATCTCGAAGGCCATGCGCTGACGGCACGCCTGACCGACGGTCTGCCCTTCCCCTATCTGCTGCTGCTGGTCTCGGGCGGTCACAGCCAGCTGCTGGTCGTCGAAGGCGTTGGCCGCTATCGCCGCCTTGGCACGACGATCGACGATGCCGTGGGCGAGGCTTTCGACAAGGTCGCCAAGCTGCTTGGCCTCGGTTTTCCCGGCGGGCCGGCGGTCGAGCGCGCCGCACATGAGGGCGACGCGACGCGCTTTGCACTGCCGCGGCCGATGATGGGCCGCCCGGGCTGCGACTTTTCCTTCTCGGGTCTCAAGACCGCTGTACGGCAGACGGCCGAAAGCCTCGGCCAGCTGGGCGATCAGGACCGCGCCGACATCGCCGCCTCGTTTCAGGCCGCCGTCGCCGATGTGCTGGCCGAACGCACTGAAAATGCGATGGCGCTCGCTTCCGACATGATCCCACCCGGCCATCGCCACCTCGTCGTCGCCGGCGGCGTCGCCGCCAATATGATGCTGCGCGAGCGATTGAAGGTTTCGGCTCATGCCTGTGGTTATGAAATCGTCGTCCCGCCGCTGAAACTCTGCACCGATAATGGCGCGATGATCGCCTGGGCGGGTGCCGAGCGGTTGGCATTAGGCCTCATCGATCCGATCTCGGTCAGCCCGCGCGCCCGCTGGCCGCTCGATCCGGACGCGATGCCAGCGCGCGGCGCTGGCGTGAAAGCCTAACGTGAAAGCCTGAAAGGAATACGCATGAGCCTGCAGCTACCATTGATCGACCTGCTGATCCGCTGGCAGATCAAGCGCCGCTTTCGCAAGAACCCTGATGTGAACCTGCTGCGCCCGCTAATGCTGCAGATGGAACCGAGA
>JAUXOE010000032.1 GCA_030682415.1 Parvibaculum sp.
GCACATCTCGTCATCGACTATGTGCCCGGCAAATGGCTCGTCGAGTCGAAGTCCCTGAAGCTCTACATGCAGTCTTTCCGCAACCACGGCGCGTTTCATGAGGACTGCACGGTCGCGATCGGCAAGCGGCTGGTCGAGACGCTGAAGCCGAAATGGCTGCGCATCGGCGGCTACTGGTATCCGCGCGGCGGTATCCCGATCGATGTTTTCTGGCAGAAGGGCAGGCTTCCCGCCGGCGTCTGGGCACCCGATCAGGGCGTCGCCCCCTATCGCGGTCGCGGCTAGGCAAGACAGCGGCCCATCCGATTAGCGGTTGCGCCGCACTTCTATTTTATATAATCACGGTTATGTTAAAAAAGATCGACCATGATGCCCGCCGTCGAGACATTGCAACGGCGCATGACGGCGTGGTCGAACGCGACATGCATTGCGGTCAGCAATTCGTACGGCTGCTGGATGTCGATCCGGGCCGATGCCGGCCTGTGCGCGGATTGAAGAAGTTTAAGCCGTTCGAACTCTCCGCTTGAAATGATAGGTTCAGTTCATTGACCCGGCGCCTCCTTGCGCCGGGGAAAATGGGGGGAGATCCAAATGAGCTTCACGACATGGGGCCGCTCGACGGCCGCCCTTGCCTTGTTCGCCGCGCTTGCCGCCTGCACCAGCATGGAGCAGAAGGAGGCGATACTGGCGCCGCAGTTCCAGAATTACGCGTATCCGAAGCCCGATCTGGTCGAAAGCTCGCCGGCGGTTGGCGCGAAGCAGACCGTCGCGCTCAACAAGGTCATCTACACCGCGACATATGGGCCCAAGCACGGCGCTCGCCTTCTCGCGGACGTCAACGACGAAAATTGGGCTTTCCGTTTCACGGCTTCCAAAGGCGCTACCTTCTCCGCCTTCACGCGGGGAAAGAACGGCGAGGCGGTTTACTGCACCACCGTGCCGGTCACATACAGCGGTTTGGCGGGCAATCTGGGCGGTTGCCTGGTCGACCGGACGGGCGACGGAACTTTCGATGCGTTCTCGCGGCTCAACCAACCGCTCGACGTCTACGATCCGTCCACGGGGGTCGCAGACCTCGCGTCATCCGTTCCCTACGAGATGGTGGAGATCGGCGAGCCGGAATTTCTCATCAAGATGAACGTCTATTTCGATGGCATCGAGGGAGGACAGCTTCTTCTCACCTCTGCAGGTGCGCGGACCAAGGGAGCCGATTTGCCCAAACGCAGCCTCACCTATGCGGACAAGCACCGGTTCGGGACGAATACGCAGGACGTGAGGGTGAACGTCGATGGTGTCATAATGATCGTCCATAGCGCCACTGCCTCGGAAATCACCTACACCGTTGAGAGTGGCGGCTTCCAGAACATCCAGTTCCTGCATCAGGGCCAGTTGGCCAATATACGCTATCCAGTGAAATAGGCGGCCTCGTCGGGCGGCGGTCCCTCCGACCGTCGCCCGGTCTACTCGACCGGCACAAACGAGAGATGCCTATAGGAGCCGTTTTTGGCTTTCTATTTTTCCGGCCATGCCTTCTCCCTCTTGCACTCCCGCGTAATTTTTATATAATTACGATTATGCCAAAAAAGATCGACCATGACGCCCGCCGCCGTGATATCGCCAGAGCCGCCATTTCCGTGATCGGCGAGCAGGGCATCGACAACACGCGGCTTGTCGACGTCGCCCGCGCGGCCCATGCCACCACGGGCACAATCACCCATTATTTTGAGGACAAGGACGCGGTGCTACTCGCCGCTCTCGACCATGTTGCCCAGAATATCCTCTACATGCTGCGGCATGGCGACGAGGTCGATGATCTTGTCGATCTCGCGGCCCTCATCCTGCCCATCGACGCAGAGCGGCTGCGCGACTGGCGGGTCTGGCTCAGCTTTTTCAGCCGCGCCATCGGCGATCCGGCGCTGGCCCGCATCAACAAGGCCTATTACGACGAATTCCGCGACGGTCTCGCCGCGATCATCCGGCGCCGTCAATCCGGACGGAAGCTCGCCGCGTCGATCGAGCCGGACATGACCGCCGATGCGATCATCTCGGTCCTCGACGGTTTCTGCATCCGCGCGACGCTGGAGCGCGAGGACTGGCCGCCGGAACGTCAGCGCAAACAACTTGAAGCCATGCTGCGCCCGCTTCTGCCGGCGCCTTGAGAGCAAACGGGAGGACAAGATGCCGAAACTCGAAACGCTGCCCGCCACCGCCTCCGCCGACGAAATTCTGGCGGTGCTGAAGCGCGACGGCGCGCTGATCCTGAAGGATGCACTGACGCCCGCACAGCTCGCGCAAGTGCGCGCCGAGACCATGCCCTATATCGAGGCGACCGAATTCGGACGCGACGATTTCACCGGCAATCTGACGACCCGTACCGGCGCGCTGGTCGCGCGTTCGCCTGCCTGCCGCGAGATGGTCGCCAACAAGATCATCGTTCAGGCGGCTGAAACTTTCCTCAAACCCTTCTGCGAGCGTATCCAGCTGCATCTGACGCAGGTCATCCGCATCACGCCCGGCCAGAAGAAGCAGCAGATCCATCGCGACCGCTGGGCCTGGGGCACGTATCTCAAGAACATCGAACCGCAGTTCAACACCATCTGGGCGATCACTGATTTCACGAAGGAAAACGGTGCGACGCAGGTCTGCCCCGGCAGTCTCGACTGGCCGGACGATTATCAGCCGACGGACGATCAGATCGGCTATGCCGAAATGAACGCCGGCTCCGTCCTCATCTATTCGGGCGGCGTCTTCCATGGCGGCGGCGCCAATGTGTCGAATGGCGACCGCATCGGCATCAACATCACCTACACGCTGGGTTGGCTCCGCCAGGAAGAGAACCAGTATCTCTCCTGCCCGCCGGAAATCGCGCGCGATCTCTCGCCGGATCTGCAGGCGCTGATCGGTTATTCGATGGGAAGCTATGCGCTCGGCTACTACACGCCGCCGCTGCCGGCAGGCCAGGGCCCGGAAGTCGTGCCGCCGGAGTTCGCGCTCGGCAAGCTCGATCCCGCTGCCGCGCAGTTCGGTTCGGAGGAACTACGCGCGCAGGTCTCGGCACAGATCAGGGGCGAAAAGCAGACGGCTTGAAGCGCTTCCAGGCGAAGTGGAAGCCGGTTCGCCGTCCGGAAACGCGAAACCGTCTTAAGCGGCCTTTGCCACCGCGTCGAACTTCTTGAGGCGTGACAGCAGCGCCTCAAGGTCGGCGAGCTTGACCATGTTCGGTCCGTCGGAGGGCGCATTGTCCGGGTCCTGATGGGTTTCCATGAAGACCGCGGCAACGCCGATAGCAACTGCGGCGGTGGCGATCACCGGCACCATTGTCCGGTCGCCGCCGGATGCCGTGCCCTGCCCGCCCGGCTGCTGCACCGAATGCGTCGCGTCGATGACGACGGGACACCGGCACTGTTCCTTCATGATCGGCAGCGCGCGCATGTCGTTGACCAGCGTGTTGTAGCCGAAGCTGACGCCGCGCTCGGTTGCCAACACATTCGGATTTCCGGCATCGACGATCTTGGCGACGACGTTCTTCATGTCCCAAGGCGCCAGGAACTGGCCCTTCTTGACGTTGACGACCTTGCCGGTCTGCGCCGCGGCTTCGAGCAAATCCGTCTGGCGGCAAAGGAACGCCGGAATCTGCAATATGTCGACCGAGCCCGCGACTTCGGCGCATTGCTCGCGCTCATGCACATCGGTCAGCACCGGCACGCCGAATTCCTTCTTCAGGTCCTCGAAGATCGGCAGCGCCAGATCGAGGCCGAGGCCGCGCGTCGCGTTGCGGCTGGTGCGGTTGGCCTTGTCGAAGGAGGTCTTGTAGATGAAGCCGATGCCGAGCCTGTCCGTGATCTCCTTCACGGCGCCCGCCATGTCGAAGGCATGCTGGCGCGTTTCGAGCTGGCAAGGGCCGGCGATCAGCACGAAGGGCTTGTCGTTGGCGATTTCGAGCTTGCCGATTTTGACGGTCTTGTTGGCGGACATCGAACTTGTCTTTCTGTGCGACTAAACCAGCCGGCTCTGCTCAACCGCCGCTTCGACGAAGGAGCGGAACAGCGGATGCGGGTCGAAGGGTTTCGACTTCAGCTCCGGATGGTACTGAACGCCAATATACCACGGGTGATCCGGTATCTCGATGATCTCGGGCAAGAGGCCATCGGGCGAGACGCCGGACATCACGAGGCCGGCCGCCTCGATCTGGGCGCGATAGGTCATGTTGACCTCGTAGCGGTGGCGGTGACGCTCGCTGATATGGGTCGAGCCGTAGATCCCGGCCACCCGGCTTCCTTCAGCCAGCACCGCCTCATAGGCGCCGAGCCGCATGGTGCCGCCGAGATCGCCATGGGCAGCGCGCTTGACCAGTTCGTTCTGGTGCATCCACTCGGTCATCAGGCCGACCACCGGCTCGTTGGTGGCGCCGAATTCGGTCGAGCTGGCGCCTTCGAGGCCGCCAATGTTCCGCAGCGCCTCGATGACGGCCATCTGCATGCCGAAACAGATGCCGAAATAGGGCACATTGCGGGTGCGGGCGAACTGCGCCGCGCGGATCTTGCCTTCCGAGCCACGCTCGCCGAAACCGCCCGGCACCAGAATGCCGTCGACATCCTCGAGATAGAAAGCCGTGTCTTCGGTGTCGAAGACCTCGGACTCCACCCATTTGACGTTGACGCGCACCTTGTTGGCGATGCCACCATGCACCAGCGCCTCGGAGAGCGACTTGTAGGCATCCTTGAGGCCGGTGTACTTGCCGACGATGGCGATGGTCACATCGCCTTCAGGCTCGCGGATGTTGTGGGTGATGGTCTGCCATTTGGCGAGGTCGGGCTCGGCCGCGCCCTTGATGCCGAAAACGGCGAGCACTTCACGGTCCAAGCCTTCCATGTGATATGCGTGCGGGACGTCGTAGATCGTGTCGACGTCCATTGCCTGGATGACGGCCGTTTCGCGCACATTGCAGAAAAGCGCGATCTTGCGGCGCTCGTCCTTCGGGATCGGCCGGTCGCAGCGGCACATCAGAATGTCGGGCTGAATACCGATCGAGCGCAGCTCTTTCACCGAATGCTGCGTCGGCTTGGTCTTCATTTCGCCGGCCGACGGGATGAAAGGCAGCAGCGTCAGATGGATGTAGCAGGTCTGGCCGCGATCGAGTTCATTGCCGAGCTGGCGGATCGCCTCGAAGAAAGGCAGGCCCTCGATATCGCCGACCGTGCCGCCGATTTCGCAGAGCACGAAATCGACATCGTCATTGCCCGAGAGCACGAATTCCTTGATGGCGTCGGTCACATGCGGGATCACCTGCACGGTACCGCCCAGATAATCGCCGCGGCGTTCCCGCGCGATGATGTCCTGATAGATGCGGCCGGTGGTGATGTTGTCGGCCCGGCTCGCCGGCACGCCGGTGAAGCGCTCGTAGTGACCGAGGTCGAGGTCGGTCTCCGCCCCGTCATCGGTGACATACACCTCGCCGTGCTGGATCGGCGACATCGTGCCCGGATCCACGTTGAGATAGGGGTCGAGTTTCCTCAAGCGCACGGAATAGCCACGCGCCTGCAGAAGCGCGCCGAGCGCTGCGGAAGCGAGACCCTTGCCGAGGGAGGAAACCACGCCGCCGGTGATGAAGATATACCGCGTCATGGGCCCCTAGATTACACAATGAAAAACGATTCGAAGCGCCAAACAGGGCTCCGGCGGAAAATTGTCTGACCGGGGCGGGTTTTGGCCCGCGCCGCTCGAATTCGGCTTATTCGGCCCGCGGCACGCTTGGCTCGGTCGGCTCCGGCGCGGCCGGGAACTCGGAACCCAGCGGTGCGGGTACCTGGGGCAGGTCCTCGTCGGACAGCGTCTGCGGCGCGACCACCCGGTCGAGGACCGAGTCGGCCGAACCGCCGCGCGAGGCGAGAATGCCCAGCACCAGGCTGGTGGTCATGAACATGGCCGCCAGAACGGCGGTTGTGCGGGTCAGCATGTTGCCGGCGCCGCGGCTCGACATGAAGCCGTCGCCGCCGCCGCCGATGCCCAAGGCGCCGCCCTCGGAGCGCTGCAGCAGCACGGAGGCCACCAGCGCGATCGCGATCATCAGATGAACAATGAGAATAATGGTCGCCATGATGCTCCGCGCGGTCCGAAAACTGGTCAAAGGACCTGCCCGCCCGGTCTTGCCGGTCCGGGTCAGTCCGGGCGCGTTGTAGCGCATGAGCGCGCCGGTTTCCAGCCCTCGTTGCGGGTGGCCGGAACGGCGCTGCGGGGGCCCGGCGCTTGCCGGTTAACCCAGCTGGCCTTCGCGGACCATGCGTTCCTGGCCGTCGGCCATGCTCTTGATCCGGTACTGATAGTCGACGCCTTCGGAGGGCAGCTGGCGCAGGACCACATAGCGGCCGCGGGCCGCCGGCGGATAGGAACCGCCGGGGTTGAAATCGACTGTCTCGCCGATGTCGAACTTGTGCTTCTGCGACGTCATTCTGCGGACCCTTCCTCGGGCGCGGCGTTATTGTCGTCGCCCGACGTCTTGCGGAGCGCGGCTTTTTCCTCGCGCTCTTTCAATTTCAGTTGCGCCTTCGCGGCCTTGGCCCGATTGCGCTCGGCGCGTTCGTGATTGTAATTGGGCTTGAAAGCCATGGCGTCCTCCGTTTCGGCCGTGCCGGCGAGATTATTTCCGGCCAGCGCGGTCGATCGATTTGACGCGGCCTCTCGGTCTGCCGGACTTCTCGGCGATTTCGCGATCCTGCGCCTCGATGATCGCGCGCGCGGTCGCGGTATCCTTGACGCCTTCGAGTTCGGCGGTCGGTACTTTCCGGTTCGAGCTCAGCGAGCCGTCCTCATAGACGACATTGAACATCAGGAAATCGCCGTCCATCGGCTTCTTGCGCGCCATTGTGCCGCTCCGGATAAAAAAAGGGGCGCCGAAGCGCCCCTTTTCAGGCAATCAAGCCGAGCGCAGATTCGCGGCCGAAACCTTGCCGCTGCGCTGATCGGTCTCGAGATCGTAAGCGATCTTCTGGCCTTCGTTGAGCGTGCTCATGCCGGCGCGTTCAACCGCCGAAATGTGGACGAAAACGTCCTTGTCGCCGCCGTCCGGCTGAATGAAGCCGAAACCTTTTTGACCGTTGAACCACTTAACTGTTCCGTTCGCCATCGTTGGCATTCCTTCGTGTGTTGAGATAGTGCCGCCGTCGCACGCGCGACTAACGGATCAAACTTTGCGGGATCGGGAAAGACAGGTCCGGCGCTCGATCGCGAGCGTGGAGAGCAGCCGAACCAGTAAAATTCGATTTTGCGTATATAGGCGCTTCGCCGGCAACTTACAAGGAATATAAGAAAATCGCGGAATTCGGCGCTTATCTTCAGCAATAGACCGAAATGATCCCCCAGAAATCGTCCGCTTTCAGGCTCGCGCCGCCGACCAGCGCGCCGTTAACGTTGGCGATGCCCATGAGTTCCGCCGCATTCGACGGTTTCACCGAGCCGCCATAGAGAATGCGCATCTTGGCGCCCTCGGCGCCGAAGCGCGCTTCAAGGCTCTTGCGGAGGGCCGCATGGACTTTGGCCACATCGTCAGCCGTCGGCGTGCGCCCCGTCCCGATCGCCCAGACCGGCTCATAGGCGATGATGGTGGTTTTGGCGGTCGCGGCGTCGGGCAGCGAGCCCTTCAACTGTTCCTTGATGATCGCAAGCGTCTTGCCCGCGTCGCGCTCGGCCTCGGTCTCGCCGACACAGACGATGGCGACGAGCCCCGCCCGGTGCGCGGCCTCGGCCTTGGCCCTCACCACGGCGTCCGTTTCACCGTGATCGGCGCGGCGTTCCGAATGGCCGACGATGACATAGGCGGCACCGGCGTCCTTCAGCATTTCGGCCGAAATGTCGCCGGTATGGGCCCCCGACGCTTTCGCATGGCAGTCCTGGCCACCAAGGGCGATCTTCGTGCCCTTTGCGGCATCTCTGAAAGCGGCGATCAGCGTCGCGGGCGGACAGATCAGCACGTCGCAGGCAGGCTTCTTCTTGCCGCCGAGCTTCTTTGCCAGCGCAGCCAGTTCCTTCTTCGAGGCCTTCGCCCCGTTCATCTTCCAGTTGCCCGCCGCCAGCGGTTTGATGCGCGCCGCCATTTGTCCTGCTCCATCGCCTTCTGAATTGCTGGGCTCCGTTTAGCAGAGCGTCACGGCAGCGCCAACCACAACGACCTGCGTGAAATAGAACACAGGTGCGACAAAATTCTCCATTGCCACGATTATTCAATTGGCAAGTAAACGACTCACGCGTAGGTTGCGCGCCATGACAAAGCTGCACATGCAATGGGTCTTCGTGACCATCGGTCGAAACTACTCGCCTTCGGGGCCGGGTCGCTTGCGCGCGCGCTGATATAGCCTGCAAAATCGACTTTTTCGAGCCCCGTTCAACCAGATCGGGGCTCTTGTGTTTTCAGGGTTCCGGTCCGTGATCCTCACCCACGTTTCCGGAGTTCCGTCATGCCTCACCAATACTTCAAACGGCATCCCCGGCGTGTTTGTCGATGTTCCGCTCCCGGATCGATCCGGGCGGCTGAAATCCACGGCCCGCCTCACCCGTAAGACTTCACCCGTCGAACGGTAGCAGGCGCGGCGACGCGCGCCGGAGCCTGCGAATACTTTGCAACGACTTACAGCTTTCCTCGCCTGTGCGAGGAGAGAAGGAGAATCTCATGACCACGCTTACCGACCGTGCGACATTGCGACCGGCCCTGTGGCTTGCCCGGAATACCGAAACAGCCGGCGTCGGCGCCGCACTGGTTGCCTTTCTCGCCCTTGCGCTGCGGACCCGGCCACCGGACGACCTGCTCGGTGCCCTTGTCGTCATCGTGCCGGCGCTGCAGGCGGCCTTGTTCGCCTTCATCGCCGCCGTCGCGGCGGATGACCGCGGCGCGCGGGCCGGCGCCACAGTCTTGCGCGATCTCGTGCTCTGGTTCGGCGCGAGCTTCATCACGATCTGGCTCTTCGTCGTCTTCACGCGGGCCAGCATCGATGCCTATGTCCGGTTCGGCGCACCGCCGATGATCGGACCGTCGATCTGACAGCCGCAAGCGGCGCGCGGGGCCTGTTTTCCCAAGAAAATCAACCGGGAAGCCCGCGTGATCCGCTTGCGGGTGTCCGGCCCCGCACCTATCATGCCGCCCTCTCGAAGGGCGGCGTGACTGGCGCGCCGCCGATACCGCGACCGCAAAAGAAAGATCCGAAATGCTCGATATGTTGCGAAGAAGTGCCTCCGGTTTTGTCGGCATGGCCATTATCGGCCTGCTGGTGGTCGCCTTCGCCGTCTGGGGCATCAACGACATTTTCACCGGCTATGGCGGCGACACGGTGGCCACGGTCGGCAGCGAGAAAATCGACGCCATCGCCTTCCAGCGCGAGCTCAGGGTCGAAATGGATCAGGCCGGGCAGCGTCTCGGCCAGCCGGTGACGCTGGAAATGGCGCGGCGCTTCGGCATCGACCGCATGGCCCTGTCGCGGCTGATGAGCCTTGCGGCCCTTGACGGCGCCACACAGCAACTCGGGCTTGCGGTCGGCGACGATGTTGTCGGCACCGACATTGTCAGCGATCCGGCGCTTCAGGGCCCCTTCGGCCGCTTCGACCGCGACCTCTTCCGCCAGGCTCTGCGCAACCAGGGGGTCACCGAGGAGCGCTTCATCGAGCAGCGGCGCAAATATCTGGCGCGCCGCCAGTTGATCGACGTCATCGACACCGGCATTGCCGCTCCCGATGCGATGATCGCCGCGGTCGGCCGCTTCCAGGAAGAAACCCGCACCGTCGGCTATGTCATTCTGCCGCCCGCGCTTGCCGGCGAGATCGGCGAGCCGGACGAGGAGATCGTGCAAACCGTCTATCAGGCCGGTGCCTCGGCCTTCACGCTGCCCGAGACGCGCGATTTCAGCTTCATGGTGCTGGAGCCCGAAGACCTGACCCATGCGGTGACGATTTCGGACGAGGAACTGGCGCGCGCCTTCGAACAACGGCGCGGCGACTATGATGTGCCCGAGCTGCGCGATGTGGTGCAGATCCCCTTCGCCAGCGAGGCGGCGGCGCGCGCGGCCCATGAAAAGCTCATCGCCGGCACGCCCGTTTCGAGCATCGTCGCCGATCTCGGCCTGTCGCTCGCCGATGTCGAACGCGGCATGGTCACGCGCGATGCGCTGGCCTCCCTCGATCTCGGCGCGGCGGCCTTTGCACTCGATGAAGGCCAGTTCAGCGAGCCGGTCCAGGGCCCGCTCGGCTGGGTCATCATGCATGTCCGCAAGATCGAGGCCGAGAAGCTTGCCGAACTCGACACGGTGAAGGAAGAGCTGCGCGCCGCGCTCGAACTCGAGATTGCGCGCGACCAGGTCTATGACATCCAGAACGCCATCCATGACGAGCGTGCCGGCGGCGCCTCGCTCGAAGATGTCGCCGAGCGTTACAATCTGACGGTGCGCCACATCGCCGGCATCACCGCCGATGGCCGGACGCGCGGCGGCGATGCGGTCGAACTGCCCGACCTGCCGGAACTGCTGCGTCTGGTCTATGAAATCGGAATCGGCGAAATGGCGCCGCCGCAGCAAACCGACGACGGCTATTACTGGATCGACGTCATCAATATCGACCCGCCATATCTCAAGCCGCTCGACGAGGTGCGCGACCAGGTCGTCAAGGTGTGGCGCGAGCAGACACGCGACGCGGCGTTGATCGAGCGCGCCGAAGCGCTGGCCGCGCGCGCCAACAAGGGCGAGAGCTTCGATGCGATCGCCGCCGAACTCGGACGCGCCGTGCTGACCGCGCCCGGCATGCGGCGCTATGCGCAGAGCGACACCTTCTCGCGCCAGGCGGTGGCCAAGGCATTCGCCGCGCCCGAAGGCGGCGTCGTCTGGGGACCGGTCGGTCTCGGCGACGGTCTGGTGCTGATGCAGATCCGGCAGGTCATCGACCCCGAAATCGACCCGGCGTCCGATGTCTATGCCAAGGCGCGCGAGGACGTGCTCGATTCAATCCGGGCCGACATGATCCAGACCTTCATTACCGGCTACCAGAACGAGCTCGGCTACGACCTCAATGCGCGTCTGCTGCAACAACTGACGGCGGCGGATAGCGGACAATGATCTCGCCGTCTTTCGACGCCTTCGAACGTGCCTATGCGGCCGGCGCCGCACAGGTCGTCTATCGCCGTCTCGTCGCCGATCTCGACACGCCGGTTTCGGCGATGCTGAAAATCGCCGACGGCAAGCCGAACAGCTTCCTGCTGGAATCGGTCGAGGGCGGCGATGCGCGCAACCGCTACTCGATCATCGGCCTCAACCCCGATGCGATCTGGCGGGCGCGCGGCGACGCGTCGGAAATCAACCGCAAGGCGCGTTTCGAGGCCGAGGCTTTCGAACCCTGCACCGGCGGCGCGCTGGCAAGCCTGCGTGCCTTCATCGAGGAAAGCCGCATCGAGCTGCCGGAAGAACTGCCGCCGATGGCCGCCGGCGTCTTCGGCTATATGGGCTACGACATGGTGCGGCTGATGGAGCATCTGCCGGACGAGAACCCGGACGTGCTCGGCCTGCCCGACGGTCTCTTCGTGCGGCCGACCATCATTGCCGTTTTCGATTCCGTGAAAGACGAAGTGACGCTGGTGACGCCGGTGCGTCCCGAGCCCGGCGTCAACGCGAAGGCCGCCTATGCGCGCGCCGAGGAACGCCTCAACGACATCGTCGCCGATTTCGACCGCGCCCTGACGCACGCGCCGCAGCCGCTCGACGTCGCGGCGCTGGCCGAGCCGACATCGAACACGCCGAAGGATACTTACTTTTCGATGGTCAGCCGCGCGAAGGAATATATCGCCGCCGGCGACATCTTCCAGGTCGTGCTGTCGCAGCGCTTCGAAACGCCCTTCGCGCTGCCGCCCTTCTCGCTCTACCGGGCGCTGCGCCGCATCAACCCCTCGCCCTTCCTCTATTTCCTCAACTTCGCCGGTTTTTCCATTGTCGGCTCGAGCCCGGAAATTCTGGTGCGGGTCCGGAACAACCGCGTCACCATCCGCCCCATCGCCGGCACGCGCCACCGCGGCAAGAGCCGCGCCGAGGACGCGGCGATCGGCGAGGAATTGCTGGCCGACCCCAAGGAGCGCGCCGAACATCTGATGCTGCTCGATCTGGGGCGCAACGATGTCGGCCGCGTCTCGAAAATCGGTTCGGTCGAGGTCACCGAGAAATTCGCCCTGCAACTGACCTCGCATCTGATCCATATCGTCTCCAATGTCGAGGGCGATCTCGACCCGTCCTACGATGCAATCTCGGCGCTGGTCGCCGGCTTCCCGGCCGGCACGGTCTCGGGCGCGCCCAAGGTGCGCGCCATGGAAATCATCGACGAGCTGGAGCTTGAAAAGCGCGGGCCCTATGCGGGCTGCGTCGGCTATTTCTCGGCCGCCGGCGAAATGGACACCTGCATCGTCCTGCGCACCGCCATCGTCAAGGACGGCAAGATGTATGTGCAGGCCGGCGGCGGCGTCGTCGCCGACTCCAGTCCGCAAGGCGAGTACGAGGAAAGCGTCAACAAGGCGAAAGCGCTTTTCCGCGCCGCCGACGAAGCCGTGCGCTACGC
>JAUXOE010000044.1 GCA_030682415.1 Parvibaculum sp.
ATCCGCTGCGTCATCGCGACGAGCTTCGCCGACATCTTCTACAACAACTGCTTCCAGAACGGCATCCTGCCCATCGTGCTGCCGCAATCGGATGTCGACAAGCTGATGGACGATGCCGAGCGCGGCTCGAACGCCGTTGTCACCGTCGATCTCGAAGCGCAGGAGATTCGCGGGCCCGATGGCGGCGTCATCCAATTCGACATCGACCCCTTCCGCAAGCATTGCATGCTCAACGGTCTCGACGGCGTCGGGTTGACGCTGCAGAAGGTCGAGAAGATCGCCGGCTTCGAAAAGAAGCTCGAAGCCGAGCAGCCCTGGCTCTGACACCCGAAGCGAAGAAAAGTAAATGACCAAGAACATTCTCATCGTCGCCGGCGACGGCATCGGCCCGGAAGTCATGGGCGAAGTCGAGCGCGTGATCGGCTGGTACAACGACAATCGCGGCTTCGATGCGAAGATCGAAAACGAACTGGTCGGTGGCTGCTGCTATGACGCGCATGGCGTCGCCGTTACCGACGCGACGGTCGAAAAGGCCAAGCGCGCCGACGCCGTCATGCTCGGCGCGGTCGGCGGGCCCAAATGGGACAACGTGCCTTATGAGGGCCGCCCGGAAGCGGGCCTGCTTCGCCTCCGCAAGGATCTCGAACTCTTCGCCAATCTCAGGCCCGCGCTCTGCTTCGCGGCGCTGGCGGATGCCTCGTCCTTGAAGCGCGAGATTGTCGAGGGTCTCGACATCATGATCGTGCGCGAGCTGACCGGCGGCGTCTATTTTGGTGAGCCGAAGGAAATCACGACCTTGAGCAATGGCGAGCGCCGCGGCGTCGACACGCAGGTCTATACGACCGGCGAAATCCGCCGCATCGCCGAGGTCGCCTTCGACCTGGCGAAGAAGCGCGGCAATCGCGTCATGTCGGTCGAGAAGCGCAATGTGATGAAGTCGGGCGTGCTCTGGTACGAGGAAGTCGCGAAGCTTCACAAGGAGAAGTTTTCGGACGTCAAGCTCGAGCACATGCTGGCCGACAATTGCGCCATGCAGCTGGTGCGCAACCCGAAGCAGTTCGACGTCATCGTCACCGACAATCTCTTTGGCGATGTGCTCTCCGATATCGCCTCGATGCTGACCGGTTCGCTCGGCATGCTGCCGTCGGCCTCGCTGGGCGCCCGGGATGCGTCGGGCAAAGCCTGCGCCATGTATGAGCCGGTGCATGGCTCCGCGCCCGATATCGCCGGCACGGGTGCGGCCAATCCGATCGCCTCGATCCTCAGTTTCGCCATGGCGCTGCGCTACACCTTCGAACTCGGCGCCGATGCCGATCTGCTCGAAAAAGCCGTCGACACGGTGCTCGCCAACGGGCTTCGCACCGGCGACATCATGCAGCCGGGCATGAAGAAAGTCGGCACCAGGGAGATGGGCGATGCGATCCTCGCCGCGCTCGCCAAACTGAACGGATAGATTGACCGGCCGCTTGACCCGTTGGAGGACCGCTCCGGGCAAGGCGGTCCCAGACAAGGAAAACGATCATGGGCTACAAGATTGCCGTTCTCGGCGCCACCGGCAATGTCGGGCGCGAAATGCTCAACATTCTGGCCGAGCGTCAGTTCCCGGCCGACGAGGTGGTGGCGCTCGCCTCGCGGCGCAGCCTCGGCACCGAGGTCTCCTTCGGCGACCGCGACATCAAGGTCAAGGGGCTCGACACCTACGACTTCAAGGGCACCGATATCTGCCTGATGGCGACCTCGGGCGAGATGTCGGCCGAATGGGCGCCGAAGATCGCGGCCAAGGGCTGCGTCGTCATCGACAATTCGTCGCGCTGGCGGATGGACCCCGACGTGCCGCTGATCGTGCCGGAAGTCAACGCGGCGGCGATTGCCGGCTATACGAAGAAGAACATCATCGCCAATCCCAATTGCTCGACGGCGCAGATGGTCGTGGCGCTGAAGCCGCTGCATGACGCCGCCGGCATCCGCCGCGTCGTCGTCTCGACCTATCAGTCGGTCTCGGGCGCCGGCAAGGAGGCGATGGACGAGCTCTTCAGCCAGACCCGCGCCATCTTCGTCAATGACAGCATCGACGAGGGCAAGTTCACCAAGCAGATCGCCTTCAACGTCATTCCCCATATCGACGTCTTCATGGAAGACGGCCAGACGAAAGAGGAATGGAAGATGATGGCCGAGACCAAGAAGATCCTCGATCCGAAGATCAAGCTGACGGCCACCTGCGTGCGCGTGCCGGTTTTCGTCGGCCATTCGGAAGCGATCAATATCGAGTTCGAACGGCCGATCTCGGATGACGAGGCGCGCGACATATTGCGCGAGGCGCCGGGTTGTCTCGTGGTCGACAAGCGCGAGGATGGCGGCTATGTGACGCCGATCGAATGCGTCGGCGATTATGCGACCTATATCAGCCGCATCCGTGTCGACCCGACCGTCGAGAACGGTCTCAACATCTGGGTCGTCTCCGACAATCTGCGCAAGGGCGCGGCGCTCAACACGGTACAGATTGCTGAAATTCTGGGCGCGCGCTACCTCAAGAAGGCGGCGTGAGCGCGGCAAAAAACCCGTCCGTCTGCGGATCGACCGCCGTCCCCGATCGCGCCTGTTAACCTGCCGATAATCCCTGCACAAAATATGTGCAGGGATTCCGCCGTTTTTTCGGCCGCCGCGATTTATTGCGGCGCGAAAAATTTACTTTTCGCCCGGTAATCTGACGCCAACGTCAGTTTTCCATGCATATTCCGGGGGCGGATCGTGGGCAGTGCGGCACAGTCGATCGACACCATCTGGGTTCTCATCTGCACGATCCTGGTGATCCTGATGCAGGCCGGTTTCACCTGCCTCGAATCCGGCATGGTGCGGGCCAAGAATTCCATCAACGTCGCGGTCAAGAACGTGATGGATTTCTGCGTCGCCGGCCTTGGCTTCTGGCTGGTCGGCTTCGGGCTGATGTTCGGCGTCAGCGCCGCCGGCTTTTTCGGCGTCAGCGATTTTGCCTTCCAGAGCGGTGCCGCCAATGCCTCGGCCGGCGCGGCCTGGGTCATGGTCTTCTTCTTTTTCCAGCTCGCCTTCTGTTCGACCGCCACCACCATCGTCGCCGGCGCGGTTGCCGAGCGCATGAGCTTTCGCGGCTACCTGATCACCGCCGCTGTGCTCAGCATGGCGATCTATCCGGTCTTCGGTCACTGGGCCTGGGGCGGCATTCTGGCCGGCGAGGCGGCGGGCTGGCTCGAACTCAGGGGCTTCATCGATTTCGCCGGTTCGACCGTCGTCCATTCGATCGGCGGCTGGATCGCGCTGGCCGCGATCCTCGTCATGGGCGCACGCATCGGCCGCTTCGGTCCCAATGGCGGGCGCATCGAACCGCATGACATGCCGATGGCGACGCTCGGCATGTTCCTGTTGTGGATCGGCTGGTTCGGCTTCAATGGCGGCTCGACGCTGGCGCTCGATGCCTCCGTTCCCTTCATTCTGGTTCACACCATGCTGGCGGCGGCGGCCGGCGGTTTCGCCGCCACCGGTCTCAGCTGGTTCACGCGCGGGCTGCCGGATGTGCAGCAGACGCTGAACGGTGTGCTGGCCGGCCTCGTCGCCATCACCGCCAATTGCCACATCGTCGACACGGGCTCCGCCGTGCTGATCGGCGCCATTGGCGGCCTTGTCTGCTACCTGGCCAGCCAGCTTCTGGAGCGGCTCGAAATCGACGATGCGGTCGATGCGGTGCCGGTGCATTTGGCGGCCGGCATCTGGGGCACGCTGGCGGTGGCGCTTTTCGGCGATGTGTCGATGTTCCCGCAGGGCCACACACGGGTCGAACAGTTTCTGGTGCAGCTGCAGGGCGTGGCGGCGGCCGGTCTCTTTGCCTTCACGACGGCCTATGTCGTGCTGCGCATCGTCAATCGCTTTCTGCCCCTGCGCGTTTCGCGCGAAGACGAGCGCATCGGCCTCAACATTGCCGAGCATGGTGCGTCCAGCGCGCTGCTCGATGTGCTGGGCGCGATGGAAGGCCAGGCGGCGCGCGGCGACTTCTCGAAGTCGCTGCATGTCGAGCCCTTCACCGAGGCCGGCGAAATCGCCACGCGCTACAATCTGGTGCTCGACAAGTTCAACCGCGAGGTCAATGAGCGCGAGCGCACCGCCAACCAGCTGCGCGATGCGCGCGACGTGGCCGAGCTTGCCAACGCCTCCAAGTCGCAGTTTCTGGCCAATATGAGCCACGAACTCCGGACGCCGCTCAATGCGATCATCGGATTCTCCGAAGTGATGAATGGCGAGCTGTTCGGGCCGATCGAGAACGACCGCTACAAGGACTATGTCGTCGACATCCACAAATCCTCCAGCCATCTTCTCAGCCTGATCAACGACATTCTCGATCTCTCCAAGATCGAGGCCGATCGCTACGAGCTTTACGAAGAAGAGCTCGATGTCGTCGATGTGATGGCCAGCTGCGAGCGCATGATGCGGCACCGCGCCGAGGAAGCCGGTATCGATTTCGGCGTCACGCTCGAACAGGACCTGCCCGGCCTCAATGCCGACAAGCGGGCGCTCCGGCAGATCCTGCTCAATCTGGTCTCGAATGCGGTCAAGTTCACGCCCAAGGGCGGCCATATCGAACTGGCGGCCTGCATGGAGCCTGACGAGCGCATGGCCTTCCGCGTCTCGGACAGCGGCATCGGCATGGCCAAGGCGGATATTCCGACCGCGCTCGAGCCCTTCCGCCAGATCGGCAAGGACAGCAATGTCTATTCGGCCGAAGGTACCGGCCTCGGCCTGCCGCTGACCCGCGCGCTGGCCCGCCTGCACGGGGCGACGCTGGTGATCGACAGCGAGCCCGGCCAGGGCACCACGATCACGGTGCGCATGCCCCATGCCCGCGTGCTGCCGCGCATGCCGCGCCGTCTTGCGGGCTGATTCCGCTTCACAGCCGCGCCCGCTCTTTATAGTGTCCGCATCGCGAAGCCCCGCCCCAGCGATCCGGAGACCCTTCATGGCCGACCTTTCCGCCCGCCCGCGCCGCAGCGTTCTCTACATGCCGGGATCGAACGCGCGCGCGCTCGAAAAGGCCCGCGACCTCAAGGCCGATGCGCTGATCCTCGATCTCGAGGATGCGGTGGCGCCCGATGCCAAGGAAGAGGCGCGCGCCCAGGTCGCAGCGGCGGTCAAACAGGGCGGTTACGGCAAGCGCGAAATCGCCATCCGGGTCAACGGCCTCGACACACCCTGGGGCCTCGACGACATCAAGGCCGCGGTCGCCGCCGGCCCCGATGCGATCCTGGTGCCGAAAATCAATTCGGCCGCCGATGTCGAGCGCGCCGAAGAGGCGCTCTCGGATGCGGGCGCGAAGGGCGGCATCCAGCTCTGGTGCATGATCGAGACGCCGCTGGCGCTGCTCAACATTCAGGCGATCGCCGCCAAGGCGCGCGAGCCCGGCAGCCGCATGACCCTCTGGGTCATGGGCACCAACGACATCGCCAAGGAATTGCGCGCCGCGCATACACCCGACCGCGTGCCGATGCTGGCCGCGCTCGGCCTCGCGCTTCTGGCCGCACGCGCCTATGGCCTGGTCATCCTCGACGGCGTCTATAACGACATCAGGAACGAAGAGGGCTTCGCCGCCATCTGCGAGCAGGGCCGCGACATGGGTTTCGACGGCAAGACGCTGATCCATCCAAGCCAGCTCGATCCCTGCAACCGCATCTTCTCGCCCGATCCCGAGGCGGTCGCGCTGGCGCGCCAGACCATCGCGGCCTTCAAGCTGCCCGAAAACAGGGGCAAGGGCGTGTTGAAGATCGAGGGCCGCATGGTCGAGATCCTGCATGCCGAAATCGCCGAGCGGGTCGTCGCCATCGCCGATGCGATCGCCGAGCTTGAAGCTGTGGCGGAGTGAGCGCGAGGACTATTTCGTCAGCGTTGTGTCGATCAGCGTGAGGACGTTGAAGCAAGGGGGAAATATGAAACGTGCATTGGTGGTCGCACTGTTTCTATCGATTGGAACCGCCGCATTGGCGGAGGCACCCTCAATGAAGGGAGCTGCATCGCCGGATCAAGAATTTCTCTATCTTGCCGGTGTCGCGTCAGGGATAGGGTATACAAATGCGGCACTTATTATGAATGGTCGGACACCTTTGTACTGTGCACCAAACGACTACGTTCTGAATGTGCAAGAAGTGAAGCGTATTGCAGCTTTGAATCTCACCGGTCCGGTGGAGCCGCAACTTTATTCCGTCGCCGTAGTAACTTGGCTTTCTGAAAACTATCCGTGCGAGATGTAGTAAAAAATGACCAAGACCAATGCCGGCAATTTCTTCGAGGACTTCAAGGTCGGGCAGGTGCTGCGGCATGCGACGCCGCGCACGGTTTCGGAAGGCGACACGGCGCTTTACCAGGCCTTGTTCGGTTCGCGCTTTGCGCTGCAGTCCTCGGCCGAGGTTGCGCGGAAGGCCGGTTACGCCACGGCGCCCGTCGACGATCTCCTTGCCTTCCACATCGTCTTCGGCAAGACGGTGCCCGACATCTCGCTCAACGCGGTCGCCAATCTCGGCTATGCCGATTGCAAGTTCCTGAAACCGGTCTTTCCGGGCGACACGCTCGCAACCGAATCGAAAGTGATCGGGCTGAAGGAGAATTCCAACGGCGAAACCGGCACCGTCTATGTGCGCTCGACGGGCCGCAACCAGCGCGGCGAAACCGTCATCGATTATGTGCGCTGGGTGATGGTTCGAAAGCGCGACAAGGCCGCGCGCGCGCCGGAAGCCGATGTGCCGCATCTGCCGGCGATCGTCGATCCGTCGCATCTCGCCGTGCCGGCAAAGACAAGCTTCAAGGGCTTCGACACGGTTGCTTCCGGCTCGCCCCATTTCTGGGACGACTATGAAGTGGGCGAGAGGATCGACCATGTCGACGGCGTCACCATCGAGGAAGCCGAACACATGATGGCGACGCGTCTCTACCAGAACACCGCCAAGGTGCATTTCAATCAGTTCACGGAAGGCAAGGGCCGCTTCGGCCGCCGCCTGATCTATGGCGGCCATGTGATTTCGCTGGCCCGTTCGCTGTCCTTCAACGGCCTCGGCAATGCGCTCACCATCGCCG
>JAUXOE010000036.1 GCA_030682415.1 Parvibaculum sp.
AAAGACATTAAAGACCGGCCCGAAGATGCCGGCAAGTGAGGAAACCCCCGCGATGACGCTGACCTACGATCTCTTCTGGTCGTTCCGCTCGCCCTATTCCTACCTGCTGACGCCGCGGCTTGCCGCCTTCGAGCGCGACTACGATGTGACGGCCAATGTGCGCCCCGTCTATCCGATCGCGGTGCGCATCGACGGCTTCTTCAAGCAGGTCAATCCGATGTGGCCGCCCTATCTCTTGAAGGACACGCGCCGCGTCGCCGAGATGGAGGGCCTGCCTTACGCCTGGCCCTCGCCCGACCCGGTGTTGATGGACATGAAATCGGGCACGGTGCCGAAGGAACAGCCCCATATCCACCGGCTGACACGGACCGGCGCACTGGCGGCCGAACGGGGCAAGGGCCTTGCCTTTCTCAACGAGGTTTCGGGCGTGATCTTCGGCGGCACCAAAAACTGGCACGAAGGCAATCATCTGCGCGGCGCCGCGGCCCGGGCCGGCCTCGACATGGACGAACTGGACGCAACCGCCGAGGCGGAGAAGGACCGCCTCGAAGCCGTCATCGCCGCCAACGAGGCGGCACAGAAGGCGGCCGGTCATTGGGGCGTGCCGCTGATGGTCTTCGACGGCGAACCCTTTTTCGGCCAGGACCGTTTGGACCACCTGAAATGGCGGATGGCGCAGCGCGGATTGAAGAAGCGGGGCTAGGCGCCGGTGTCGGCGAAAGGCTCGGCGACGATCTGATGCTCGTCTTCGTAGACGATATAGCCGGGACGCGCGCTTTTGATCATGGTGACGAAATGGCCGTATTCCTGAAGGATTCGCGAAATCTCGCGCATCCGCGAAATGTGCTCCGTTGCGCTGGGCTTGAGCCAGGAAATACCCCGGCCCGAACGCCGGTAACTGCCTTTGGAGGTGCTCCGGTTGAAACGCTCCGGGACCGACAAATGATCACTGAACCAATCTAGAAGCGCGTCGAGAGCAGCTCTATCCGCCGACGACAAATCATGACCTCGGCATAGCGCGTAGGCGTCATTGAACAGACCGTTCCGCACCCCGGTGTTCTCATGTATCCGGCCCACGACGAACCGGAGATATGTGATGGTTGAGACCCTGCCCATGAACCGATTTTGATCCTGCGGCGGATACCGTCAAGCGCCGCACGGCATACCCGCCGTGACGCTGGACCCTCGCGCCCCATCCAGCTAGCCTCCGAACCCCGGGGCCAATCAACGGACAAGGACAAGATGCAGCGCGACCTTCACGCCATGAGTGCGACCGATTACGACCTCGTGGTGGTGGGCGGCGGCATTACCGGCGCCAGTGTCGCCTGGGACGCGGCGCTCAGGGGCCTCAAGGTGGCGCTGCTGGAGAAGGACGATTTTGCCCATGCGACGACGGCCGGCTCCTCGAAGCTGGTGCATGGGGGCTTGCGCTATCTGGTCAATGGCGAGTTCCGCCTGGTGCGCGAGTCGCTCCGCGAGCGCCGCCTGTGGGAGAACAACGCCCCGCATATGGTGCATCCGCTGCCCTTCATCCTGCCGACCTATGGCTGGGGCATGTCGGGGCCGATCGTGATGTCGATCGGGCTGGCGCTTTACGACCTGCTCTCCTTCGACCGCAACTGGCTGAACGACGACGACAAGAAGCTGCCGGGCTTCCGCCGCCTCTCGAAAGGCAAGGCGCTCGACCTGGTGCCGTCGCTGCCGCGCGAGGGACTGACCGGCGCCATGGTCTATTACGATTGCCAGATGTTCGCGCCCGAGCGGCTCTGCCTCGAATGCATCGAGGGCGCGGCCGAATATGGCGCCGACGCGGCCAATTATGCCGAGGTGACCGGCTTTGTCAGCGAAGCGGCGAGGGGCAAGGGCGTGCGCATCACCGGCGTCGAGGTGACCGACCGGCTGACGGGCGCCGCACATACGATCAAGGGCAAGCTCGTCGTCAACGCGTCCGGGCCCTGGGCCGACCGGCTGATGGGCTTTGCCGACGAGACGCCGGCGCGCCGGTTGATCCGCTCGAAAGGCATCCACATCATCACCCGCGCACTGACCGGCGAAAACGCGCTGGCGATCAAGTCGAAGATCGGCGGGCATTTCTTCGTCATCCCGTGGCGCGGTCACACCATTATCGGCACCACCGACACGGTCTTCGAGGACGAACCCGACAAGGCCGGTGTCAGCGAAAAGGATATCGCCGATTTCCTGATCGTCGTGAATGACGGATTGCCGGGCCTGAACCTGACCCGCGCCGACGTGCTGCATTTCTATGTGGGGCTTCGTCCGCTGGTCGACACGACGCCGCAAGTCGCCGATGGCGTGGACGGCAAGAAGGACTCATACAATGCCAGCCGCGCCGCGGAGGTCTACGATCACGCGCCGGAAGAGGCGATCGAGGGGCTGGTCTCGGCGATCGGCGGCAAATGGACGACCTCGCGCCATCTCGCCGAACAGGTGGTCGATCTGGCATTGAAGAAGCTCGGCCGCGACGCCAAATGCGAAACCCATTGCACGCCGGTCTATGGCGGCGAGATCGGCCGGCTGAAAAGCTTCATCGCCCGGGCGAAAAAGCGCCACGCCCATCTGCCGGCCGATGTGGTCGAGAATCTCGTCGCCTTTTATGGCAGCCGCATCGACGAGGTGCTGGCAACCGCGGCCGAACGCCAGGGCGAGAGCGACGAGCTGCTGCGCCGCCTCGGGCCCAATGTCGCCGAGATCGGCGCACAGGTGGTGCATGCGGTGCGCCACGAAATGGCGCTACATCTTTCCGACGTCGTCTTCCGCCGCACCGGCCTCGGCACACTCGGCCATCCGGGCCCGGATGTGATTTCCCGCGCTGCCGAACTGATGCGCCGCGAGCTTGGCTGGGATGAAACCGTGATGGCGCGCGAGATCGCCGAAACGACGCGGGCCTTCGAGACGCAAGCCGCAAAGGGAGCCGCCGCATGACCCCGCATATCGCCGCCATCGTCAATCCGCGCTCGGGCGGCGGCCGCACCGGCCGCGCCTGGCGCGTCATCGCCGCCGCGCTGGAAAAGGAACTCGGGCCGGTGCGCGCCCATTTCACCAGCGGCCCCTCGACGCCGCATTTCCTGCCCGCCGCCGAACTGACGCGCCGCGCCTTGAAAGACGGCGCCCAGCTCGTCATCGCGGTCGGCGGCGACGGCACCATCAACGAAGTGGTCAACGGTTTTTTCGAGAACGGGTTGCCGATCAACGCCGAAGCGCATTTCGGGGTGCTGAATGCCGGCACCGGCGGCGATTTCCGCCGCACCTTCGACCTGCCGCAGGATCCCGAAGGCTGCATCGCCCGCATCGCCGCCGGCACGACGCGCAAGATCGATCTTGGCAAGCTGACATTCGTTTCCGAGGATGGCGGCGAAGCGACGCGCTGGTTCGATAATATCGCCAGCTTCGGCCTCTCGGGCGAAACGGTGCGCGCGGTCAATCGCGCCACCTGGCAGAAGGCGCTGGGCGGCAATTTCACCTTTTTCTGGGCGACGCTGGCAACGGCGCTGCGCCACAAGACAAGGGCTGTGCGCATCACCACCGACACGGGCTTCGACGAAACGCTGAATATCGGCCTCGGCGCCATCGCCAATGGCCGCTACTTCGGCAGCGGGTTGAAAATGGCGCCCGACGCCGAACCCGATGACGGCTTGTTCGATCTCGTCATGATGCGCGACCTCACCTTCATGGATCTCCTGACCGGCACCGGATCGATGAAGGAGGGCACGCATATCGGCGGCGAGAAAGTTTCGCACACGCGCGCGAAATGGGTGATGGCGACACCGATGGGCGCCGAGCCGGTGCTGCTCGATGTCGACGGC
Organism: Parvibaculum sp.; assembly: GCA_030682415.1. GTDB lineage: Bacteria > Pseudomonadota > Alphaproteobacteria > Parvibaculales > Parvibaculaceae > Parvibaculum. Next base: position 3,825 of record JAUXOE010000036.1, read on the forward strand.
GAAGGGCCGGGCCGCCTGCCGGCGCGTTTCGACATCGTGCCGCAGGCGCTGACCCTGCGCTGCTGACCACAAGAAAAAACGAGGAACGCTGATGACCATCGACCGACAGACGCTGCGCTGGAACGGCTGGGGCCCGGTGAAGCAGCCGAACCCGCTGCCGGCCGACGCAGCCCAATGGAGCTGGATCGAGGAAACGCTCGGCATGAGCCGGCTGCCGCTGACGCCGGCGGTGCCGCTGGCCGATATTCGCCTGCCGCATAGCCGGCTTTCCAATGCGACGCAGGAAAGACTGCGCGCCATTGTCGGCGACAACCAGTTCCGCACCGACGACTATGAACGCGCCTTCCACGCGCGCGGCAAGTCCTATCACGACCTGCTCTATGTCCGCGCCGGCAATCTCGACATGGCGCCCGACGCGGTCGTCTATCCGCGCGGCGCCGAGGAGGTGCTGGCGATCGTCAAGCTCTGCGCCGAGGAAGGGATCGCGCTCATTCCCTTTGGCGGCGGCTCCTCGGTGGTGGGCGGCATCAATGCCGTCTCGAAAACCCTGGGCGGCGCCGTGTTGACCCTCGACACGACGCTGATGACGCGCATCGTCCAGATCGACAAGGTGTCGATGACGGCGCGCATCGAGGCCGGCATCTACGGGCCGGCGCTCGAGGAACAGCTGCAGATGCATGGCGTGACGCTGGGCCATTATCCGCAGAGCTTCGAATATTCGACACTGGGCGGCTGGATCGCCGCGCGCGGCGCCGGGCAACAGTCGAACCGCTATGGCAAGGCCGAGAAATGGCTGGTCTCGGCAAAGCTCGCAACGCCCAGGGGCTTCTGGACCACCGAGGCAACGCCCGCTTCGGCCGCCGGCCCCAATCTCAACCAGCTGGTCGCCGGCTCCGAAGGCACGCTCGGTGTCATCTGCGAAGCGACGGTGAAAATTCACGACCTGCCGGCGCGCAAGGATTATCGCGGCTATCTGTTCAAGAACTTCGCCGCCGGCGTCGAAGCGGCGCGGCGGATCAATCATGCCGAGATTCCGGTGGCGATGGTGCGTCTGTCGGATGCGCCTGAGACCTATTTCTTCCAGACCTTTTCATCGACCGGTTCGGGCGGATTGAAGGCGCGGCTGCAACGCGCCTATCTGAAAATGAAGGGCTTCGACGACACGCCCTGCCTGATGCTGATCGGCCATGAGGGCGAGAAGGACACGGTGATCTGGGCGCAGGAACAGACCGAAGGCATCTGCAAGCGCCTCGGCGCCCTGGCGCTGGGGACCGGCCCCGGCAAGCGCTGGTTTCACGGCCGCTTCAACGGCCCCGCCATTCGCGACCCGATGATGGATCGCGGCGTCGGCGTCGACACGCTCGAAACCTCGACGCGCTGGTCGAACATCGCCAATCTGCATGAAAAGGTAACGGCCGCGATCCGCGATGCGATGGACGCCAACATGCCCGAGCAGAACGCGCATGGCATCGTCATGGCGCATGTCAGCCACTCCTATCCCGACGGATCGAGTCTCTATTTCACCTTCATATTCCCGCGCCAGCTCGACCGGGAAATCGCCCAATGGCAGGCGATCAAGCGCGCCGCCTCCGACGCGATCCTGATGAATGGCGGCACCATCAGCCATCATCACGGCATCGGCACCGACCACGCACCATGGCTGGCGGAAGAAAAAGGCGAGATCGGCTATGCGCTGCTGAAAGCGACCAAGCGCGAGATGGACCCGAAAGGCGTGATGAACCCGGGGAAGCTTCTGACCTAGTCTTCCGCCACGATCTCCCGCGCCAGCACCAGCGCTTCGTCGATGCCGGAAACGAGCTTCACCAGCGGATCGGCGGTGACGCCCATCTTGCGCAGGATCAGGCGCGGCTGCGTCTGCAGACCGGTGATCAACACTTGCGTGCCGTGACGGCGGCAACGCGCGATCAGCGCATCGATGGCGGAGGCCCCCGAGGCATCGATCATCGGCACGGCACGCATGCGCAAGATCAGCACGCGCGGCGGCGCACCGATGCGATCGAGCGTTTCACCCAGCCGCATCGCAACACCGAAGAAGAACGGGCCGCGGATGACACTGGAGACGACGCCCGGCGGCAGCTCGTGCTCCTCGACCGGACGTGAGAGATGCGGCGCGTCGTCGGCGACATCCTCGTCAATGACCTTCATGTCGGCCTGCACCTCGACCGCCTCCGACATGCGGTGCATGAAGAGAACGGCCGCAAGCACGACACCGACCTGGATGGCGACCGTCAGATCGACCGCAACCGTGAGCGCGAAAGTGATCAGCAGCACCGCCCGGTCGCCCGCCGGCGCTTTCATCAGGTGGCGGAATTTGTCGATCTCGCTCATGTTCCAGGCGACCACGACAAGCACGGCCGCCAGCGCCGCCAGCGGCACGAAGCCGGTGAGCGGCCAGAGGAAGAGCATGAAGGCGAGAATAAAGACTGCATGCAGCATGCCGGCGACGGGCCCGCGCGCGCCGGCGCGGATATTGGTGGCGGTACGCGCGATGGCGCCGGTGGCCGGCAAGCCGCCAACGGCGGCCGACGCACAATTGGCGACACCCTGCGCAACCAGCTCGCAATTGGAGCGGTGGCGGCGCCCGGTCATGCTGTCGGCGACCATCGCCGACAAGAGCGATTCGACGCCGGCCAGAAAGGCGATGGTGAAGGCGCTCGGGAAAAGCACGACGATCCGCTCCATCGTCACATGCGGGAAATCGGGCAGTGCAAAGGAGGGTTCGAGCCCGGCAAAGCGCGTACCGATCGTGTCGGTGTCGATGCCGAACAGCGCGACGACAGCGCCGGCGACGACGACCGCGATCAGAAACGCCGGCCATTCGGGGCGATAGCGCCGCACCAGAAGAATGAGCGCCAGCGCGCCGACGGCCACGGCAACGGTCCGCGGCGCGAAGCCGGGCAGCGCCGCGCCGAGCGCCATCGCTTTTTCGAAAAACTCGGCCGGCTCGTGTTCCATCGTCAGGCCGAAGAAATCCTTCACCTGGCTCGTCGCGATGATGACGGCAATGCCGGCGGTGAAGCCGGTGACGACCGGCTGCGGCACATATTTGATGAAGGCGCCGACGCGCAAGAGCCCGGCGCCGATCAGCATGATGCCGGCCATGGCCGTGGCAATCACCAGGCCGTCATAGCCATGAATGGCGATGACGTTGAAGACGACGACAACGAAAGCGCCGGTCGGCCCGCCGATCTGGTAGCGGCTGCCGCCCAGCGCCGAAATCAGAAAGCCGGCGACAACGGCGGTGATAAGGCCCTTGTCGGGCGTCGCGCCGCTGGCGATCGCCAGCGCCATGGCAAGCGGCAGGGCGACGATGGCAACCGTCAGCCCGGCAATGAAATCGGCACGAAAGGCGGCGAAGCGATAGCCCTCCCGAAGCACGGTAACGAGCTTCGGGATCATCAGCGAGGATTGCGGCGCGGGCGCGCCGTCCGGTTGCGACATCGCAATATCTCCGGGTCTTCGGCCTGGCGGCGGAAGGGCCCCGATGCGCGTCGGCCTCAGGCGGCGCCGTCGACCAGACGGCGGAGTTCGGCCTTGGCAATTTTCTCGAGCGTGGAGCGCGGGAGTGAGTCGACAATCCGAATCTCGCGCGGGCGCTTGAAATCCGCAAGTCCCTTCTCGCAGGCCGCCATAACCTGCGCCTGAAGGTCGCGAGGGGCGGCCGTCTCGCCGCCCGGCACCAGCAGGAAGGCGACCGGCACTTCGTCGAGCATCGGATCGCGTTTGCCGACAACCGCGCATTCCTGAATGCCCGGCACCGTCATGATGACGCGCTCGATCTCGGAGGCCGCAACATTCTCGCCGCCGACCTTCAGCATGTCCTTGTCGCGATCGGCGAAGGAAATGAAACCGTCCTCGCCCAGCATCACGCGGTCGCCGGTGATGAAATAGCCCTGCTCGTCGAAACTCTTCGCGGTTGCATCGGGATTGTTCAGATATTCGGAAAACAGCGACAGCCCCGGCACACCGCGCACCAGAAGCTCACCCGTCTCGCCCGGATCGACCGGCGTTCCATCTTCGCGAAGGATCGCGATTTCATAGGAGGTGGCGGGTTTGCCGATCGACATGGGGCGGTTCGGCAGATGCACGTCGCCGACAATGCCATGCGTGATCGTTTCGGTCATACCCCACCAGCCGATCGTCTTGATGCCGAAATGCGCGTCGGTCGGCGGCGCCGAAATGCCGTTGCCCCAGAACCGGTAGCTGTGCGACTTCGGCTTTTCCTGGCCCATCAGCGCGCGCACGCAGAACGGCACCATCGAGGTCCAGGTGCAGCCATGCTTCTGGGAGACGGACCAGAAACGCGACGCCGAAAAGCGCGGCTGCAACACCACCGTCGCGCCGACCCAGAGCGCCGCAAGCACCGAATAGGACTGCGCATTGGTGTGGAAGAGCGGCAGATAGGTGAGATGCACGTCTGACGGTCGCAGGTCTTCATGCATGGCGCAGAGCTTGGCGCCCCAGAGCGCATTGGCATGCGTCCAGACGACGCCCTTGGGGCGCGACGTGGTGCCCGAGGTGTATTGGACGCCGACCGGCAACATCGGATCGGGCGCGCGCAGCGGTGCATCAGCGGGATCGCCGAAGAGCGCGGCGAAGCTTTCCGACTTCGGCGGACGGTTCGCCTCTTTCGGCACCGCACCATTGTCGGTTTCGGTGACGGCGAGCCATTTGATGTTCTTGCATGACGACGCCACAAGACCGGCGAAGGCCGGCTGCGTGATCGCACCGACGACAGCCGCATGCTCGCTGAAATAAACGAGATCGTCGGCAACCGAGCGTGCATTGGTGGTGACGGCAACCGCGCCGAGATGGGCGCAGGCATACCAGGCAATCAGGCTTTCAGGACAATTGTCGAGATGGATCAGCACGCGCTCGCCGGTCCGGACGCCCCGCTTCTTCAGGCCGGCCGCGACAGCCTGCACCTCATGCGCGAACTGCGCATAGCTCCAGACTTTCGGCGCGCCCTCGAAAGGCTCCCAGATCAGGAAAGGATGTGCGCCCCGCGCCGCGACATGCACCGCCAGCAGATGCGGCACGTCGAAATTCGAGAA
>JAUXOE010000039.1 GCA_030682415.1 Parvibaculum sp.
GCTTCGCCATGCAGCCAGACGCCGGCGGCGGCGGCTTCGAATGGCGGCATGCCCTGTGCCAGAAGCCCGAGCACGATGCCGCCCAGCACGTCGCCGGAACCGGCAGTGGCGAGTTCGGGGCCGGCATTGATGTTGATGGCGGCGCGGCCGTCCGGCGCGGCGATGACGGTGTCGGCACCTTTCAGCACGATGACGGCGCCGGCTTCGGCGGCGGCGCGCCGTGCACGGACGAGTTTGCTCTCGCCGGAGGCGGCCAGCGCCGGGAAGAGACGGGCGAACTCGCCTTCATGCGGCGTCAGCACGACCGGGCCGGCGAAGTAGCCCTTGATGGCGACGAAGAGATCGCGCGGAATTTCGGCAAAGGATGTCAGCGCATCGGCGTCGAGCACCATCGCGGTACCGGACAGGAGGGCCGCCAACACGTTTTCGCGCGTTTCCGCGCCGATACCGGCGCCGGGGCCGATCAGCAGCGCGTTCTTGCGCTTGTCTTCGAGAATTTGCGTCAACCCATCGGTGCCGTCGAAGGGCGCCAGCATGATCGCGGTCAGATGGGCGGCGTTGACGAGCAGCGCCGAAGGCGGCGTCGCCACGGTGACGAGGCCCGCCCCTGCCCTCAGCGCGCCGCGCGCGGCCAGCCGCGCCGCGCCGGTATGCGCCGCGCCGCCCGAGACGACGACGGCGTGCCCGCGTGTGTATTTGTGACCGTCGATCCTCGGCTGCGGAAAGGCGGCCGCCCAGAGCGGCGGATGGTCGATGAAGGTTTGCGGCGCTATCTCGTCGAGCACGTCGGCGGGGATGCCGATATCGGCCACCTTCAACTCGCCGCAGAGGCGGCGGCCCGGCAGCAGCAGATGGCCGGGCTTCAGACGGAAGAAGTTGACGGTCAGCGCCGCCTTGAAGGCCGCGCCGCGCACCGCGCCGCTGTCGCCGTCGAGACCCGAGGGGACGTCGACCGCGGCGACCGGGACGCCCGACTTCGCAACACGGGCGATCAGCTCGGCGACCACGCCTTCGACATCGCGGGCGAGGCCGGCGCCGAAGATGGCGTCGATCACGAGGGAGGCGCGCTCGCCCGCGCCGGCGGTGAGCGGGTGCACGGGACCCTGCCAGCGGGCGGCCGCTTCGGCGGCATCGCCTTTCAGGTTTTCACGGGCGCCAAGCAGAAAGAGCGTCACCGGCCAGCCGCGTTCGGCGAGCAGGCGCGCGGCGACGAAACCGTCGCCGCCATTGTTGCCGGGGCCGCAGAGGACCGCGACCGGACCTTGGGCGAAACGCGCGGCGACGGCTTCGGCGACCGCACGGCCGGCATTTTCCATCAGGACGGAACCGGAACGGCCGCGCGCGATGGTCAGCGCGTCGGCGCGCGCCATTTCGGCAGTGGTCAGAAGGACCGGAGAGGAATCATGCATGAGGCCACTATAGACCCGCGATTGCGGCTGGTCAGGGGCGCAGCCGCCTCAAAATGTTGCAGGCTGCGCGCATCAGCCTCATGCTAGATTGCAGGCGGGGCTGGCGGCCGGACATGTTTTCGAAGGAGCCCGTCAACAGGATGTGGAGATTTGCAGCCGGACTGGCCTTTGCATCGCTGGCCGCGCTGCCGGCCTGGGCCGGCGATCTCAAGGTCACGGTGACGGGCGTCCGCTCGGATGACGGTGCGCTGATGATCGGCTTCTATGACAGCGCCGCCAATTTCGAGGATGCCATTGGTACGTCGGCGAAGGTCGGGCTGCTCAACGACAAGGGACGGCTTGTCGGGGTGACGATGCGGGCGCGGACGGGCACGCAGGGAATCGCGGTCTCGGAGCTGCCGGCCGGCCGCTACGGCGTCATCGTGTTTCACGACGAGAACGACAACGGGCTGCTCGACATCAGCATTCTGCGCATTCCGATCGAAGGTTACGGTTTCAGCAACAATGCGATCGGCTTTCTGCGCGCGCCCTCCTTCGACAAGGCGGCCGTGACGGTCGGCGAAGGCGATGTCAGCATTTCGATCGCGCTGACCTATCAGGTTGCGCCGTATGTCCGGCCGGGGCCCAAGAAGTAAGCGGGTGCCCCGGACAGCCCGGATCACAATGACGTCGTTCCCGCCCTCTCCTATTGCTGCGACATGGCGGCGCGGACCTGGGCGGCGGCTTCGCCCCGGCGTTCGTGGGTCGGGATGTCGAAGATGACGGTGCGGATGGCACCTGCATATGCGAAGGGCTCGGCATAGGCATGGCAGACCGGCGAGAGCGAGCGGCCGATGTCCATGCCGGTGGAAGAAATCATGAAGAGAAGTTTCGGGATCGTGCCGGACGCCACCTCCCGACCGTCGACCAGGAGGGAGACGTCGCCGCCGCCATCGGGACGGCGGGCGACGGCGAGTTCAAGCTGGCGTGCGCCGGGTGCGAGCGGCGCGGCGGAGGCGATGGTCGTGTGTTCGTGGAAACAATTGTAGTCGAAATGCGGACGGCCTTCCTTGATGTAGAGGACGAAGCCCGAGTTGATGCTGCCGCGCGCCACAAGGGCACCGTCGCCATTGCCCGACGGATGTTCGATGTCGGCCGTCATGCGCCAGCCGCGCGCGACCGGCGGGCAGACATCGGCAACGATGTGGGAAACCGGCGGATGATAGACGAAGCGGCGGCGCGAGGTCGGCATGCCGGGACGGCGCGAGGCGGCGAATAGTGCCAGACCGTTGCGATCATCGAGCGGCAGCGCGCCCTGCGCCTCGGCTTCGGTCCACCAGAGATCGATCAGGGCCTTCAATCTTTCGGGTTCGCTTGCCGCAAGATCGTTTGCTTCCGAGAAGTCTTCGGCGAGGTTGTAGAGCTCCCAGCGGTCCTCGTCGAAGGGCTTGCCCTGTTCGTGGCGCGTCACGGCCTTCCAGCCGTCCCGCCAGATGCCGCGATGGCCGAGCATTTCGAAAAACTGCGATCCGCGCGCAATTGTGGCTTCAGGATCGGCGATGGCGGCTTTGAGACTGACGCCGTGGACCGGCATTTGCGGGACGCCGGCGACGACGGAGGGCGTTTCGATGCCGACGATGTCGAGCACGGTCGGCGCGATGTCGACCGCATGGCAGAACTGGCGGCGGCTGGCGCCGGGCGCTGCGAGGCCGGCCGGGAAGTGCATGATCAGCGGGTCGCGGACACCGCCGCCATGCGTGTTCTGCTTGTACCATTTCAGCGGCGTGTTGCCGGCCTGTGCCCAGCCCCAGGGGATGTTGCAGTGGCTTTCGGGACCGCCGATGTCGTCGAGGCGCGCGACCGCCGCATCGACGTCTTCAGGCATGCCGTTGAACCACTTCATTTCGTCGAAGACGCCCTTCGGCCCGCCTTCCTGGCTGGCGCCATTGTCGGACAGAAGAACGAAGAGCGTGTTGTCCCAGCGGCCGATCGATTTCAGGAAGTCGATCAGGCGGCCGATCTGGACATCGGTATGTTCGAGCATGGCGGCGAAGGCTTCCTGAAGCCGGGCGGCGAATGCCTTTTCGTTCGGCGAAAGCTCCTCCCACGGACGAACGCCGGGATTGCGCGGGGCCAGCGCCGTGTCCTTCGGGATGACGCCCATCTGCTTCTGGCGCTCGAACCATTCCGCCCGCACCACATCCCAGCCGGCGTCAAACTTGCCGCGATACTTGTCGAGATAGGTTTGCGGCGCCTGATGCGG
>JAUXOE010000052.1 GCA_030682415.1 Parvibaculum sp.
CAGCCGGCGCATGAAGCGCTCGCATTCGGCGATCTGCGAAAGCTCTACAAACTCATCCGGCTTGTGCGCCTGCGCGATATCGCCCGGCCCGCACACCACGGTCGGTATGTCGGCGAGCTGGAAAAGTCCGGCCTCGGTGCCGTAGGACACGGCCTCGGCCGCATTGCATTGCGCGAGCTTCAGCACCAGCGTTTCGGCGGCTGAGCCTTCATCGGGTGCGAGCCCCGGCGCCTGGGCGCGCAGGGTTGTTTCGATACGCGCGCCCGGGTGAACCGCGCGCATGCGCGGCAGCACGGCTTCTTCCACATATGCATTGAAGCGCGTGATGATTTCCTCCGGGTCGAGATCGGGAAGGGCGCGATACTCCCACAGAAAGCGGCAGGTCTTCGGAATGATATTGAGCGCTGTGCCGCCACGGATCGGCCCGACATTGACAGTGGTGTAGGGCGGACGGAAGCGGCCCGAGACGTCGCCCCGCTGGCGCATTTCTTCGGCAATCCCGGCCAGAAAGCCGATCAGCTCGGCGGCATACATCACCGCATTGACGCCTTTGTCGGTGGCACTCGAATGGCTTTCAAGCCCGGTCACGACGGTCGCATAGGACTGGATCGACTTGTGCGCATTGACGACCTTCATCGAGGACGGTTCGCCGACGATGACGACTTGCGGGCGCGGCAGGTCGCGGATGATCTCGTCGATCATCGGCCTGACGCCAAGGCAGCCGACCTCCTCGTCATAGGACAGAGCAATATGAACCGGGATTTTCGGGCCGTCCTTCAGGAACGCGGGAGCGAAGGCAAGCGCCACCGCAATGAAGCTCTTCATGTCGCTGGTGCCGCGACCGAAAAGCTTGCCTTCACGTTCGATGACGCTGAAGGGATCGCTGGTCCAGTCCTGCCCCTCGACCGGCACCACATCGGTATGGCCGGACAGCACGATGCCGCCGGCGGCATCCGCTGGTCCGAGTGTGGCAAAGAGATTGGCCTTCGTCCCGTCCTCGTTCGTCACGCGCTGCGACACGACGCCATGGCTGGCGAGATAGCCTTCGACGAACTCGACGAGCGCGAGATTGGACAGATGGCTCGTCGTGTCGAACGAAATGAGCTTGTCGATCATCTCGCGGGAGGTGAGGTGTTGCGGCGCGGGCATGGATTTCGGATTCCGCCAAACTTGAAGGATGACACGGGAAGGATGTCACTCTAGCGCGGGCGCAACCGGGAAGCGAGATGTGCTGAAGGGCGCGTCAGTGCAGCAGGCGCGGGGCATGCGGGCTGTCCAGCGAGAAGGCCGGAATGTCGACCTCGAAGGTCTCGCCAGCCTCGTTTTCCATTTCATAATTGCCGAACATGATGCCCGACGGCGCGCCGAGCGGCGTACCGCTCGTATATTCGAATTTCTCGCCGGGCTTCAGCAGCGGCTGCTCGCCGACGACGCCGGGTCCGCGCACCTCATGCACATGGCCGCTGGCGTCGGTGATCTTCCAGTAGCGCGCGCGCAGGCGCACCGTCTCGCGGCCCGTGTTCTCGATCGTCACATGATAGGCCCAGACATAATAATCCTGCTCGGGCTCCGACTGATCCTCAAGATAAGTCGGCTCGACCAGAATATTGATGGAGCGGGTCATGGCGCTGTACATCGGGCGGTCCTTGCACGAGGGCGTCGGTCAACCTGCGGCTCAAGGCGTCCTGCCTTAATTGTTTCCACAGGCTTACCAGACTACCGGGCACCCTATAAATTCCTCTTAACGGCGGCGTTTTTATGACGGTTTGACGGCCATTTCAGGTGCGGCTTTTTGGCCTAACCCCAGCCCTTGAGCGCCCTTTCGATGTCTTCCGTCAGATCGCCGGTATCCTCGAGCCCGACCGAAAGCCGCACCAGCCCCTCGCCGATGCCAAGCTCGGCCCGCGCTTCCGGCGTCAGGCGCTGGTGGGTCGTCGTCGCCGGGTGGGTGATCAGGCTCTTGGCATCGCCCAGATTGTTCGAAATCTTGATCACCTGCAGGGCATTGGCAAAGCGGAAGGCGCCTTCCTTGCCGCCTGCAACCTCGAAAGCGACAATGTTGCCGCCGGCTTCCATCTGGCTCATGGCCAGATTGTGCTGCGGATGGCTCGCGAGGCCCGGATAGAAGACCCGGGCGATCCCCTTGTGGCCTTCGAGGAAGCGTGCCACCGCGTCCGCGCTTCGCGCATGCTCGCGCACGCGCAGATCAAGCGTCTCCAGGCTTTTCAGCATCACCCAGGCGTTGAACGGGCTGAGGCTCGGGCCGGTCTGGCGCAGGAAATTGGCCAGGTGATCGGTGATGAATTGCTGGTCGGCCAGCACGATGCCGCCGAGGCAGCGCCCCTGTCCGTCGATATGCTTGGTCGCCGAATAGACGACGACATCGGCGCCGAGTTCGAGCGGCCGCTGCAGCGCTGGTGTCGCAAACACATTGTCGACGACGAGTTTGGCGCCGGCTTGATGCGCGACATCGGCCACCGCCTTGATATCGATGATTTCAAGCGTCGGGTTCGATGGCGTTTCGAGAAAGAACATCCGCGTATTGGGCTGCACCGCCCTTTTCCACGCCTCGATATCGCGCCCGTCGACCAGCGTCGAGGTGACGCCGAAACGCGGCAACAAATCCTCGACGATGTAGCGGCAGGAGCCGAAAAGCGCCCGCGACGACAACACGTGATCGCCGGCCTTGAGATAGCAGAGCATCGCAGCGGTAACGGCCGCCATCCCGGTGGCGGTGGCGCGCGCGTCTTCGGCGCCTTCGAGCCCGATCATCCGCTCCTCGAACATCCGCACGGTCGGGTTCGAAAAGCGGCTGTAGATGAAGCCCGGCTCTTCGTTCTTGAAGCGCCGCTCGGCCGCCTCCATGGTCTCGTAGACATAACCCGAGGTCAGGAACATCGCCTCGCTGGTCTCCCCGAAGGGGGTGCGGGCGGTGCCACCATGCACGGCTTCGGTGCGGGCCTTCAGCTTGCGGCCATCGCGTGTCGTCTTGCTCATCTGGGTTGCCCCCAATAAAAAACCCCGACCTGTAAAGATCGGGGCGTGGACGCCCGACCTCTTTAGCGGATTGTTTAACGTGGCCGCAAGCCGGTCGGCTCAAATCACCACGGGATCGGCGCGCATTAAAGGGCCGTCGTGGCTTCCCGTCAAGCCGGGGCTTCCCGGCGGCGGATCGGCCACCTATAACGGACAACCGGACAGCCGGAATATACGGGAAACCATGACCAAAGCGGCCGACGATCTCTTCCCCCATCGCGACGACGAACCGCGCCGCCTCGGCGCCGGCCAGATGCATGCGACCGGCATCCTGCCGGCCCACGGCATCGAGACGCTGATCCGCGAAAAGGAAATATGGGGCGCGGTTGAAATCGAGCCGAGCCAGATCCAGCCCGCAAGCCTCGACCTGCGACTTGGCGCGGTCGCCTATCGCCTGCGAGCCAGTTTCCTGCCCGGCCCCGATCACGGTGTGATGGAACGTGTCGAGGAGCTGATGCTCCACAAGATCGACCTGCGCGAAGGCGCGGTCCTCGAAACGGGCTGTGTCTATCTGGTGCCGCTTGTCGAGGCGCTGGCGCTGTCGGAGCGCACCTCGGCCTCGGCCAATCCGAAAAGCTCGACCGGCCGCCTCGATGTCTTCACACGTCTGATCGCCGATTTCGCGACCGAGTTCGACCGCGTGACAGCGGGCTACAAGGGGCATCTCTATCTCGAGATATCACCCCGCACCTTTCCGATTCTGGTGCGTCCGGGGTCGCGGCTGGCACAGATCCGTTTCCGCCGCGGCACACATACATGCACGGACGCCGAGATGAAGCGCCTGCACGAGGAATTGCGCTTGGTCGACGGCGAGGCGGACATCGATGGCGGTATCGCGCTGACGGTGGATCTCGCGCCGGCGCGCGAAGGCGATATTGTCGGTTATCGGGCTCGGCGTCACTCCGGCGTCATCGACATCGACAAGGCCGATGCCTATGACGTGTTCGATTTCTGGGATCCGCTGACGGCGCGTCCGGGCCGCAATCATCTAATTCTCGATCCGGCCGAATTCTACATCCTCGCCTCGCGCGAGGCGCTGCACATCCCGGCGACCCATGCGGCCGAAATGGTGCCCTACGATCCGCTGGTCGGCGAGTTTCGTGTACATTATGCGGGTTTTTTCGACCCGGGCTTCGGCGCGCGCGAGGCGGGTGGGGCAGGCAGCCGCATCGTTCTCGAAGTGCGCTCGCATGAAGTTCCCTTCATCCTCGAACACGGCCAGATTGTCGGCCGCTTCGTGCTCGAACGTCTGACCGATCGCCCGGCGAAACTCTACGGCACGGGTCTCGGGTCGCATTACCAGCGCCAGGGCCTCAAACTTTCGAAGCACTTCAGAACAAAGTAGTCAAAGCGGCAGCACCATCCTCAGTTCCATCGCAAGCCCATGCTCGCGGCATGGGATGGGCGTGATCGTTTCGGCCATTGGCTGAAACCCCATGGCCCGGTAGAGCCCGACGGCCGGATTGTCTGACATCACGTCGAGATGCACCGAGCGAAAGCCCTCGCCCCGTGCATGGGCAATGGCATTCTCGATCAATGCCTTTCCCGCCCCGCGTCCGCGCGCCGAAAGCGGCACCGAAACGACGATGATGTAGTGGCAGTCTTCCGGCACATGCGGGTTCATGTAGCTGGCAATGTCGGCGCGTTCGGCCAGCGCCACAAGATGCGCCGCCTCTACCTTTCCCTTTTGCACCAGATCGTCGAGGAGCGGCCACAACGCGTCTTTCAACGGGTAATGCGCCGGGCCGTCATGGCCGATCAGCACACCCCGGAAGGCGCCGTCCTCAAGCGCGATCGTCGATTGCGTGTGGGAAAAGAAATTGCCGGGTGCCATCCAGGCCGTCTCGATAAAGGCATCGTAGACATCGGAGCGCGGCCCGAAAATATAGTCGTAGGATTGTGGTCCCGTGGCGCGGACGAGATCCGGAATATGCGCTGCATGGCGCGCCGCCAGCGCCCGGTCGGCTGCCAGAATGTCGATGCTCATGGGATTCCTCCGCTTGTCGATCGGATTTGGTCATTCGACCAACAAGCGGAGTCTTAGCGGCGCCCGCAACGGGGTGCAACCAGTTTTTGGTCTATTGACCTATTCGATGCATGGTGTCAGGCGAATATTTCCTCAAAGAAACCCCGCATCGCTGCCCATGAGCGCCGGTCGGCCTTGGCGTCATAGGCGATGCCGCGTTCGGGCGCATAGGCTCCTTCGACCGTGAAAGCGTGAAGCGCATGGCCATAGGCGTGAAGCTGCCAGTCGGCGCCGGCATCGGTCATCTCCTTCGCAACGCCGACGGCGTGATCCGGCGGCGCCATCGGATCCTCCCAGCCATGCAGGATCATCACCTTGGCCGTGATTTTCGCCTGCGGTCCGAGATTGGGCGGCATGAAAATGCCATGAAAGCTGACGACGCCTTTCAGAATGGGCGGCGCGGCCCGCGCCAGATCGAGAACGCAAAGCCCGCCGAAGCAATAGCCCATCGCGCCGACCTTCGCCGTGTCGACGGCAGGAAGTTTCGCCGCCGTGTCGAGCGCCGCCAGAAGCCGCTTGCGCAACAGCGCCCGGTCGGCAAGAAACGGCCCCATCAGCGCCGAATTGTCGCCCTGCTCGTCGCCGCGCACGCCCTTCCCATAGACGTCGAGCGCAAAAGCGGTGTAGCCGAGCCGCGCCACTTCCTCCGTCCGCTGCCGCATGCCGCCATTGAGCCCGCTCCAGTCATGCGCCAGCAACACGCAAGGCCGCTTGCCCCCGCCTTCGGGATGCGCGACATAGCCTTCGAAAGTGGTGTCGCCGTCGCTGTATTCGACAAACGCGGTCGCGATCTTCGCCGAAGCGGACATGATGGCCTCCCAGTGCGGATTGAGTGATTCTGTGGTGGAAGGATAGGGGGTGCCGGCGGCGCCCGCCAAATCTTTCACGCGCCGCCCTATCGTCAAACACCGGAGCACCGGCTAGATTCAGCTGCGGTGTTCCGCCTTCCGTCTCGCCACCGGCCCCGGTTCAACTTGTCGGCGCCAGAGCCTGAAGCTTTCAAAACATTTCAGGGCGCCCTGAGCGCCGAAGCGAGTTTCGATGAGTCTTGCCAGCTGTCGCAATTTCAAGGACTTCCGCGCGCTCGCCCGCCGCCGCCTGCCGTCCCCCATCTTTCACTACATCGACGGCGCAGCAGACGACGAGGTGACCTACCGGCGCAATACCGAAGCCTACGAGACCTGCGATCTCGTCCCCAGCGTGCTCGCCGGGGTGGAGACGGTGGATATGTCGACCACCATCTTTGGCAAGAAGCTCGCCATGCCGCTCTATTGCGCGCCGACCGCGCTGCAGCGGCTGTTCCACCCGGATGGTGAGCGGGCGGTGGCGCTCGCGGCGCAGAAATACGGCACCATGTTTGGCGTCTCCTCGCTCGGCACCGTGAGCGTGGAGGAAATCGGCGCGATGATCGACACGCCGAAAATGTTCCAGTTCTATTTTCATAAAGACCGCGGCCTCAATGACAGCATGATCGAGCGCGCCAGGGCCGCGAAATTCGATGTGATGGCGCTCACCGTCGACACGATCACCGGCGGCAACCGCGAGCGCGACCTTCATACCGGCTTCACCTCGCCGCCGAGGCTCACCTTCAATAGCCTGTTCAGCTTCGCCGCACGGCCGCGCTGGGCGGTCAACTATCTGGTCCATCCGAAAATGGAACTGCCGCATCTTCAGGACCATGTGCAGGAGGGCACCAATCTTGCCACCTCGATCGGCAGCTATTTCTCCACCATGCTGGACCAGTCGATGAGCTGGAAGGACGCCGAAGCGATCCGTGCCAAATGGGGTGGGCATTTCGCGCTTAAAGGCGTGATGAGCGTCGCCGACGCCAGGCGCGCGGTGGATATCGGCTGCACCGGCATCATGGTGTCGAACCATGGCGGGCGTCAGCTCGACGGCTCGCGCAGTCCGTTCGACCAGCTGGCCGAGATCGTCGATGCGGTGGGCGACAAGATCGACGTGATCTGCGAGGGCGGCATTCAGCGCGGCACCCATGTGCTCAAGGCCCTCTCGCTCGGTGCCAAGGCGTGCTCGGGCGGCCGGCTCTATCTCTACGCGCTGGCGGCGGCCGGCCAGCCCGGCGTCGAGCGCGCGCTTGGCCTGATGCGTGATGAAATCGAGCGCGATATGAAGTTGATGGGCTGCCGCAGCGTTGCCGATCTCAACCGCGGCAATCTGCGTTTTCGCTAGTCGGCCGAACAGCTCGCGCCGCCCAGCACGCAGAACTTCGCGCAATGCCGGTGATTGAGCTTCACCGGCGTCAGGCTTTCGGCGAGCGTCTCACCCATCTCGAATTGCGGATCGTCGGGCAGCAGCGTACAGGCGACGAACACCGGCTTCGCCGCGCCCTTGCGCTTGACCACCATACGGCTCGTCGCGCACATCATCTCGGCCGGGTCGACATGCAGAATGTCCCAGCAGGCGGTCGTGATTTCGGGCACATCGGCCTTCTCGTCCATCTCCGGGAAAATCACCAGCGCCGAACGGTCCGCCGTATCGAGATGAACGCCCTCGCGCGCAAAGAGCGCCGCATAGCCCGCGCGGGCATCGGCTTCCGCCTCGTCCGGCACCGCACGCCCGGCAACCGCGATCAAAAAGCCCTGATCCGAGAGCCAGCGCAGTCCCTCCATGGTCTTCGCAAAGCCGCCTGCGCCCCGTTCGGCGTCGTGCAGCGCTTCCGTGTGGTGATCGAGGCTGACCCTGAGCGTCATCCGTTCGCCATAACGCGCCTTGATGTCGAGCAGACCGGACTTTATCCCCGGCCGCTGCATCGGCTGCATGCCATTGGTGAGGACCAGTACGGAATGTCCCCGTCCCAGCGCGTCATGCATCATGTTCAACATATCGGGATTCATGAACGGTTCGCCGCCCGTGAAGCCGATCTCGATAGCATCATGCCCAACCATGTCGAAAACATGCGATGCTTCGGATGCCGTCAGATAGACGAGGCGGTCGTCGGTCGGGCTCGAATGAATGTAGCAATTGGCGCATTCGATGTTGCAGAGCGTGCCGGTATTGAGCCAGAGCGTTCTAAGCCTTTGAAAAGACACGAGCGCACGGGCTTCGCCCCTGGCGGTGATGTCGGGATGGCTGAATTTGATGGGCGTGGCGTCGGTCATGGCGCGAATCTAGCACGAGGTGCGACCTCACTTCCGCTCACGATCCCGCGATTTTCGGCATTTTTCCGGACCTTTTCGCAAGGCGGCGGCCATGCTAGAACCGCCTCGCGCGGGTGTAGCTCAATGGTAGAGCAGAAGCTTCCCAAGCTTACGACGAGGGTTCGATTCCCTTCACCCGCTCCATTTTACTAGCATTTTTTGGGACAATTTGGGACACTTGGGGCGGATGGACTGTCCCCGAGGTGACCTGTGGCGACAATCGAGAAAAGAGGCCCGTTTCAATTCCGCGCGAAAATCCGGCGACGGGGTCGCAGTGTAAGCCGGACCTTTGAGACAAAGAGTGACGCCCAACAGTGGGCTCGTGTCGAGGAAGGCCGGATTGCCGGTGATGACTACATCGACCGTGGGTTGTCGAAGCGCACTTCTTTGGTCGCCGCAATGGAACTATACGAGGCGGACGGTCTGAACGGCTCGACCCCAAACGCAAAAAATGTCAGAGCGAAACTCCGATATTGGAAGGCTTCGGAGTTCGCCTTGTGGTCTATCGTTAGTTTGCGTCCGTCGAACCTCGTCGCTTGGCGCCGGGGCGTCCTTGACGAAGACGGTGCCGACGATGGCGACGCATTAGGTCCAGATGCGGAGTGTTCCGCTCAAACGGTTGTCCATCGTCTCAACACGCTGAGCCAGGTTTATAAGCACTGGCAGGTGCATCGTGACCCGTCAGTAGTAAACCCTGTCATTGAGGGGGTTCGGCCTTCCGTGTCAAACAATCGAGAGAGAAGACTGTTTAAAGGTGAAGAGCCGCGACTGCTCGCCGCGGTCGGTAAGTCATCTCGTCCTTGGCTTAAGGCGGCAGTCGTCATTTCCTTAGAAAGCGCAATGCGGCAGGCTGAGCTCGCCGGGCTTGAATGGGGGCGTGTCCACCTCGCCGGAGAGTTTCCCTATGTCTTTCTGCCCGGTGCCTTGACCAAGAATAAGCGGGCAAGGCGGGTGCCGCTATCGTCTCGGGCAGTTGAGGCATTTAGGACGCTGAAACCGAAAAAAGTTGACGACAGGGATGCTGTGTTTCCGGTGGAAACGCCAAGGGCATTCGGCCATGCGTGGCGAGACGCGGTGCGCGACGACAAGTTTCCAGACCTTCGGTGGCACGACTTGCGGCATGAAGCGACAAGCCGGTTCTTCGAGAATACCGACCTGCGGGACAATGAAATCATGACAATTACGGGCCATCTTCAGCCTGAGATGTTGAAGCGATACGCTCACTTGCGATCTGACCGACTCGCGCCACGGCTCAACCCCAAAACTAAGCGGAAGAAGACTGAGCGTCCTTCACGGACTGACCAGAAGAGCGCCGCGCGATAGTCTCTGCCTTTGTTGGTCGCCCTTTGCGTCGAGGAGCACTACTGACGATCGGAGGCAGTTGCTGCGGTCGCCCCCCGCAAACTTTCATTGAGGTGAGCCAATCATCGAGGTCTGTTTGCTCGTATTTTACAATGCGCGTCCCCGTAACGGGAATCCATGCTGGCCCCTCACCGCGCATACGCGCATGGGCCAGCCATGAGGCAGAGAGCCCCATGTAGGCGGCGGCTTGGCGCGTATCCAAATAGCGATGGTCCGACATACCAAAGCATCTGGAACCGACCGGACAAATCGCGAAACAAAAAGTAGGAAAAAAACGCTGTGGTTAACGAATGGCTACTTGCCATCGCTTCTGCGCTGGGCGGTCTTGGTTGGTTCTATCAAGTTCTCAAAACTCAATGAACTGTGCTGCGGGCCCTCTCCTCGGAATGTCGCCACGGTCAACCGCTTTCGAAGTGCGCCGCGCGCATGTTCGCTGAAGATCGCGCGGGTGGAAAACGGCGCCCAGCGCCGCTTGTCTGCTGCGAGGGCCCAAATCTCTCGCGGATTGAGGCAATAGACACAACCGCCCGCCTCTCGAAGTGTAATCAGCGCGCCAGCGCTTTCAAGACGGCGCACGAGAGACCTAATTGTTCTCGTTGTCACGCCGATTGCGGCGGCCAGGTCTGTTTGAGAAATGAGTAACGCTCCGTTGGGCCCCGCATGTTCAGCAAGAAACGCCCAGAGACGAAGCGATGTGGGGTTTTCTTGCGCGAGGCTCTGGATGCGCCGCCATCCCGCCGGGAAAATCATTTTGAAGTCGGTGTTTTTGGCTGATTCGTGGTCTTTCAACGCAGCATCGACGGCGTCGTATACATCCGCGACCTGTGCCGGTAATTCTCCCCGTAGTTTTGCGGGTTCCTTTGTCTGCTCGCTCATGATCATCCCATTCAGCCAGACTGCGCTATCGGAGACATAGAAACGCAAAGGTAGCTTTCCACCTTCCGGAAATAGGGATTTGACCGGAAGCCTACTGCTTCCGGTCAACCGGAAGCGCCTATCTTCCGATTGACGTTCTCTATCCCTTTGCTGTCGTGGGATTTTTCCACTCGCGTTCTAATCTAAAAATAGAGGCGCTTGCTCGCCCTTTTTCCTGACGAGGAACGATCACCTTTCTTGGCCGTGCTCGCCATAGCGTGAGCGGCCTTGGGCTTCGTGGCCATCGTCGGCGCTATCGCCCGGGCCTTGAGTGCCCGATGGCGGGCAAGCCGTCTCGCCGTCCTCCACTGGTCGACAATGTGAGTGTATCGCCGCAAGTCGCGCCACTTGCTCCGGCATCAAGGCCCTGCCGACGAAGCCCGCCTCGAAAATATCGAAGTCAGTCAACAGCCGCGCTCTGTCTAACGGCGCCCGTATCACTCTATCGAGAAGCGCGACGACCGCACCCCGCTTGGTCGTTTGGACCTTGATGCCGTTTGTGTCTAGAACGACACCAAAAACGCTTCTGGCGACCCATCCGCCCTGAACGAGAGCAACACGCCCGACGATCCGAGCGTTCGCATGCGATACGGACAGGATAATCGAGCCGCCCTCATCGAAGTTCCAGACCGGCCGGTCGTTATTGTGTAGCGACTCCTGCTCACGCCCCAGCCGGGGCTTTGTGCGCACCTCCAGCATCATGGCAACCTCCCTCCTTTTGTCAGCGCGTGCGGCCGCTTCTCCCTGTCTCGGCTACTTCGTCAAACAGACCGTCCATCGTGCGCAGAATGTTTTCGGAGCTAGACGTAGATGGTCGTTGCTTTCTTCTTCCGGCATATGACGTTGCTGCCAAAAGTCGTTTCTGTTCGGCAGCGACAAACAAATGTTCCAAACATATAGGTTCAATCTTCCGACGCTGCGCGTACCGTTTCCGGTTTCTGTTCCCGGCTGCGGTGCGTCGTCCTTTTCGTTCAATCGCCGAACGCTCCGGACCGAGATGCTCATATGGCTCGACCAAGTCGGCAGGCAAACCGCCCGCCGCCAACCGGCGTTTCCAACTCCGCATGTCCACGGATTCGACCTGGCCCGCAGCCTTGAGTTCCGCGTTACAGTGCCGGGCCCAAATCTCCTCGCGCCAAGTCGTGATGGCCGCACCGCCCGTCCTCATATTGTCCAGTTCGCGGGCTTTTTCTCTGAATGTCAGCCCTTCATCTGTGCGGCGGGAGGAAACGAGAATGTGGACATGCCAGTTCAACGCCGATCCTTGCGCGTCGGGACGATGTATCGCGTAAGCGATAGCGACCCCGTGTCGCGCACTGATGTCGCGGCAGGTCCTCTGAACGACGCGCAGACGCGCAGTAGCGTCGAGTTCGTGTGGCAGGGCGAAGATTGCGGAGCGGCCCTCACAGGCATTACCGCGCGTTTCGCTGGCAGCGGCGGCACGGGCTAGGGACGCCGCATCTCCTTGCCAACCGACAACGCCGCTGGCTTCGACATCGCCAGCCTTCCGCGTGTGGTCGTGCCGTTGAAGAGTGCGGGGGTCCGTGATCGCACTGCGAAGCACATAGGCCATACGCGCGCAGATGCTCTCGCCGCGTGCGCGGGAGATTGTGCTGATACGCCCATAGCCAATCGCCATAATGGTGCTCCTTTATGCTCCGCCCGGCGCGGGGGTCTCGGGGGGCGTAGCCCCTGAGCGCGCAAACATCCGAAGGAGTTTGCATCCTTGCGCCCTTCGGGATTTCCCCGCTCTCGTTTGCTTTCTAGCCGCATATACCTAGGTCCAGCACGACGGCCGACAAGCAAAAGGAAGGAAGAAATGGAAGTTGATTGGAGATGGCAGTTTGAAAGGGGCGCGCTAGTGCTTCGCGACCCACGCGGGCAGGTCCGGGTATCGATCAAGTTACAGCGAGACGGCCGGTGGCGTTGGGCAACGCGTTCCGAGGCGGATTTCAGATACTTGCTTGCTGAGGCCATACGCGAAGCGCTTGGGAGCCTCGAACTTCATCCGGGTGTTGCCTTCTATCTCACGGACCTAGCCGATAAAGCTGTCGAGCAGTCTAGAGAGAAATTTGGTATTGACGAAGCGAAGGCATCGTCCCAATGAGTGTGGCATCAACGAAGCTCGCTAAACTCGAAGCTCAACGCGCTGCGCTGGATTTGCGGATTCGTGCTGCCAGTACGAAGGAAAAGGAACGCCGTCGTAGAGAAGATACACGCGGAAAGATTGTCCTCGGGGGCGCACTTCTCGCACTATTTCGGTCCGAGCCGGTTATTGCCCGCGCTCTAATGCCGAAGCTGCTGCAAATGATCGCCGGGCGAGACCGGGAGCAGATCAATTGTTTCAAGCTTCATCAGTTAGCGTTGGCAAAGGGCGATGACTGCTAATCCCAACGATACTGCCGAGGCGAGCAACGCCGCTAAGCTCACGTAGGCATTAGTCCGAATTATCGGATTTGATGCTTTTGAGAGCCACCAAAGCTGCGTCATCCAGCAGGTTGGATTGAGTGTGAAGTCGTAATTCTTGTTCAACTCGACGCGAAGGTCCAAGCGTGTTTGGAGGTCCATGAGGATTGAGCACTCTTCTTCGTTGCCCAGCACCCAAACCAGTTTGGCGCGCGGATTTGTTCCATCCGCTTCTTTTACTTCAATCCTACATATCGAAGTTCTAGCTATCTCATTTCGGTGCTTCTTATGGACATATATACAGTCCATGTAGATTGTGGCTCTTGGAGCTTTAAGGACTATCAGTTCCATTTCCCAGTTCGATCCTTGCTCTGTGTATCCTCAGGAGGCGTATCTTACGCTCAAGCCTTCTCGGATGATAAGGTGCCTCCGGTAGGGACCGTGAGGCCCGAAGGGAGCGCGCAAAAGATTTGGGGGAGCGTGATGTTTGAACGATGGAGGAGAGCCCGACAAGCAAAGAAAGAAGCTACGCTACTTATGCTTGTTGTAACACTTTGGGCGCGCGGGGATTTTGAGTCTAGGTGGATCGCGTGGGCGATTCTCGTGGGAGAAGTTTCAAGGGAATTTGGCTCAGCTCGAGCTCAATTCGTTGCTGACCGCTCTGTCACGGCGACGCTGTCGGAAATTGGTTATCCCGATAGTGCTATGCGGCTTTCGGCGCGCTTGGTGGAAGGAACATTCGCTTGGAGTCAGAATTCCGACGATCCGGACGACCCCCACGGAATCCGACGCTTGTCGCTGGAGGAAATCTTAGGCTCGCGCTCGGCATATTATCGAACCGCGTTCCATCGCTTTCAACAAACACTTCCGTAGCCGGCGTTCAGGCTGTTTGTTTTGGGACAGTTTGGGACACCTATTCTGCATCAACCTGCATCGGGGAGCATTAAAAAGACAAACAATATAGGCAATTTTTGCGGGTTATTGAGGGGGATGAACGCTGTGAAGGGCTTCCCAAGCTTACGACGAGGGTTCGATTCCCTTCACCCGCTCCAGCCGCCCCCCTCAGAAATACCGGGCGATGCGCAGTTGCACGAAGCTGTCGTCGCTGAAGGAATAGAGCGGGTCGCGCCGCGGCACATTGGCGAAGAAGCGTCCTTCCAGCGAGACGAAGTAATCCTCGCCGAAACGGCGTTGCGCCTCGATCGAAAAACCCAGCGCCTGTGTGTCGAGATCGACAGTCGTGCCCGCCAGCACCGCCGTCGAAGCGGCGTCGTTGGGCGTCCAGCGCAGCGCCAGAAACACGTCGTTGGCGAACGGGTTCTGCATGTTGGCGCCGCGGTCGTCCCACACATATTCGGCAACCAGGCCGACATCCGAGGCCGTGTCGAAGATGCTGTAGAACGTATATTCGATGCCGCCCGTCGCCTGCAGATGCTGTTCGCCGACCTGGTTCTGCCAGAAGCCCTCGAACTTGTAGAGCCAGGCGCCAGATGTCGCCTGAATGTCGGTCGAGATGCGTTTGGCCTGCGCGTAATAGGGGATCAGCACCAGGTTGCCGCCGGCGTCGAGGCCCGGCAGCAGCAGCGGCGCGCGGTTGGTGCCCTGGAAATAGCCGAGGCCCACATCCCAGATGTCGAAGGTGTTGGCATAGCGCAGCGCGAAGTCGATATGATTCTGCTTGGCGCCGCTTTCATATTGCGTCTGCGTCTCGTCGACCGGCAGGTCGAGCGAGGGGCGGCCGGAGCGGCTCGCGAAAGTACGCTCGCGGAAATATGGCAGCAGATAGCCCGTGAAGGTGCCGAAATCCTGCACGGTCGAGACCATCACCATCGGCTGGCCGAGCTTCTCCTCGCCGTCGATGCTCTCCACAAGGTCCGTCTGGTTGATGATGTCGACCAGATGCACCGCCTCGGTCACGCCCCAGAACACCTTGTCGATGCCGATGCGAAATTCCCAGTTGTCGATGGCGCGGGCATATTTCGCCTCTCGCATGTCGACATGGGTGCGGTTGCCGTCGCGCATGTCCCATCGCGCGAAGGGTTTGACGATGACCCACTGATTTGAATTGTCCCAGAAACTCTCGAAACTGACTTCCGCTGCAACCGAAGCGTTCCAGCGTCGTTGCTCCGGCTGGCTGCCGCTCTCGACGAAAGCCTGCAACTCGGGCTCTACATAGCCGCGGACCCTGACATCGAGCGGTTCGGCCGTCGCCGCGGTCGCCAGCGCCGCAAAAGCGGCGGCGCTGGCCAGCAGGTTTGTTGAACGCATATCGAACCCCCCGAAATCCGCGCCCTGCTTAGCGGGCGCGCTGCAGCGCGTTGGTGCTGAAATCGTTCTGCGACAGGCCTGTGCCGAACTCGTAGCTCTCCCAGGTCAGGCGCGTCGACTTGCCGGTCACGACGTTCTGCATATAGAGGTCGTGCGCGCGCCAGAACTTTTCCTGATGGAGATTGTAGTCGGTCAGCGCCAGCGTCTTCAGCAACTCGTTCTTGCGGTCGTAGTATTCGAGTTTGCGCGGCTGATAATCGGTCGTGTCGGTCCAGGCGATCTGGCGCGTGTAGCCCGAATGCTCATACAGCGGAAAGCGCTCGGTGACGTGGCAGGTGCGATCGGCCACGGGCTCGGGGCAGGCTTCGTCGCGCAGCCACTTGTAGCTGTACTTGCCGACTTCGGTGGAGGAGAAATCCTCGAAGGCGAATTCGCTGCCCATGAAGGGGCCGGATTTGTTGACCGACGAAATGCGCTTCACGCGCTTCACCGCCGGCAGATACATCCACTGGTCGTCCGGGTCGAGGATGCGCGCATGCGTGAGCAGCGCTGTACCCTCGACGTCGCGCGGACGGTCGAAGACGTTCAGTGTCCAGTCGCCTTCGTCCGGGTTCGGCTTTTCCAGCGTCATCGAGCGCAATTCGCGCGTGCTGGTTTCGCCATAGGCATTTTCGAGGATCATGCGCATTGAGGCGCGCGTGTCGCCGAAGCCCTTGTTGCGCCGGTCCGTTTCCTCGGCAATGGCGCGGCCCTTGGTCTCGGGCTCGTCGGGCAGCGCCACAGGCTCGGCGCCCGCGGAGAGCGTCATCGTCGCCGCGGCGAATGCAAACGCCGCACTGCCGATGAGAAACCGGATACGCATAGGTCACCTCCTTGTTTGCGCCGGCGAAAGATTTCGCCAGCTGTCGTTCAGTCTGCAGTCGCGGCCGCAGACGCCGCGGCCGGTGCAGTGCGCTTGCGCCGGTCGACGGCGATCAGCAACGCCGGCAGCAACAGGAAGTCGATAACGAGCGCCACCGCAACCGTCAATGCCACCATGATACCGAGCATCGCGTTAACCTTGAAGGGCGAGAGTGCCAGGATGGCGAAGCCAACCACCAGCACGAAGGTCGAGACCCAGAGCGCGGTGCCCACCGTCGAGAAAGC
>JAUXOE010000054.1 GCA_030682415.1 Parvibaculum sp.
GCCGCCCAGATCGCCGTCTTCGCGCCGTCGCCCTTCGACAGCAGCGTCTCGATGTAATTGACCCGCGCGCCGGGAAACCACGTCGCCCCCGGCATTTCCGTTCCGCGCAAAACGCATTCATAGGGCGTCGACGACTTCACGTCGAAATATTCCCACACCGCTTCCCAGAACGCCGCGATGTCGTCCACCGACCAGCGCCGCAGCTCTTCGTAGTTCGCGAAGCTGTGGCCGCGCGCGTTGAGCCAGCCGATGAACGCCGTGATGTTCGCCGTCGTCACCCTCTCGGCCGACGGTGTCCACAGCAGATCCCCCATATTGGCCACGGCGTTTCCTTCCGCTCTTCGAAATTGAAAGCGGAATGCTAGGAGCGCGCCACGCGCTGCTCCCCACCCGTTCGGGCGGCTCACCGCGCGCCCGTTTGCGCCGCCGCCGCACCCCGTTCGTGTAATTCCAACAAGGCCGCCAATCGCCGAACGTCGGATGCGGCTTCGGTCCGGTTTCCGTTGGCAAAATTCCGCGCAATTGCCGCCGTTCGAGACGATCGAAGCCATCGCCACTCTTTAGGGCGGGGCGTCGAGCAACCCCGTCGCCCACGATCCCTCGGACGGATGGATTTCGACGTCACCACGGCAACAGGGGCCGCGTCACTGGCTGGAATTATAACGATATTTAAAAAATAATTTACAAAAGAAATAATTTATGGAATGAACGAAGTGCCGGAGGGGCACGGGGGTCGGTAAGAGGGGGAGTACCGGGTGGAGCGTCTGAGTGTTCGATTGGCCCGAGCCGCCATGAGCTATCGGTGGCTGTCGTTGCTTGTGATCGTCGCGATCACGGCATTTTTTGCGATGGGTCTGAAGAACGTCGAATTGAGGACGATCTTCAGCGACCTCCTTCCCAAGACCCACCCCTTCGTTCAGACCTATACGGATCACCCGAATTTCGGCAATCCGCTGACCGTCACCGTCATGATCAAGCGCAAGGACGGGGACATCTACAACCCCGAGACCCTTGCCAAGGTTTGGGATCTGACCCGCGACGTCGACCTGGCGCCCGGTGTCGATCACGACCAGATCCTTTCGGTCGCGACCGAGAAGGCGCGCTACGCCGAAGCAACGCCGGACGGCATCGATTCCCGTCCGCTGATGGAAGACCATCCGCCACAAACCGCTGAGGAAATCGCCGAGTTCCGTTTGCGCGTCTTGAAGGCGCCAAACGTCCGGACCTTCATGGTCTCGGAAGACGAAACAGCGACGCTGATCAATGCGACCTTCATCGAACGTCTGCTCGATTACGGTGAGACCTTCGAGTACCTGGACAAACTGGTCAAGGATGCACGCGACGACAGACACGATGTCTATATAGCCGGTCAGCCGGTGTTGACGGGCTGGGTGTATTTCTACGAACAGCAAATGTTTGGAATTTTCGCGATCACTGCAATCGCGCTGCTCCTCGCATTGCTCTTCTACATGCGCAATGTCGTCGGCGTCGTCGCGCCCTTGGTGACAAGCATTGTTGCGGCTATCTGGGGTTTCGGCTTTGTCGGCTGGCTGGGTCAGCCGATCGAGCCGCTGATCATGGTGGTACCGCTTCTGCTTGTGGCGCGGTCATTCAGTCACTGTGTGCAGTTCACTGAGCGCTACTACGAAATTCTTCATCATGTAAAAGATCGCCGTCGCGCGGCCGAGATCTCGCTCAGCGTGATGATGGCACCGGGTGTGCTCGGCATCACGACCGACGCTCTCGGCCTCTTCATCATCGGCGTCGCGCCGATTCCGGCGATGGAACGGTTTGCCCTCTTCTGCGGCTTCTGGGCGTTGATGCTCATCCCGACAAATGTCTTTCTGACGCCGCTCCTCATCATGATCCTTCCCAAGCCGCGCAATGTCGACCGTATGGTCGGTTCCGGGGATCCGGCGAACGGCTACAGCGGCATTAGGATACTGCTCGGTGCGATTGCGCGCCTCTCCATCGGCAAGACGTCGGTGCTGACGGCTATTGGCGTCGTGACATTGGCGGTTATCAGCTTCAACAAGGTTCTGGATATCAAGATCGGAAACCCTGTCGAGGGCAGCAATCTCCTGTGGGAGGATTCCGAGTTCAATGTGGCTGTTGCAAACATCAACAGTCATTTTCCGGGATTGAACACACTCGAAATCGTCTTTGAGACAAAATCGGCCGACAGTCTCGACCGGGTAATGCGCAAGGCTGAAACGGTGCTCACCATGCACCGTCTGCAACATTTGCTTGAGAGTCAGCCAAATCCGCCCGAAGCCTCGCTTTCCTTCGCCGACTACCTGCCGGAAGCCAACCGTCTCTTCAGTGGCGGCAATCCGAAATGGGCGCCGCTTGATCATGACGATGCCGCGGTCAGTGCGGCGGCCGGGGCCTTGATGGTTGGTACCGGGCCGAAGGCCTTCCTGCATGTCGCCGATTTCGAACAGCGCAACGGGACGGTGTCGCTCTGGTACAAGGACAACAAGCAGGAAACCGTCGACGAGGCGCTGTATCAGGCCCGCGCCGCGCTGGAAATTATCGGAACCGAGTTCGATGATTTCCGCATCCGCCTCGGCAGCGGCACCATTGCCCTGCAGCAGTCGATCAACGACACCGTCGACACTTATCAGTGGGTCATTCTGGCGCTGCTGAACGTCGTCATCCTGATTACCTGCAGCCTTGCCTATCGCTCGGTGGTCGCCGGCATTTTGTTACTGATTCCGGTCAACCTGTCGAACCTGCTGCTCGGCGCGGTGATGACGGAAATGGGCATCGGGCTCGACGTCAACACGCTGCCCATTGCGGCGATCGGCGTCGGCGTCGGCATCGATTACGGTATCTACCTGTTGAGCCGCATTTACGAGGAGTATCAGCTCCGCAAGGACATGGCGGCGGCGATCCTGACGGCAGTCACGACGACAGGTAAGGCAATCTTCTTCACCGCGACCATTGTCCTGATCGGCATCATGCCCTGGTATTTCCTGTCCGAGTTGAAATTCCTCGCCGACATGGGACTGCTGCTGGTCATGGTGATGCTGATCAACATGATCATCGCACTGATCGTCGTGCCGCTGCTGGTGTGGCTGATCCGGCCGCGATTCATCGATTCCAAGAAATTGCTCGTCAGCGAAGGCATCGACCTCTCGGCCCTCTCGGCCGAAGCCGATGAAAGAGCTGCGGCGCCTCGTGCAAAGGCAGCCGAGGCGGCCAGACACCCGGAGATTGATTTGAACGAGATGGCCCCGGTCCGGCCCTGAAGGGTCGGAGGGTTCCTGTCCTACTGGGAGGAGGAAGGAAATGCGAATTCGGAAATACGACAGAGAGTTCTCGCGCCGGACTTTCATGGAGAAGTCCCTTAAGGGGATCGCGACGGCCGGCGTGTTGTCGCCGCTTTGGCCGGAGATTGCGAAGTCGGGCACGATCGACAAGGCTTATCCCGACGAGCTGCTATCGATCGAGATGTACACCAAAGGGCAGGTGAAGCCCGGCGATGTCATCACGGCCGACAATGTCGATGTGGTGAAGGATCTGCTCGACCCGATCGCCTACCGGCAGGTCAAGGAAATGGGTCGTCGCATCAACATCGTTGAGACGACTCGCGATGTGACAAAACTCTTTCCACACGAATATCTCGAGGCAACGCTTCGGAACGCCGGGCGCGCGCGCTTCGACTCCGATGGCAATGTTGTCACCGACGAGGGCAAGCCGTGGATCGGTGGCAATCCATTCCCGAATGCCCAGACGGGCGAGGAGGCATTCTACAATCTGACGCTCTCCTGGGGTCGGCATGACGAGTCGGTCTACGCTGTGCGCGACTGGGACATTTCGCCGAACGGTACGCTGTCCTACCAGTACGACTTCGTCTGGGCCGAGCAGAACACAGTCGGCCTCGTCAACAAGTCGTCGCCATATCAGGCCGGCGACGAAAGCAAGCTGCGCTATCAGGCGGTTTGGTTCACCTCGCCAACGGATGCGCGGGGAACAGCGTTCCTCAACACATGGCACTACGACCAGCGGAAATTCCCGGACCTGCTCGGGTACCTGCCGGCCTTCAAACGCGTTCGCAACTTCCCGACCAATCAGCGGTTCGAGCCGCTGGTTCCCGGCATCACCATCTTCCTGTCGGATGCATGGGCGGCAGGCGATCCGATGCTGACCTGGGGCAACTACAAGGTCATCGGCACCAAGCCGCATCTCGGGGCTGTGTCGGGCAACTGGACCGGCAAGACGAATGCCAACTGGGAACGCGAAGTCCATGGCGGCCCGAACGGCCAGACGTTCTTCGAGGACTACAAGGAACTGATCCCCGAAGTGCTGGTGGTGGAGGCGGAGCCTATCGGCTATCCGCGCGCACCCGTCGGAAAGAAGCGCGTCTATATCGACATGCGAAACATGATGTTCGTTTCCTATCTGACCTACGACCGGCGCGGCGAGATTTGGAAGTCCTTCGAGCCGGCATTCAGTCAGTACCAGGACGGCGACGCGTCGTTCATGGACGGCGGTCACCCGCTCTGGTCGTGGACCCATGTGCACAGTCACGACGTGCAGTCGAACCGCATGAGCCGTTTCGTGCAGGCAAAGCAGATCACCGGTGGATTCGGTCCTGAATACAACATCGGTCCGAGCATCTACGACAGGTATCTGACCGCACAGGCAATCCGTCGTTTCGGCACATAGCAATCAGGGCGGCGCCGGAGCTTCCGGCGCCGCATCTGCTCTGGGAGGAGTTGTTTTGAAGAAAGTCATTGTCACGCTTCTGGTCCTGGTCCTTGCGCCGGTCGTCGCGGCATCAGCCGCGAGCGGTGACGATCCGGCGGTCAGGCATCAGGGAACGTCGCACGACGCGTTTTTCGACATCGGGTTCGACGGCACCCGCGGGCTTGCCGTCGGCAGTCGTGGCGTGGTGATGGAAAGTGACGATAGTGGAAAGACCTGGACACACAGCACGCGTCCCGACACTGAACTGGCCCTGCTCGGCGTTGCTGCAAAGGGTGACCGGCGTTTTGTCGTCGGCCAGTCAGGGCAGGTGTTCCGGTCCATCGCGCGTGGGTGGACGTCACTCGAAAGCGGAACCGATGAACGTCTCTTCGCCGTAGCACTCGGTGCACGCCGCACCGTTGTCGCTGTCGGTGCATTCGGAACCATTTTGGTATCGCGCGACGACGGCGAAAGCTGGTCGCCGGTTAAGCTCGACTGGTTGGCGATTCTCGGCGACGACCTCGAACCGCATTTCTATGCAGTGCATATAGACGGAAATACGGTGACCGTTGGAGGCGAGTTCGGACTGCTACTTCGTTCCCACGATCAGGGAGCGACATGGACCGTCGTACACAAGGGCGACGCCTCGATTTTTGACTTCACTTTCAACGACAGAGGCCGCGGCCTGGCAATCGGTCAAAACGGTCTTGTTCTCCGCACCGACGACAATGGAGTGAGCTGGCACCGTATGGCGCCGCTCGGGGAAATCAATTTGCTGGGTGTCTGGTTGTCCGGTGAGTACGCACTGACGGTCGGTATCCGTGGTGCGTTTTCCAGTCGCGACAGCGGGCGCAGCTGGAAGGAGTTGACGGGGAGTGACGTCGACACGGCCTGGTATCAGGCGGTCGCTTCGCCTGCCGGCCGGGACACGCCCATCGTCGTTGGGCATCACGGCCGCATTCTGGAGATAAGGGAGTGAGCCGCTGGAAGGCTCGGGGAAATTTTGGTTCCGACGGGTTCGGATTATCCAAGGGAGGGGAGAAAATGTCTCGTAAGCCTAACGCAGTCGCCGGGGGACTTGTATCCTGCGCGGCGCTGATATTGGGGGCTGTCTCGTTCACACAAGAGGCAAGCGCTGTCGATTTCAACGTTCAAGGATTTATCCGGCAGGAACCGGCGATCAAGCTCACCAACGAGGAAAACCCGTTCAATCAGCGGGGGAACTTGTTCAATGGCGTCACGGTAACACAGGATTCAACGCTGCTTGGTGGTGCGGTAACGGCGACAACACGCCCTATCGCCGGAGCCGATAACGACTTCAATCTGATGGCAACACGGGTTGAGGTCGATTTCCAGGCGAGTTTCAATCAGAACTGGACAGGCTTCGCGCGCCTGCGCGGTTATTTCCAGCCTGACATTTTCGACAGCTACGGCGATCCCGAATATTTCGCCACACCCTTCTGGGGTGGCGACCGGGCCACCTTGTTCGAAGTCAATGGCCGCAACTACATGCTCGACCTGCCGGCTTTCTACCTCGACTACGCCGACGGTCCGCTCTGGTTACGCTTTGGCAATCAGCAGATCGCCTGGGGTGAATCGCTGTTCTTCCGTGTTCTCGACGTGCCAAACGGTCTCGATCTGCGCCGTCATCTGCTGCTCGATCTGGTTGCCGAGGAGTTCGCAGACGAACGTGTTTCGGCACCCGGCATACGCGGATCTTATCGCGTCTCGAACGATCTCGAAGTCGAGGCGTTCACGCAGCTTTTCAATCCGTCGATTCTGGCAAACCCAGACACGCCCTATAACGTGATCCCTTCGCAGTTCACCATTCACCAGCAGGAAGGCTTCGATGACGCGAAAGGGGCGATGAATTTTGGCACACGCGTTCAGGCCCAGTTCGGCGATGTTGCGTTGCAGTTCATCGCCGTCAATCGACGCAATCCGGACGGTGTTTTTCACTGGACGGAGTCAGGTATAGATCGTGACATTCCGGGACTGCCGGGCAGCGGCGCCGTTCTCGCGATGACGCCTTTCGAGGTCAGCCCCACCGGCGTCTATTCGGCGACCGAGTGGTTCAAATATGCCGGTATGGCCCGCCTGAACGGCTTGACCGGATTTAACGCCGCGATCAACGAGTTCCCGGCAACGGCTTTCCTCGGCGCGGTGCCGATGCCCAACCAGACATTGGCGGCGTCGGAACTCGATCTCTTCTTTCAGCTAAGCCCGCTTCGCGGTCATATCACGCGCATCTATCCGCGTGAGAGCATCTTCGGCATCGGCGCCAATTATATTGTCAAGGCTGGTCCGGAATCGTTCCTCGATCAGTTGGTAATTCGAAGCGAATTCACCTACACGCCTAACAAGAAGTTTACCAGCCCCGATCTCAGCCGTAGCCTGATCGAAGAAGACGAGTATGTCGCCTCGCTGGTCTTCGAAAAGTATCACCGCTTCACGCAGGACTTCCCTGCGACCTTCATGGTGTTGCAATACTTGCACAAATCGGAAAGCGATCTGTTCGGCCGTCACTTGAGCGGCATGGGTGCGTCCGGCGACAGGACGACGGGCCTGCCGACCGGCAACAGCTCCTTCAACGCCGTTGCCTTCGCGCTTCAGCAGCCCTTCCCGAACCTGATCTGGCGGGCGGACTTTTCGGTTCTCTACGATGTGAAGGGTGGGGCGTTGATTCAGCCCGGCCTCAGGTGGAAGCCGAACGAGGCGTGGACAGCCGAAGTCTTTGCCAACATCACACTGAGTGACGGTGGCAACGACGACATTGTCAGCACGATCGACTGGGCGGACGAACTGGCATTCCGCATTACCTACCAGTTCTGAGACCGGTCGATCCAAGGCTCCGCCCGGAGCGTCGGCGCAGGATAGCAGGCCTTTTCAGGATGAGGCGCTGTGTCCCCCCAAAGCGCACCGGCGATCCGGGCGGATGCTGTTTCCGTGTGACGATACGCGGTGGAGAATCGGATGTATTTGCGGCGCTATACGCATGACTATTCTCGCCGCCTGTTTCTTGAGCGGCTGGCGGCAGGCGTCGTCAGCCTGGGCGTGACATCACCCCTCTGGCCGGTGCTCGCCGCGACGGGCGATGCGTCGTCCGCCTATCCCGACGAGCTTCTGTCGATTGAGGCCTATACGAAGGGTGCCATCTCGACCGGCGGCCGGATTGATGCCGGCAATGTCGAACTCGTCAGGGAATTGCTGGACCCGATCCGCTTTCGCCAGATCAAGGAAATGGGCCGCGTTCTCGAGATTGTTGCGCCGACGACAGAACTGATGGAACTGAGCCCCTGCGAATATCTGGAGGCAACGTTCCGCAACAGCGGCAAGGCGCGTTTCGACGCGCGCGGCAATGTTGTGACGGAGGAGGGTGAGCCCTGGATCGGCGGCAACCCGTTTCCAAACCCGAAAAGTGCGATCGAGATTTTCGCGGGCCTCACACTGAGCTGGGGCCGCCACGATATCTCTGTCTACGCAACGAAGGAATTCGATCTCGCGCCGAACGGGTCGATCGACTATCGCTACGAGAGCGTCTGGGCAGAACTTGCGCCGGTGGGGCGCGTTGCCGTCGAACCCATGCCCTATTGGAACGAATTCAAGGACAAGCTGCGCTTCCAGTCGGTCGCCTTCACCTATCCCAATGAGGAGAAGGGGACCTCGTTCCTGAACATCTGGCCCTACGACCAGAACGAGTTTCCCGAACTCTACGGATACCTGCCCGCCTTCAAGCGCATCCGGCGCTTTCCCACCAACCAGCGCTTCGAGCCGTTGATCGCCGGCTCCACGCTCTATTTATCGGATGCCTGGGCGGCTGGAGACCCGCTGCTGACCTGGGGCAACTACCGCCTTGTGCATCAGGGACCGGCACTGGCGGCGCTCTCCGGCGGTTGGGCGGCCGATCATCCGAATTGGGAGCACACGACCCATGGCGGTCCGAATGGCGACAGCTTCTGGGACACGAAGGTTCAACTCGTACCGGAAGCGTTGGTCGTCGAGGCCGAGCCGGTCATGTTTCCGCGTGCGCCGGTCGGCAAGAAGCAGGTCTGGTTCGACGCGCGGACATTGTTGCCTTTTGTGATGGTCTCATTCGACCGCAAGGGCGAGGTATTTCGGTCGTTCGACGGGGCTTTCTCGCAGTACCGCAAAGGCGATTCGGTCGTGATGGACGGAAAGCATCCCTACTGGTCATGGACGCATGTTCATGCCCACAACATCCAGACCAACCGCATCACGCGCCTTGAACAGGTCAAGCAGGTCAGGGGTGGTCACACGATGATGGTCAACGACCAGTCGGCTTATGATCGCTATCTGACTACCCATGCGCTCCGTCGACTGGGCATATAGTCTTTCTCACCTGGCCGGCTCGACACGCAGCAGGCTGCCATTCTCCTTGTCGGTCAGCAGATACAGATAACCGTCGGGTCCCGTACGCACTTCGCGGATCCGCTGACCGAGCTCGCCGAACAACTCCTCCTGACTGGCGACCGCGCCATCGACCAGATGGACGCGGCGAACGTGCTGCCCCGCCAGCGCGCCGGCAAAGAGATCGCCCTGCCATTGCGGAAACCTGTCGCCCCGATAGAGCGTAAAGCCTGCCGGCGCGATGGACGGCGTCCAGTGCAGGAATGGCTGTTCCATGCCTTCATATTCGACAAACGGCGAAACCCGCGCGCCGGAATAATCGATGCCGTGTGTGATGACCGGCCAACCGTAGTTCTTGCCGGGCTCGACGATGTTGATTTCGTCGCCGCCTTGCGCGCCATGCTCGTGCGCGTATACGCGGCCGGTAGCGTCGTCGCGGAGTATGCCCTGCACATTGCGGTGGCCATAGCTCCATATCTGCGGCAGCGCGCCCTCGCGTCCAACAAACGGATTGTCCGCAGGCACGCTACCGTCGTCGTTGACGCGAATGATCTTGCCGAGATGGTTGTCGAGCATTTGCGCGTGCTCGCGATAGTCGAAACCATCGCCCGTTGTTACCAGCAGTGTGCCGTCCGGCAGAAAAAGCAACCTGCCGCCATAGTGAACGGGCGTGTCCTTCAACGGTTCGGCCTCGAAGATCACTTCGAGATCGTGCAGCGAAGCGCCGTCGAACCGCGCTCGGGCGACACGCAACGCATTGGCGCCCGCAGTGCCGTGTGCATAGGACAGATAGAGCAGGCCGCTGTTCGCAAAGTCGGGATGGAGGATCGCATCGAAGAGGCCGCCCTGGCTGCGGAAAAAAACAGGTGGCACGCCGGCCACCGGATCGGGCGACAGTGTGCCGTCCTTGACAGACCTGATCTGGCCGCTCAATTCGACGACGAGCATCGACCCGTCGGGCAGGAAGGTCAGGCTCCACGGGTGGTCGAAGCCCTCGGCCACCGGCACGATGCGGTAGTCAGCGCTCGCCGGTGCCGCCTCTTGGGCGAGGGCCGCCCCCGCGGCGGCCGTAGAAAGAGAAATCGTCAGCGCAAGGCCGATCAATATCTGTTTGCTCATTTGCCCGAATCCCGTCCCATGTGCTTCCATTCTGTGCAATCCTAGCGCGAGATCGGGGCAGAAAGAAATCATGGGGACGAATATGTGGGTCTTGAGGGTGGTACTGGCCTTTGTTCTGGCAGTTGTCGTTGCCACGGTGCTGGGCGCGGTCGCACATACACAGTTTGTTCTGGCGCGCCTTTCCGGCCTCGGTATCGATATATCGCTCGGCGAGCGGCTGTCGACGACGCTGCACGACATCGTCGGCATGGCGCCGCTCTTCGGCGCGATCGTCGGTGCGGGCTTCATTGTCGCGCTTTCGGCCGGCGCACTGGTCTTCAAACTGGCCGGGGTTCAGCGCACATTGATTTACACGGTCGCGGGCGCGGCCTCGCTTTGCGTGACGCTGCTGGTGATGAGTTCGATTTTCGAGATTACAGCGATCGCCGGCGCGCGCTCGACGCTCGGCTTCCTTGCCCAGATGGCTGCCGGGGCCATTGGCGGCTTGACCTTTGCAAAGGCGCTGCCAGCGCGCTGATTTCTGTGTGATGAAGGCCGGGCGGTGGACTGTTGCGCCGCGGCTTCGCGCGGCACAATTCCGGCGCACGCCATATCTGAAAATCTTGCCTCTTTGCGCCAGCCGGTGCAGCCTGTTGTCTTGGTGCGGCGGGGCCGTCGCGCCTGCGTCGTTGCCGTAGCTGCGGGGGGTATCGCATTTTGCCTGGAGCGGTAAGAGCCTATGTCAGGTATGTCGAGGCCGTGAATCGCGTGGTCGGTCGGCTCGCCATGTATTTGATCTTTGTGATGATCGGCATCCTGCTCTATTCCTCCTTTTCGCGAACCGTCTACAACGTGCCCATCGTCTGGGTGATGGAGATGGGCCAGTTTCTGCTGGCCGCCTATTACCTTCTGGGCGGCGCTTACGCCATGCAGATCGACGGTCACGTCCGGATGGACCTTCTCTATGGCCGGCTGTCGACGCGCAAGAAGGCCTTCACCGACACCATCACCGCCTTCTTCCTGATCTTCTACCTCGTGGTGCTGCTGATGGGTGGCATATCGAGCACCGAATATGCGCTCACCTACGACCAGAAAAATTACACCGCCTGGGGCCCGCCGCTGGCGCCCATCAAGATCATCATGACGTTCGGCATCTTCCTGATGCTGCTGCAGGCCATCGCGATCTTCTTCCGGGACCTTGCGCGCGTTCGCGGTGAGGAACTCGAATGAGCTACCAGCTGATCACGCTGCTGATGTTCTCGTCGCTGATGCTGCTGCTGCTCACCGGCCAGCGGGTCTTCGGCGCGATCGGTTTCGTCGCCGCGGCCGCAGCACTGCTGCTCTGGGGCGATGGCGGCTCTGAAATGCCGTTCAACGCCAGCTTCATCGTCCTCAACTGGTATCCGCTACTGACGCTGCCACTCTTCATCTACATGGGCTACATGCTGTCTGAATCCGGCATCGCCAACGATCTCTACAAGGCATTTCACGTCTGGATGGGCCCGCTCAGCGGAGGCTTGGCGATCGGTACCATCGGCCTGATGGTCGTGATCTCGGCCATGAACGGATTGAGCGTCGCCGGCATGGCAATCGGGGCCAGCATCGCGCTGCCGGAGCTGTTGCGGCGCGGTTATGACAAGGTCATGGTGACCGGCGTCATCCAGGCCGGCAGTTCGCTCGGCATTCTGATCCCGCCAAGCGTCGTCCTCGTCCTCTATGCGATGATTGCCCGACAGCCAGTATTGCAACTCTGGCTCGCAGGCGTCGTTCCCGGACTGATCATGGCGACCTTCTTCGCCATCTACATCTACATCCGCTGCCGGCGCAACCCTGCGCTCGCGCCCGTTTTGCCGCCCGAGGACCTTGATGTCAGTTTGAAGGAAAAGCTTCTGCTGCTGCGCGCCGGCATCGCGCCGCTGGCGATTTTTCTTGCGATGATGGGGCTCTTCCTGATGGGTGTGACGAGCCTCGTCGAAAGTGCGGCGGTCGGCGCGGCGGCTGCGACGCTGGTGGCTCTTTTCAAGCGCCGTCTCACCGGGCATGTGCTCGACGAAACGATGCGCAAGACGCTCAGCATCACCTGCATGTTCATGTGGATCATTCTTGCAGCGCTATGTTTCGGCGCGGTCTATGACGGCCTCGGCGCCAAGCGTGCCATCTCGGCGCTGTTTCTCGAAACATGGGATCTCACCCCGTGGGAAATCCTCATTATGATGATGGTCTCCTTCATCGTTCTCGGCATGTTCCTCGATGATACGGCAATGTTGGTCATCGTCGCGCCGCTCTACGTCCCGCTGGTTATCAGTCTCGGGTTCAATCCGATCTGGTTCGGTGTGCTCTACGTGATGACCTGCCAGGTGGCCTACATCACCCCGCCTTTTGGCTATAATCTGTTCCTGATGAGGGCAATGGCGCCCCCGGAGATAACGCTTGTCGACATCTACCGGTCAATCGTACCGTTTGTATTCATTATGCTGTTCACGATCGGTATCGTAATGACTTTTCCTCAGCTGGCCCTTTGGCTGCCTGATTTGTACGCAGGACGATGAGTAAGGCGATCGGCGCCGGATTTCAGCGGTCATCCGGGGTCTGAGCAAGGAAGATCGATGTAGGACCGCACACGGACTTCTTCATTCGAGCGGATTGGCGTCCGTTTTCCATCGGGCGCAACCCGGAACATTCCAGTGGATAGGGAACCAATCGAGATGAACGACCGCACGAAACTGAACAAACGCGACTTTCTGAAAAAGGCCGGCGTGGCGTCGGTTGCCGCCGTCGGCGCGACAACCTTGGCCGCGCCTTACGTGAAGGCGCAGAGCCCGATCAAGTGGCGCATGCAGACTTATGCCGGTGCCTCGCTTGCCGAACACGTAATCAAGCCGTCGATCGACGAGTTCAACAAGGCCGCCAACGGCGAAATGGAAATCGAACTCTTCTATGCCGACCAGTTGGTGCCGCAGGGCGAACTTTTCCGCGCTGTGCAGAACGGAACCATCGACGCCGCGCAAAGCGACGACGACAGCATGGCCTCGCCCGTGGACGTTTCGGTCTTCGGCGCCTATTTCCCCTTCGCCTCGCGTTACGGCCTCGACGTGCCGGTACTGTGGGAATGGTACGGCCTGCGCGAACTCTGGGAAGAAGCCTATGCCGAGGTGCCGGGCGTCACATGGCTCAGCGCCGGCGCGTGGGACCCGTGCAACTTCGTCACCAACAAACCGATCCGTTCGCTCGAAGACTTGAAGGGCCTGCGCGTCTTCACCTTCCCGACGGGCGGCACCTTCCTGCAGCGCTTTGGCGTCGTGCCGGTAACGCTGCCATGGGAAGACATCGAAGTGGCGATCCAGACCGGTGAACTCGACGGCGTCGCCTGGTGCGGTGCGACTGAAACCTACACGGTCGGTTGGGCCGACATCACGAAGTACTACCTCACCAACAACATCTCCGGCGCCTGGGCGGGTTCCTACATCGCCAACACCGCTAAATGGGAAGCGCTGCCTGAGCATCTGAAGACGCTCTTCAAGCTCTCCATGGACAGTTCTCACTATTATCGGCAGCACTGGTACTGGTGGGGCGAGGCGCATTACCGCACAACCGGCGGCAAGCTCGAACTGACGACCATTCCCGAAGCGGAGTGGAAGACGGTCGAGGACGAGGCGCTGAAGTTCTGGGATGAAGTCGCCCAGAAGAGCCCGCGCAATGCCAAGATCGTGCAGATTCTGAAGAACTACGCCGACACGATGCGCAAGGCCGGCGCGCCATACCGCTACGGCTAGGCGGTCGCGCCAGCGCCGACAGCTTCGGGCCCCGTCGAAAGGCGGGGCCCGATCGCTATCTGACGTCGCGAAACCGCGATGAATCCCGAACCCTTTGACATGTAGTAATTAAATTTTATCATTTGACCAAAGAAATCGTGACACGCAAGGGATGGAGCAGGCCGAATGGCTGACACAACAGGCAATGCCGAACTCGGATTCGATCCGACGGCCCTGAAGGAAAAATATCGTGCCGAGCGCGACAAGCGCCTGCGCGCCGACGCCAACGAGCAATATGTCGAGATCAAGGGCAAGTTCGCACACTACCTCGAAGACCCCTATGTCGAACCGGGCTTCGCACGCGCGCCGCTGACGGATGAAGTCGATGTCGTGGTCGTCGGTGGCGGCTTCGGTGGCTTGCTCGCCGGCGCGCGGCTGCGCGAGGCCGGTGTCGAAAGCATCCGTATGATCGAAAAGGGCGGCGACTTCGGCGGCACCTGGTACTGGAACCGCTATCCGGGCGCGGCCTGCGACATCGAATCCTACATCTATCTGCCGCTGCTCGAGGAAGTCGGCTACATGCCGATCGAGAAGTACGCGAAGGCGGCCGAAATTCTCGAACACAGCCGCGCCATCGGCCGGCATTTCGATCTCTATCGCGACGCACTCTTTCAGACCGAAGCGACCGAACTTCGCTGGGACGACGGCATCGCGCGCTGGATCGTTCGCACCAATCGCGGCGACGCCATCAAGGCGCGCTTCGTGGTGACGGCGAGCGGCCCGCTCCATCGGCCGAAGCTGCCAGGCATCCCCGGTATCGAGAGCTTCAAGGGTCATTCCTTTCACACCAGCCGCTGGGACTACGAATATACCGGCGGCGATTGTAACGGCGGCCTCGACGGCCTGAAGGACAAGCGCGTTGGCATCATCGGCACCGGCGCGACGGCGGTGCAATGCGTGCCGCATCTCGGCGCCTGGGCGAAGGAGCTCTTCGTTTTCCAGCGCACGCCCTCATCCATCGACGTGCGCAACAACCGGCCCACCGATTCCCATTGGGCGAAAAACCTGCCGGCCGGCTGGCAGCAGCACCGTATGGACAATTTCAACACGCTGGTCTCCGGCGGCTATCAGGAAGAAGACCTTGTCAACGACGGCTGGACCGACATCATTGGCAATCTCCTGATGATGGCGCGCAAGAACACCGGCGACCGCTCACCGGCCGACATGGCCGAGATGGTTCAGCTTGCCGACTTTCAGAAAATGGAATCGATCCGCAAGCGCGTCGAAACCGTGGTCACGGACCCGGCCAAGGCTGAGGCGCTGAAGCCCTGGTACAACCAGTTCTGCAAGCGCCCCTGCTTCCACGACGAATATCTCGACACCTTCAATCGCTCGAACGTCCACTTGATCGACACACAAGGGCGCGGCGTCGAGCGCGTCGGCGAGCATTCGATTGTCGCCAATGGTCGGGAATTCGAGATCGACTGCCTGATCTACGCGACCGGCTTCGAAGTCGGCACCAGCTACACGCGCCGCGCCGGCTTCGAGATCTACGGCCGCGACGGCCTCTCACTCACCGAGAAGTGGCAGGACGGCATCTCGACGCTGCACGGCATGCACACGCGCGGCTTCCCCAACTGCTTCATCGTCTCGAATGCGCAGTCCGGCTTCACCGCCAACTTCCCGCACATGCTCAACGAGCAGTCGAAGCATCTTGCCTACATCGTCAGGGAATGCATCGACCGTCAGGCGCGCGTCGTCGAAGTGGCGGAAGAGGCCGAAAAGGAATGGGTGACCGCCGTCATCAAGGCATCGGCCTTCAACCGCCGCTTCCTCGAAGAATGCACGCCCGGCTACTACAACAATGAGGGCAAGCCTTCGGAACTCGCCATTCGCAACGGCTTCTACGGGGGCGGTTCGGTCGCTTTTATCAAGATCCTCGAAGACTGGCGGGACAAGGGCGACCTGCCGGGTCTCATGGTGCAGTGAGGTTGAGGGGAAAGGTTTTGCGGGCGCCGGGCATGAATTGCGCGGCGCCTCTGCGGGGCAATTGGTGAGCGACGGCAAGGTGTTGACGGCTGAGGCAGTGGCGAATAGGTTCGCCGCGCGCAACCGAGCTGCGCCGCGCCCGTGCCGCACCGCCGTAATGGCGGAGAACCGGGCAGAATCGGCGTCTTGGGGGATCGTCTAACGGTAGGACTGCAGACTCTGACTCTGCCTATCTAGGTTCGAATCCTAGTCCCCCAGCCAGCGCAACCCTAAATCCTTGATTGCATTGATTTTCTTCACCGCTCACCCCGTTCAGGGGTGATTTTCTATGCGACGCTCACACAAACGCTCACACAAGTGCTCACACATTGCTCTAAAACGTGGGGTCTTCTATTACCGCCGACGCCTCCCACAACCCCATTCCGGCGATCTAGCCCTGTCTCTTGGTACATGCGCCTACAGCGAGGCCGTGCGCCTTGTCCGGCTTCTGGACGCTGCCTTTGAGACTGTTTGTATGAGAGACGCAATTCAGCGCCCCGACCTGCGTGAAATCCTCCGGGCCTTTCTGAACGACCAGCTTGAGGGAGACCGCTGCCTTCATCTCGGCACGATGCCCGGACAGCCCGTGTATGCCCTTGCCGGGACGTTCGATGCGCTCAACGTGTCGCCCCAAGAGGCGGACCATGAAATCCTAGCGTTCCATCAATCAAGGTACGGGGATGCGATCATCAATCGCGACATTGGCGAGGTCACGCCGCTTGTCGACAGTCTCATGGCGCAGCATGGCCTGTCGGGACCGGAGACGCGCATAGAGCTTGGTCTGGGGCTTCTGGGCGCACTCCGCGACCTTGCCGACGTGCAGATGCAGCGCGTGGCTGGAAGCCTTGCCGCACAAACTCCGGGCGACGGAAGCACCGCGTCCGCAGCCCCGCCGCAGTTGCCGCCGCCCGCCGCTTCGCTGGACGCCGGGCCGGTCTTCACCGGACGCCGCCTTTCTGAGTTGCTTCCCCGGTTTGTGGAAGCCCAGCGCGGCGAGGAATGGCGGGTCCATACCGAGCGCCAAAACATGAAGACCTATCAAATGTTCATGGAGGTTTGCGATGACCTGCCGGTCGACGCATACACCTCAAAGGACCACGTCGTCCCCTTTATGGAGGTGTTGAAGCGGATGCCGGCGACGCACGGCAAGTCCGACAAGGACAAAGCCTTGAGTCTGGCGGAAATAATCGACCGCGCCAATGCGACGGATGCGCAGCGCATCACGCAAAAGACCCGCAACCGCCATAAGGCCGCGTTGGGCAGCCTCTTTGACTGGTTGATCCATCGCGCCCACGAGCGCGGCGAGCCAAACCCCGCGCACGGTGTGCGAACGGGTAGTCGCGGGGGCAAGGGGAGCAAGGGTGCTAACCGGAAAGTCTGGGAGGGCGACAAGCTACGGGCGCTCTTCTCCGGCCCCGCGCATACCGGGTCACACGCGTTCTTCAGATCGAAGCCCGGCCCGCACATCATCAAGGATGCTTACTACTGGCTCCCGTTGCTAGGGCTGTACCAAGGCGCGCGGCTTGAAGAGCTTGCACAGTTGCAGACTGAGGATGTGCGCGAGGTCGACGGCATCTGGTGTCTCGACATCAACGATGCCGATTTCAAGAACCTCAAGAATGAACAGTCGCGGCGGCTTGTTCCGGTCCATCGCAAGCTGCTTGCACTGGGCTTCATCGACCACGCGCGCGCCGCAGCTCCAGAGAGAGGGGGCCGCGTATTCCCAGACCTGAAACCGGGCGGGGCCGACAAGAAGGCCAGCTATGATTTCACGCGCAAGTTCGGCGCGTATCGCAAGGGGATCGGCCTCTATGAACGCTGGCTCGACTTCCACTCTCTGCGGCACACGTTCATTTCCAAATTGGCGGACGAGTCGGTCCCCGACACTACGATTGCGACAATCGCCGGGCATGAAGGGATCACCCAGACGGCGCAATATGCGAAGTCAAAGAAGCCCTCGGTCGCTACGTGTTTTGCCGCGATCAATCTCGCGGAGTGGAACGAAATGCCCTTCTGAGATGCCCGGACGTGCGGGCTTTCCGTTGCCAAACAAGCTCATTCTCAGGCACCTTTACGCACTTGCCGGAAATAGCGGGCCACGGTAGCGCGGGCGGCGGCGGTTGGCGGATTGAACGCCGTCCCGCCGCATTTGCCATCCGCAAGCGTTCCTTCACTTTTTTAGGGGCCGCCCCCAATAATCTGAACCGCCCGCTTTTTCCGCCG
Source organism: Parvibaculum sp. (assembly GCA_030682415.1). Lineage (GTDB taxonomy): Bacteria > Pseudomonadota > Alphaproteobacteria > Parvibaculales > Parvibaculaceae > Parvibaculum. Next base: position 18,165 of record JAUXOE010000054.1, read on the forward strand.
CTGCTTTCGCCGCCGCTGCTTTCGCCGCCACCGCCGCGTGCACGTCGCGTTCATTCACTTCCCATGCCGCCAGCATATCCGGATTCCCTTTGAGAAGAATTTTCACGTCCGCAAACTCTCCCTTCAACTGTTCAACACCCCAGCCAAGCGCGCCTGCAATGATAAGGGCGTAACCGAAGTAAATGGCGTTCTGGAAAAGCGCCATCGCGTGAAAGTTGACGATACCCAAACGAGCGTCGCCCGGCATAAAGAGCAACAGAAGCCAGCCGATGACCGCAATAAGAAAACCAGCTTTCGAGACGTTGTTTGCAAACATTTCGATTCCCCCCCAATCAACTCTTCAATCGGACATTCATGCACGATTTCAGATTCTTTGGAAAGCACGGCAACCGACCGGGGACAGGTCGAGACTTCACAACCCTAGCGAGGCCGCTTCACGCGATGAACGGCACCGGCACCGCCTCACTCCGCACGTCCGTCCACCGATCAAAGCACGTCGCGCCGCGCTGAACCCACGCCTGCCCAATGCCCGCCACGCGGATAAACAGAACCCCGTGAAAGTCCGTCTCGAATACGAAAGCGCGCCCGAAGTGGATGCTGAACGGGACGCCAATGTTGATGAAAAAGTGCATGGGGAGCTTCCTTCTGTTGAACCGGAAGCCCCCCATTAGTGACACAAAACGCGCCCCGTCAACGGTTGCACGGGTGGATAGATCGCGGCCCGGAAATGCCCTGAGCGCGCCGGGACATAGGGCCGGACCTACCCACCCGTGAGAACCCGTCAAAATCTCAAGCGGCCCGGCAAAGCGGCTTCGCGCCTTTGGAAACGGGCGTTTGTCACTCACGGTGTTGCCCTGAGGTGTTCAAATTGAACAGCCCGGCGAAGCGCCCGCTGCGGCCCAGCGCGTTTCCTGGGGCGACGCTGGGGATGCGCTAGAAGTCGGCATGTTGCTCCGGCACGGTCCAAGTGCCCCCCGCCTCCAACTCCGCTAGAACTTCCCTAAGGTCGGTAATAGCGCGGCCCCGCCGGGCGGGTGCCGTGAGGCCGGTTGCTGCCGCACGCGCGCTCTTGAGGTGATGCGCCACGCTGGCCGCCAATGCCTCTTGCTGGTCAATGCGCGGAAACTCTGCACCCGCCGCTGCCACCGGATCAAGGCCGCCCATTTGCCGCGCAACCTTCGGGTGGTCGGACAGCATCCAGTGCCGGACGGTTGTGTGCTGGACGCGGTTGCCCAGCATCGCAGCAATCTCCCGATAGCTGTGCAGGCGACCGCGTGCCTTGATGTGCCGCCGCGACTTAATGAGCGCGTTGAACACGCGCCTGAGACCGGCGCGGTCCAGCGGGACGCCGTGGTCAAGGTTCGCTTGCGCGGCCATCCAAAGGGCCGTCTGTGCGGTGACGCCTTGATAGACTTGAGCATCGACGTGCGCTTGTCCGTTGCGCTCAAGCGCGGCCAACCGATGCCAGCCGTCGGTAACGATAGGCGCACCGCCAACAACCGCGACGGACACAGGCGGGAGCACGCTACCGGCCTTGTAAGCGTTGGCGTACTCCGCGACCTTCGCCAAGTTTAGGCGGACGTCGCCCTTCCGGTCGCGCCGCATTTGATATTCCGGGAGCCGCACAAGGTCCGCGACTAAGAGTGTGCGGGTGACAGGTGGGCTGCCGCCGTCAGGCTTTCTCATTGATGTTCCAATCATTGGTTTGTGTTTCGCCGACGCCCGTGCGGTGTCCGCCAGAGGCAACGCGAACGCGCGGTGAAGGTGTCGCTGAAGTGCATTGAGTGGGTGCCGTGCGGACGCAAACGCGCCGCCCAACGCGTCCGCTACGGGTTGAGCCGGAACCACTCGTAAATCGCGTCAGTGCCCCAAGGCGGTTCGGGCTGCGGCATGACGCACGCCTCACCCGCAGTGAATACCCGCTGAAGGTTCGCGCGGCGGCAGTCCAGCACGTCGCCATTCAGATGCTTGGCGAACGCGGGGGACTGATAACCGCCGACACGCCACCGCGCGACCTGCACCGTAAATGCCTTCCCGCGCCCACGCATGATGAAAAAGGGGCGGCGGTGGCCTGCGGACGCCCGGTAGATGTTACGGCCTCGGCGTATGAGCCACTGCGCCGCGCAGTCGTCCAGCAACAGGTAATCGTTCGAGCCGACGATAAGGAGGCGCATCATGCGTGAACGCTCCCGCTAGCGGCACGCTCAACAAGCGCCGCGTCCGCACGCCGCCCGAAGCCGGGGCGCAACACAAGGTTATCGCGCCGCAGGTTGCGCGTGTCACTGTCGAGATACCGGACGCGCTGGCCGGGCCGCGCCGCCATCAAAACGCGCGCGACGGTTACGAGGTTGCCCGCCACGCTGTTGAGCGCGGCGCGGACATACGCGGTGCCGCCTGTCCCGTCCCTGTTGAGGCACCAATTTGGGGAGAGGCCGGCGGCAAGCAGGCGCTCATAGTCCGCCGGGAGAATGCGGGCCACGCCGCCGTCACGCGCAAGCGGGATCAATAGCACCGCCGCGCCGTCCCTAGGATCGACGCCGGGGACAGGACTGCGGGAAGTTCGGGGTTTCGTCATAGGTGTTCCTTGTGGCTGGCCCATAGGAAAGCGAGCGCGCGCCCCTGTGAGGCGGCGAACGGGCCGTGATGGTGATTTGAGGGGGACGTGAGCGTGCGGCTGCGGTGCCCGCGCTTACTACGGATCGGGAATTGTAGGTCACACGGTGTGAGACACGCGGACGCGGCAAGCGCCGCCCGGCCCCGTCACTCCCTATCTGTAGAGGTGCAACCCAATACGGGCGGAGGTGTTGCCCGCCCCGGCGGCTGCGTTATCGGCTGGACACCCGGCGGTGATAGCGCCTCACGTCTGCGCCAGCGGGTGAGCGCGTCCGCCCTGACTCTGCGCGGGCCGCTGGGACGCTCTTCCGCCCCGGCACGCGGCCCCGTTCCCCGGCCCGCGCCGCTGCCGCCCAGCGGGCACTGTGGCGTCTCTCAGCGCCTGCCAAAACCGCCGAGGTACCGATACTCAGCCGGAAATCGTTATCGCTAGAGGGCGGTCTGCGAATAAACGTTCCCTCGCAGCGGTCGTGACAACACGCTCCTCCGACACCTCTAAGGAGTATCAACCGAATGACCTACCCACTATTCGACGGATGCATGGCGGCGCTGGCTGTTTGGGCGCTGAGCCTCATTCGCAGCTATGTGCTTGCGCGGCCCAGCCGTCCGCCCCGCGCTGCGAAGGGTCGTCGCCGAAAGCGGCTTACGTTTGTCTTGAAGTACAAGTCCTAAGTCAGCAGTGCCGGAGGTGGGGACACGCTTCACCTCCGCACGGCCCTCCGCGCCGACACCCGCCCAGCGGACACTGCGGCGTCTCTTAGCGGCCCCGATCATGCGGCCTTGAGAATGCCCTGAACGGTCCCGATCGACGCCCCGACGCGCGCCGCGATCTTGCGGACGCTCAGGCCCTCAGCCCGCGCCGCTAGCACCGCCGCATTCATCCGGGCGTCTGCCACGCGGGGCCGCCCCAACGTCTTTCCTTGCGACCGCGCCCGCGCCAGTCCGGCCTTAACGCGCTCTTGGATCATGGCGCGCTCAAACTCGGCAAAGACGCCAAGCATCTGGAACATGGCCTTGCCAGCGGGTGAGGTTGTGTCGATCCCCTGTTGATGCAGATAGAGGTCAACGCGGTAGCCGTGCAACTCGCCTAGGAAGGCGACAAGGTCTTGCAGGCTGCGCCCCAACCGATCAACGGACCACGCCATGACCACGTCGAATTGCCGCCGGGCCGCGTCCTTGGCGAGCCTGTCGAAGGCCGGACGCTTGTCGCGCCCCTTCGCGCCGGATACGCCCGCGTCCTTGTATATCTCGACAACGTCCCAGCCCGCCTGTGCCGCGACGCGGACAAGCTCAAGGCGCTGGTTCTCGGTTGTCTGGCCGTCCGTCGAAACCCGGAGATAGATAGCGGCGCGCTTGGTCACGGTGGCACTCCCTGTTTGCTTTCCAATGCCGGGGAGTCTTTCACAGCGATGTTCAACAAACAAGTGTTTAATGAACACTCCGCACCCTGCCTCTCAGGCCGCAGCTTTCCGCGCTTTTCCGTCCGCCGCCGCGCCGGGGTTTGTTGAACACCCGCCCGCTAGCGGCACGCTCAACAAGCGTCCCCAGTTGTTCTTATTTCGTTCTCATGGTACGGTATCACGTTGGTCCAATCGAAACGCTGCGTGACGCGGTGGCTGCACAGCGCCATCTCTGGGTGCTCTGTCTAAAGTGTGGCAACAGCAAGCGCATTGATCCGCGCCCTATCGCGATGGTTTGGGGAGCGGTGAGCATCAAGCAATTGCGGGACCGAATGCGTTGTCGAAAGTGTCACGCGCGTCGCGCCACTATCGTGCCGGACGATGAAGAATGGCCGGGGCGGTGAGGTACGCGACGGAACCAACTGGGGCGGGCGCGTCCTTGCGTATTGGTATTCAACCCACCGCGATAGGAGCATCACATGCCGTTGAAGGACGGGCTTTTCAAGATCGAGTTTCAGACACCCTTAGGCGCAGGCGCAGGCGTCGTCGTGCTTGAACAAGGCCGCGTTCGCGGCGGTGACAGCATCATGTATTACAGTGGCACCTACCGACAAAATGGCGACGACTTCAGCGCAAACGTCGTCGCCAAGAAGCATTCGCAGGGCGTGTCTGTCATGGGCGGCGACGCGTCTCTGTCGATCCAAGGCAAAGTGACTGGGGACGCCGCAATGCTCACCGGGAGCGCCGCCGAGGCGCCTCAACTCAAATTGAAGGCGCGGCTCTCTCGCATTGAGTAACGGGCGGGCCGGTGACGATACTGATGGCGGGGCTGATAGCGAACGGGGCGGGCTTCCTTATATGTGCCCGGAGGCACGTTGCTGCTGGCGCGACGCGGCGACTACCCCGCCCGGTACATCATCGTGACAGGCGCAGCGATCATGCTTGTCGGCACGGTGCTCACCTTCGCCGCCTCCTTCTGACTTATCCCCGGCATTGCGGGGGGCAGGGCGTCAAGTGATGCCCGGCGCGGCGCGCTCGTTCCGCGTGGGTGCGCGCCGGGGGTATGGGGGGAAGTCCGCTTTGAGCCGCTAAGGGTATATCTCAACAGATTTTTGCAACCAAACTCCCCCCAATCGACCGGCGTTGTCAGGCGCCGGTGAAGTGCCCGCCGATAAGCCACGCCAACCCGAGATAGATGAATTGATACAGAACTGCATCAAGCATGGGCACCTCCGGCGCTAGGTCAGCCCAGAAGGCGGAGGTGAACCCAAGCAAGAGGATGAACGCTATCCACCCTTGGGCTTTCTTTGGCACTGCCCTTAGGTGCCAAGGTTCTTTTCGCTTATTCGGATCGTTACCGTCCATTCGCATACCCTCTCTTTGTGCTTCTGAGGCCGCGCCATTGACTTGTCCACGAATGCTCACACAAATGCTCACACAACCGGTGAGCGGCGTAAGAAAAATCCCTGCAAATCCCTGAGGCGCGCACAAAGAGGGGCGTATCCTAGTCCCCCAGCCAGCCTTCGGGCCACCCCACGCGCTTTACCCCGCGCCTCAAGCTGCTAGACTGCCCCCAACTGAAAAAACAGGGAATCCGGTCGGAAGCGCGGTGCGCGTAAAGCGATGCCTCGCCGCTTCCCGGGTCTGAGAGCCGTGCGCCCAGAAACCGACGGCGGTTCCGGCGGCCTCGATTTGGCCGCCGTCGCTGAAAAGGGTCTTTCCGCGCCGCGCCAGCCCTCCGGGGAAGGTGCCGCCGAGGCCGCCAGCCAAGCCACCGACGCGTCGGGGGCAATGCACGCTCATGCCGGGACGGAACAGCCGGCGGGTCATGACGAACCTCGCCCGAAACGCCGCCGCCGCCGCGGCCGTCGGGGCGGGCGTCAGACCGAGCGCGCCGACCAGCCAAAGCAACCCGTCGCTCCGCGCCTGCAAAAGCCGCATGCCGTGCGAGCGGCGGCTGACATTCTCTATGCGGCGCTTGATCTCGGTACCAACAATTGCCGCTTGCTGATCGCCCGTCGAAACAATGACGGCTTCAAGGTTATCGACGCCTACTCCCGAATCGTGCGTTTGGGTGAGGGGCTTGGTCGCACAGGCGCGCTGGGCGAGGCGGCAATGACCCGCGCCATCGAAGCGCTGAAAATATGTGCCGACAAGATGGAACGACGCGGCGTTGTTCGTACCCGGACCATCGCCACAGCAGCCTGCCGAACGGCATCGAACAGCGACACCTTTGTTGAACGAGTTAAGAAGGAAACGGGCCTTTCCCTCGAGATTGTCTCAACCGAAGACGAGGCGCGCCTGGCGGTCGCCGGATGCGCGCCGCTCCTCGATCCGGGCTGCTCCTCCGCGCTGGTATTCGATATCGGCGGCGGTTCGACAGAACTGATCTGGGTCAGGATGCCGGATGGAGATACGCGGCATCGCCCGGTGATAGGTGACTGGATTTCATTGCCTTGTGGCGTCGTCACGCTGGCCGAACACCATGGTGGTGTTGACGTACCGGTCGCGCTCTATGACCGAATGGTCGCCGAAGTCAGTGAACGACTTGAACCCTTTCTGGAACGCGTGCGTGAATTGGATGCAGGGCAGGGCGGCTTTCATCTGCTCGGTACATCCGGCACCGTTACCACAATCGCCGGCGTTCACCTCGGCCTCGACCGCTATGATCGGACGCGTGTGGACGGTGTCTGGATTTCCCCCGTCGACGTTCACCGCGTCACGCAGTCGCTCCTGGCAATGAGCCACAGCATGCGCGCTGCGCATCCCTGTGTAGGTGGCGAGCGCGCCGACCTCGTGCTCGCCGGCTGCGCGATTTTCGAGGCAATTGCGCGCGCCTGGCCGGCCGAACGGCTGCGGGTGGCCGATCGCGGTTTGCGCGAAGGAATACTGATGTCCCTGATCGAAAGCGATGCACGACGCGGTCGCCGCCGGCGCCGCCGGCGCCGCCGCAATGCAAAGCGGTTCGACGGAGCAACAGCACAACCGGTTCAGGTGACGTGAGATGGCCACAGGCGACAAAAGCGGTGGCAAGGGCGTTGGCGGCGGTGTCCGTGCGCTGAAAGTGCGCGTCAAGACCGCCCGCAAGCGCAGTAACTCGTCGACACGCTGGTTACAGCGGCAGTTGAACGACCCCTATGTCCATGCGGCAAAACGCGAAGGCTATCGTTCACGCGCCGCCTTCAAGCTGACCGAGATCGACGACAAATATCGCTTCCTGAAGCCCGGCGGCCGGGTGGTCGATCTTGGCTGCGCGCCGGGCGGCTGGACCCAGGTCGCTGTCGCCCGCGTCAATGCGCAAGGTACGGCCGGCAACAAGCAGGGAAGTGTCATCGGCCTCGATTACCTCGAAATGGACCCGGTGCCGGGCGCCACCATCCTGCAGCTCGACTTCCTTGACGAAGGTGCCGACACACGCGTGAAAGAGTTGTTGGCGGGCGAGGCCGATGTCGTTTTGTCGGACATGGCAGCGCCGACCACTGGCCACAAACAGACCGACCACATGCGCATTATGTCGCTCTGCGAGATCGCGGCGCAGTTCGCGGTCGAGGTGCTGGCGCCCGGCGGCACCTTCCTCGCCAAGGTCTTGCGTGGCGGTACCGAAAACGAATTGCTGGTTCTCCTGAAGCGTCATTTCCAGACCGTTCGCCATGTGAAACCCAAGGCGAGCCGCGCCGATTCGGCCGAGATGTATGTGCTGGCCCAAGGCTTTAAAGGCCGTTCCGCAAGCGATTCGGGAGAACCCGGCTAGTGTCTTTGGCCTGCCGACAGAAGCGTCTTTGCATTCCCGGATATAGATGTTAAAAGCCTGCGCCAACACACGATAGGGTGTGTCCCCGCATCGGGGCCAAGCTAAGGGTTGGCAGTATGATCCGTGAAGCGCTGACATTCGACGATGTCCTCCTGCTACCTGCCGCTTCCACGGTTCTCCCAAGCCAGGCTGATACAAAGACGCGACTGACGCGCTCCATCGCGCTCGGCATCCCCATCATTTCCGCCGCCATGGACACCGTCACAGAGGCCCGTCTGGCCATAGCGCTGGCACAGGCCGGCGGTATTGGTGTCCTCCATCGCAACATGGACCCGGAAGCGCAAGCCGAGCATGTGCGACAGGTCAAGAAGTTCGAAAGCGGCATGGTGGTCAACCCGGTGACGATCGATCCGGACGCAACATTGGCCGATGCTTTCGCGCTGATGAAGCGTCACGGCATCACAGGCATTCCCGTTGTCGAGGCGACAGGAAAACTCGCCGGCATCCTGACAAATCGCGATGTGCGCTTCGCCACCAACATGCGCGAGCCCGTGCGCAACCTGATGACCAAGGAAGACCTTGTCACGGTGACGGACGGCGTCAGCCAGGAAGACGCCAAGCGCCTGCTGCATAAGCACCGCATCGAAAAACTTCTGGTGGTCGACGACGCCTATCGCTGCATCGGCCTCATCACCGTCAACGACATCGAAAAGGCGCAGCTTCACCCGAACGCGGCAAAGGACGAGCAGGGCCGCCTCCGCGTTGCCGCCGCCACCACCGTTGGCGATGAGGGATTTGCCCGCTCCGAGGCGCTGATGGCCGCTGGCGCCGACGTGATTGTCGTCGACACCGCGCATGGACATTCAAAGCGCGTCTCGGAAGCGGTCGAGCGTATCAAGAAGATTTCCAACGCTACGCAAGTGATCGCCGGCAATGTGGCGACAGCCGATGCGGCGCGCGCGCTGATCGATGCCGGCGCCGACGCCATCAAGGTCGGCATTGGTCCGGGCTCGATCTGCACCACACGCATTGTCGCCGGCGTCGGTGTCCCGCAATTGACGGCGATCATGGATGTGGCCGAGGCGGCGCAGAAGACCAACACGCCTGTCATCGCCGATGGCGGCATCAAGTTTTCGGGCGATCTGGCGAAGGCGATCGCAGCCGGCGCCGACTGCGCGATGCTCGGCTCGCTCTTCGCCGGCACGGAGGAGAGCCCCGGTGAGGTCTTCCTGTTCCAGGGCCGCTCCTACAAGTCCTATCGAGGCATGGGTTCGGTCGGCGCCATGGCGGTGGGTTCTGCGGATCGTTACTTCCAGCAGGACGTCAAGGATTCGCTGAAGCTGGTGCCGGAAGGCATTGAGGGCCAGGTGCCCTACAAGGGCCCGGTCGGCGGAATCATCCACCAGCTTGTCGGCGGCCTGCGCGCCGCAATGGGTTACACCGGCAACGCCACGATCGTCGATTTCCAGAAGAACGCCGAGTTCGTTCGCATCTCGTCGGCAAGCCTGCGCGAAAGCCATGTGCACGACGTGACGATCACCCGTGAAGCACCGAACTATCCCGGCGGTGTGAGCTGATCGCGTATCGCGACACCGGGAGCTTCAAATGACGCCCGGGGCACGTCTGCAATCGGCAATCGATATTCTGACCGGCATTTTCGAAACGCGGCAGCCGGCCGACCGGGCCTTCGACACATGGTCGCGATCGAGCCGGTTTGCCGGTTCGAAGGACCGCGCGGCCGTCAGCGAACTTGTTTTTTCCGTGCTCCGCCACCGTGCGCAGCTTGCGGCTGCCACCGGCTCGGACGCGCCGCGCCTGCTCGCTTTTGCGGTCATCGCATTGTTGCATGGGGACGGTGCGGAAGCTGCCGCGGCGCGCGCCGACGGAACACCCCACGCTCCCGCGCCCCTGACCGTCGAAGAGAATGCCGCGCTCTGCGAAGCTGCCTTGCCCGGACCGGAGGCACCGTCATGGGTCAGGCTCAACTACCCCGAATGGTTGCACCCCGAGTTTGAATTGGCGCTTGGGGCGGGGCTCGAACGCGAAATGGCCGCGCTGATGGAGCGTGCGCCGACCGATTTGCGAGTCAATGCGCTGAAAGGGTCTCGCGACCACGCCAAATCCGCGCTCGCTGATGAGAATGTAGCGACTGAACCAACACCGCTCTCGCCGTGGGGCCTGCGCCTCACCGGCCGCGCCAACATTCTGGGCCTCGCGAGTTTTCGCGACGGACTGGTCGAATTGCAGGATGAGGGCTCGCAACTGGCATGCCTGGCCACCGGTGTGAAACCCGGCGAACAGGTGGTCGATCTCTGCGCTGGCGGTGGTGGCAAGTCGCTGGCACTGGCCGCGATGATGCGCAATCGCGGCCAGGTGCACGCCTGCGACAACGATAGCCGCCGCCTCGACAAGCTGATGCCGCGCGCCCAGCGCGCCGGCATCCGCAATATCCAGACCCGTGCGCTCGGCATCTTCGCGCCCGATGCGCCGGATGCGGACCTGGCCGGCCTCGAGGCCCGCATGGACTGTGTGTTGGTTGACGCCCCCTGCAGCGGCACCGGCGCGTGGCGCCGCAATCCCGATGCGCGCTGGCGTCTGACACCGGAAATCCTGGCCGGCTACCACACCGCGCAAATGGAGGTGTTGGCGCGCGCCGCCCGGTTGGTCAGGCCGGGCGGCCGTCTGGTCTATGTCACATGCTCGCTGCTGCCGTCGGAAAACGATCGACAGGTGACCGCATTCCTGACCACCGACCGCGAATTTACAGTGGCGCCGTGGCGCTCGATCTGGCCCGCCGATTTTCCGCCCCCGCCCGCTATCGGCGATGAGCCCTTCCTCCGGCTGACGCCGGCCAGCACCGAAACGGATGGCTTTTTCATTGCCGTTCTGCGGCGGGAGGGCTGAGAATGTTGCGCTGCGGTGTGAAGCTTGACGGATTTCGGCAAGGGTGGTCTATCGGACCAAGCATCCCCCGAAAGCATGGACACATGCCCGCTGCCTCTCTCCGAAACCGGCTCCGAATGGTTTGCCTGCCCGCGCTGGCACTCCTGCTGGCGCTGTTGCCGGGCGTGGCGATGGCGGTTGACGATGCATCGGCCCGCATATCGATTGTGCTCGGTGAGCGCGGCATTGAGGCGGTTGCGCGTGGCGACCTCGCTGGCGCGCAGAGACTGTTCGAACGCGCCATTGTGGCAAACCCGGCCAATGCGCCTGCCTACGCCCATCTCGGCGCTGTGCATCATGCGACGGGCGATGTGCGCCTTGCCCGCAAGTATTTTGGCATCGCGCTCTCCATCGATCCGACTGAGCTGGATGCCTTGAGCGGCCTCGCGCGTCTCGACATCGCCGAGGGCAATCGCGACGCGGCGGCAGAGAGGCTCCGCGTCCTTCGCATCCATTGTGAATCTTGTGAACAGACGCGGGATATTGCCCGCATGCTCGAATCCGGGCCCGGTGCCCCATGAACCTGGTAGAAGGACGATGACCGAAGACCGCATCCTCATTATCGATTTTGGTAGCCAGGTAACGCAATTAATCGCGCGGCGTGTGCGCGAAAGCGGTATTTATTCGGAGATTGTTCCCTTCAACAAGGCTGAGGGGCTCGACAAGAGCTTCGCGCCCAAGGCGGTCATTCTTTCGGGGGGACCGGCCAGTGTCACCGGCATCGGCACGCCGCGTGCGCCCGAATGGGTGTTCAAGGCGGGCGTGCCCGTCCTTGGCATCTGCTACGGCGAACAGACCATGTGCGCCCAGCTCGGCGGCAAGGTCGAGAGCTCCGACGAACGGGAATTCGGCCGCGCCATCATCGAGGTTCTCGATGACAGCCCGCTCTTCGAGGGTCTGCTGCAGGCCGGTGAGAGCGAACCGGTCTGGATGAGCCATGGCGATCGTGTGGTCGCGCTGCCGCCGGGCTTCAAGACCATCGCGGTCAGCCGCAATGCGCCTTTTGCCGCCATAGCGGATGAAAGCCGCCGCTTCTATGGTGTGCAGTTCCATCCCGAAGTTATGCACACGCCGCGCGGCGCCGCGATGCTGAAAAACTTCACGCACAGGATTGCCGGCTGCAAGGGTGGCTGGACGATGGCCGCCTTCAGGGAAACCGAGATCGCCAAGGTCCGCGCCCAGGTCGGCAAGGGCAAGGTGATTTGTGGTCTGTCGGGCGGCGTTGATTCATCTGTGGTTGCGGTGCTGCTGCACGAGGCCATCGGCGACCAGCTTCAATGCGTTTTCGTCGACACCGGCATGATGCGCGCCGGCGAGGCCGATCAGGTCGTCAATCTCTTCCGCCACCACTACAACATCCCGCTGGTCAACCGCGACGCGACGGACCTCTTCCTCGGCAAGCTCGACGGTGTTTCCGATCCGGAAAAAAAGCGCAAGATCATCGGCGCCACCTTCATCGACGTCTTCGAGGAGGAGGCGAAGAAGATCGGCGGCGCCGACTTCCTGGCGCAAGGCACGCTCTATCCGGACGTGATCGAAAGCGTTTCCTTCGCCGGCGGTCCATCGGTCACGATCAAGAGCCACCACAATGTAGGCGGTCTGCCCGAGCGCATGAACATGAAGCTCGTGGAGCCGCTGCGCGAACTCTTCAAGGATGAGGTGCGCATTCTCGGCCGCGAACTCGGTCTGCCGGAAGAATTCGTCGGCCGCCACCCGTTCCCGGGCCCGGGTCTCGCCATCCGCGTGCCCGGCGAGATCACCCGCGAGAAGCTCGAAATCCTGCGCAAGGCCGACGTCATCTATCTCGACGAGATCCGCAGGGCCGGTCTCTACGATACGATCTGGCAGGCCTTTGCGGTGCTGCTGCCGGTGCGCACTGTCGGTGTCATGGGCGACGAACGCACCTACGACTATGTCTGCGCGCTGCGCGCCGTCACCTCGATCGACGGCATGACGGCGGACTACTATCCCTTCAGTCACGACTTCCTGGGCCACGTCTCGACCCGCATCATCAACGAAGTCCGCGGCATCAACCGCGTCGTCTACGACGTGACGTCGAAGCCGCCGGGAACGATCGAGTGGGAGTGATCCCGCTCAGCCCTTGACGAGAATCTCGCCGATCTGCACCGCGTTGAGCGCCGCGCCTTTCAGGAGCTGGTCGCCGGCGACGAACATCGCGATCGAGCGCCCGCTCGGATCGGAAATATCCTGCCTTATGCGGCCGACCAGAATGGCGTCCTGGCCGGAAGCGTCTTTCGGCATCGGGAAATAGTTGCCTGCCACATCGTCGACAATCTTGATGCCCGGCGCTGTGGAAAGAATTTCGCGCACCTGAGCCGGCGTGATCGGCCACTCGCATTCGAAATCGAGCGCTTCCGAGTGCGCGCGCAGCACCGGCACGCGCACACAGGTCGCCGTCACGCGAATATCGTTGTCGCCGAAAATCTTCTTGGTCTCCTTCACCATCTTCAGCTCTTCCTCGTTGTAGCCCGTCTCCGGGTCGACCTTCGAGTTGTGGCTGAAGACGTTGAAGGGGTAGGGATGTGGAATGATCTTCTGCTCAAAGGGCTCGCCCTTGAGGAAAGCGCGCGTCGCTTCTTCGAGTTCCTCCATCGCCGCCGCACCCGCGCCCGACGCCGCCTGATAGGTCGCGGCGACGATGCGCTTCACACGGTTGACCTTGTGGATCGGCCATAGCGGCGTGATCGCAATGATGGTCGAGCAGTTCGGATTGGCGATGACGCCATTATGCTTGAGCGCCGCCTCCGGATTGATCTCGGGGATCACCAGCGGCACGTCGGCGTCCATGCGGAAGGCCGACGAATTGTCGATCATCACCGCGCCGGCGTCCTTCACCGCCTTGACGAACTGCCGCGATATACCGCCGCCCGCCGAAAAGAAGCCGATGTCGACGCCCGCGAAGCTCGCTTCCGTCAGTTCCTCGACGACAATGTCCTGACCCCGGAATTTCATGGTCTTGCCGGCCGAGCGCGCCGAAGCGAGCAGCTTCAGCTCCTTCACCGGGAAGTTGCGTTCCTCAAGGCAGCGGATCATCTCGACGCCGACGGCGCCGGTCGCGCCCGCAATGGCGACGACGGGGTTCGAAATCATGGCTCTCAGGCTCCGGTTCGGGCCGCGCCGGGCCCGTAATTTGCGCCGTGCCTATAACAGCGGCGGCGGCCCCGGGCAAGGGCGCGCCTCCGGCCATGAGGTCGCGGGCGGCCGTCAGCGGAATCCGGCGACGATTTCGGAAATGCGTCGGAAAAAATGCAGGCCCTGCGTGATCTCCTCGTCGGTCATATGGTCGACGATCAACTGCACATAGGCCTCGCCACCGGCGATCATCTTTTTCATATGCGCCTCGCCCTTGGCCGTCAGCACGACGATCTTCTCGCGCCCCGATCGGGGGTCCTCGACAAGCTGCACCAGCTCCAGCGGCGGCTGGGCCATCGCCCGCAGCGCCTTGGTAATGGCGGCGCCGGAAATCTCGAACCAGGTTTCGAGCGACCGCTCGATGGCCTTGCGGTTCATCTCCCGGCCGCCCTTGCCCTCCGAATGGATCAGCCAGAGCATTGCCACCTGATGGCGGCCGAGTTGCCCGCCGCGCAGCGCGTCCTCCACGCCGATGCCGGCCTTGTAGTGAATGGGATAGTAATATTCGAGAAACCGCAGCGCTGCGTCGGGGATCTGCGATGCGGCCTTGCCGCCCGGCTTTCCGCTCCCGGCCTTTTTGGTCGCCACACATCCGTCCTTTCGCTGCGCGGCCCGGAGGCGCGCGATTCCTTTGGCGCATCCTAGCGCGGTCGCCGCCGCTCCGGCTGTATAAACCATTTACAAAAGAAATAGTTTATGAAATGAATAAAAAGCCGGACGCCAGAACCGGCCTTGGATGAAATCGGGGAGGGAAGAATGCCGAACAGCCGGACTGCCGATGCCGGAGAGGTCGACCTGGAGGCGCTGGTTGCCGCGCTCCCGACCGGCGACACCATCGCCGCGCCTTACGCGCTCTATGACAGGCTACGGCCCCACGCGCCGGTCTATGGCTATCGCGACTATCCGCCGGGCACGGTGCCCGACGCCGACGAGCCGGTTACGGCCTGGGTGCTACTGGACTACGACCAGGTTTCCGCAGCGGCCCGCGATCATCGCCTGTTCTCGTCGCGCGATCCGCTGCAGGAACAGTCCTCGGCGCCGACCCTGATGCTGGTCAATCACGACAACCCCGAACATGACCGCTTGCGCGGCATCGTCAATCTGGCCTTCTCCCGGCCGCGTGTCGAAGCGCTCGACCCCTGGGTGCGAGAAATTGTCGACGGCATGGTTGCCGAACTGGGCGAGGGCGACGTCGAGGTCATGGAGGCGCTCGCGGCGCGCATTCCGGCGCGCATCATGGTCGGCCTGCTGGGACTCCCCGAAAGCGTCGTCGATCGCTTCCGCCACTGGGCAACCGCGTTCATGCTTTCAGCCGATCTTTCGCCGGCCGAACGCGAGGCGAGCAACCGCGAACTGGTCGAATATTTCGTTGGCGTCGTCACCGAACACGACCGCGCGCTGCGGGCAGGGGAGGCGCTGCCGGACAGCCTCATCGTTGCGCTGCTGAAAGCCGACGCCGGTGGCGAGAAACTGACCCTCGATGAAGTGATCCGCTTCTGCATCACGCTGGTGGTGGCTGGCTCCGAAACCACGACCTTCCTGCTCGGCAATCTGCTTCACAATCTGGCCATCATGCCGGAAGTCCGCGCGCAACTCGCTGCCGACCGCAAGCTTGTCGGTGCCTTCATCGATGAGAGCTTGCGCCACAGCGGCCCGCCGCAACGCCTGTTCCGCGTTGCGACGCAGGACGTCGAGATCGGCGGCCGATACATCGCGGAGGGAGATTGGGTGGCGCTCTTCTTTGCCGCCGCCAATCACGATCCGGCCGTGTTCCCGGATCCGGGTCGCTTCGACATCACGCGGCCGAACCTCAACAAACAGCTCACCTTCGGCGTCGGCATCCACCACTGTCTCGGCTCCGCTCTGGCGCGTATGGAAGGCCGGGCGCTTGTCGAGGCCATGCTGGCGCGCATGTCCGAAATACGTCTCGGCGATGCGCCGCCGGTGCCGCAGCGCGCGAGCCTCCTCAATCACGGATTCGACAGCCTGACCCTCCGTTTCACGCCAGCCCGC
>JAUXOE010000049.1 GCA_030682415.1 Parvibaculum sp.
CGCCTTGCTTGGCGGCCATGCGCTTGATGTCGAACGCGCCGATCTCGGCGACAAGGGTATTTTCTACCGCGTTCGTGCCGCCGGCTTCGACAGCAAGGCGGCGGCCACCACCGCCTGCGGCAAGCTCAAGGCCGCCAGTCAGGACTGCCTCGTCCGGGCGCGCTAGCCGCGCGTCCGCCCGGCGTGTAGGTTCCCGCCAAACGACATTTGGAAACGGGAGCACGACATGGTCGAGGCGGTGATCTGGGATTTCGGCGGCGTGCTGACCACGAGCCCGTTCGAGGCATTTGCCCGTTATGAACGCGAACGCGGTCTGCCGAAGGACCTTATTCGCAGCATCAATGCCGCCAATCCCGACAACAACGCCTGGGCGCTGTTCGAGCGCAGCGAATGCACACTCGACGAGTTCGACCGCCTGTTCGCTTCCGAAGCGGCCGCGCTCGGGCATGAGGTGCCGGGCCGCCACATCATCGAGCTTCTGTCGGGCGACATCCGCCCTGAAATGGTCGAAGCGCTGAAGCGTTGCAAGGCGCGCGCAAAAGTCGGCTGCATCACCAACAATGTCTCGGCCGGCGAAGGGGCCGGCATGGCGCGGAGCCATGACAAGGCCGCCGCCGTCGCCGAGGTCATGTCGCTCTTCGACCATGTGATCGAAAGCTCGAAGGTCGGCATTCGCAAGCCCGATCCGCGCATCTATCAAATGGCATGCGAAGCGCTCGGCGTTTCCGCTGCGTCATCGGTCTATCTCGACGATCTCGGCATCAATTTGAAGCCCGCCCGCGTGCTTGGCATGACGACGATCAAGGTCGTGACGCCGGAACAGGCGCTGAAGGAGCTTGAGGCGGCCGTCGGTTTTCCCGTTTCCTGAAACGCCGCCTTGCTTGAGTGCACGCGCCAAAGAGGCCTAAGCTTCCCGAAAAGAAACACGGGAGGACCAACATGCTCAGGCCCCAGGCGCAGGCGATCGATCTCGGCGGCAAGCCGGATCTGAAAGACCCCGACCTCTATATGCGCGACGGACATCACGAGGTGTTTCGCAAGTTGCGCGCCGAAGAGCCCGTCTACTGGAATCCCGAAGCGGACGCGGCCGGATTCTGGGCCATCACGCGTTATGCCGACATCGAGGCGATCTCGAAAAATCCCAAGCTCTTCTCGTCGGCCAAGAACAATGGCGGACACCGGATTTTCAACGAGAACGAAATCGACGGCAACGAAACCGATGCCTCGATGATTTCGATGGACCCGCCGGAACATGCCGGTTACCGGCGCATGGTGACGCCGGGCTTCGTGCCGAAACGCATCACCGGCATGGAAGAGCGTATTCGCGCCCGCGTGACAAACCTCCTCGACAATCTGCCGAAGACCGGCGAGGCCGAATTCATTTCCACCGTCGCTGCAGCCCTGCCAATCGAGGTGCTGGCCGAACTTTTCGGCGTCCCGCAAAGCGACGGCGCCAAGCTTTTCGAGTGGTCGAATGCGACCGTCGGCGAAGATGATCCGGAACTTCGCGTGTCGGACGAGTATATGCGCCAATGCGTGCTCGAAATGGCGGGCTATGCGGCGGGGCTCTGGCAGCAACGACTCGAAAAGCCGGGCGAGGATCTGATCTCGATGCTGGCGCATTCGAAGCCGGGCGGCGAGGCGATGAATTTCCCGACCTATATCGGTACCTTCATCCTGCTGGTCGTCGCCGGCAACGAGACGACGCGCAACTCGATCTCCGGCGGGCTGCTCGCCTTGTCGCAGAACCCGCAGGAGCGGCAGAAGCTGATCGACGACCCGTCGCTGATCCCGAGCGCGGTGCAGGAAATCGTGCGCTGGGTCAGCCCGGTTCTTCACATGCGGCGGACGGCGACCGCGGACACTGAAATCCGCGGCCAGAAGATCGCCAAGGGCGACAAGATCGTGATGTGGTACGCATCCGCCAATCGCGATGAGGAAGCGTTCGACGACCCCTTTCGTTTCGACGTGACGCGCTACACGAAACCCGATGTGCCGATGCAACTCGGTTTCGGCGCCGGCCAGCATTTCTGCCTCGGCTCGCGGCTTGCGGAACTGCAACTCAAGGTGCTGTTCGAGGAACTGCTGAAGCGTTTTCCCGACATTCACGTATCGGGACCGGTGCGCCGCCTGCGGTCCAACTTCATTTCGGGCATCAAGGAAATGCCGGTGCGCTACACGCCCGAGGGGTGAACCGCACTGCTGCCTGAATCAACTGCTGCCTGAATCAAAAGAGCCGCCGGGTTGCCCCGGCGGCTCTTTCCATGTTGATCGACGCGCTGTCTCAGTGAACGGGCGCGTTCTTCATCTTCGCGACCGGTCGCGAACGCGGGAAGAGCATTTCCAGCGTCACCGCCAGGGCCGGCAGCACCGTCACCGCCATGATCATGTTGACCATGAACATGAAGGAGAGCAGCAGACCCATATCGGCCTGGAACTTCAGGTCCGAGAAGGCCCAGGTCGACACGCCCACCGCCAGCGTCAGCGCGGTGAAGAAGGTCGCCATGCCCGCTTCCAGCAGCGACTGGCGGAAGGCATCGGAGATGTTCAGCCCTTCGCCCAGATAATAAGGCACGCGGTTGTAGATGTAGTAGGCGTAGTCGACGCCGATGCCAACGGCCAGCACCATCACCGGCAGCGTGGCGACCGTCAGGCCGATCTGCAGCATCTCCATGAACCAGTAGCCGAAGAAGGTGCCGAAGGTCAGCGGCAGACAGCAGGCGATGACGGCGCGCCAGTCGCGATAGGTCAGCGCCACCAGCGCGATGATGACCGCATAGACCCACATGATCATCGGCAGTTCGGTTTCCGTGATCTCCTGGTTGACGGCGGCCTGCACGCCCATATTGCCAGAGGCGAGGCGGATCGTGACGCCTTCCATCTTGTGCTTGTCGCGGAACTCCTCGACGGCGGCGATCGTCGCCTTGATCGTCGTCGCCTTGGCGTCGCGCAGATAGAACATGTGCGGCAGAACCGTGCAGGTCTGGTTGTAGAGCGCGGAAGCGCCCGGCACGGTGTTGGAGGCCTGCGCCAGCGCCGGCCGGTTGCGCGGAATATCCTTCCACTTCAGGTTGCCTTCGTTCCAGCCGGCGGCCGAGCCCTTGATCGCGAAGGGCAGCGACACGACCAGCGTCACGTCCGGCACATTCTGCATGTGCCAGGAGAAGCGGTTGAGATATTCCATGTAGGGATATTGCACGCAGCTGTCGGGCGGCGTTTCGACCACGGCGATCAGCACGTTGAGACCGAGCGCATAGCTTTCGGCGATTTCGGTCGAGTCGATATTGTAACGCGCGTCAGGGCGCAGTTCCGGGGCGCCGGCATGAAGCGCACCGACATGGCGATGCATCGCCTGGTTGACGGCGATGGCAAAGAGCACCGTCGCACCGGCCAGCAGGAACGGTGCGATCTTGCGATTGGCGACGAAGCCCAGCGCGGTCATGATCTTGAGGCGGACGGCGCGCGAGCGCTGGATGCGGCCGACGAAACGCTCGTCGAACTTCAGATAGCTGACCAGCAGCGGCAGCATCACGAGGTTGGTCGCGACCTTCAGGATAACGCCGATCGAGGCGGTGATGGCGAGCTCGCGGATCATCGGCACCGGGATCAGGTAAAGCGTCGCGAAACTCACCAGCGTGGTGATCAGCGCCATCGAGCCCGGAACGAAGAGGCGCGAAAAGGCCGTGCGCGCCGCCTGTTCGCCGGTGGCACCGTTACTGACCTCCGCCGTGACCACGTTGATCTGCTGCACGCCGTGACTGACGCCGATGGCAAAGACCAGGAACGGCACCAGCACGGCCAGCGGATCGAGGCCGTAACCGAGGAAGTTCAGCAGGCCGAATTGCCAGACGACCGAGGTCAGCGAGGCAAAAAGTGTGGCGGCCGTCAACATGATCGAGCGCGAATAGAGGTAGACGGCGAACGCGGTCAGCACGAAGGCGACGAAGAAGAAGAAGACGACGGACTGCGCGCCGTCGGCAATGTCGCCGATCAGCTTGGCGAAGCCGATGATGCGCACCGTGTGCTCGTCGCTTTCGTATTTCTCGCGAATCTGGGTTTCGAGCTTGGCGGCGAGATCGAAATAGTTGAGGCGCTCGCCGGTCGAGGGATCGTAGTCCTGAAGCTCGGCCACAACCATCGCCGAATGGAAATCGTCGGCAACAAGGCGGCCGACATAGCCGCCGCGGATGACGTTGTTCTGGACGTTCATCAGCGCCTGTTCGGTCATCGTGTCGGCGGTGACCTTGCCGGAGATGACGTCGTCGGCGCTGATGCCTTCCTCGGTGATTTCGATATAGCGCGTGTTGGGCGTCCAGAGCGAGGTCACCGTGTGTCGCGAAACGCCGGGCAGAAAGAAGATGTCGTCGGTCAGATCCTTGTAGACCTTGAAGAAATCCTTGGTCCAGATCGTGCCTTCATTGGCCTCCAGCACCACGATGATGACGTTGGAGCCGAAAAGCTGGTCGCGATATTCCTGGAAGGTCTGGATGTATTCGTGGCCGACCGGGAGCTGCTTGTCGAAGCCGGCATCCATGCGCAGGTTCGTCGCATAGAAGCCCGTCACGACGGTGAAGGTGAGAAGGCCGGCCAGAATGATGAAACGCAGGCCGAAAACGACATTCTCAAGTAACTTAATCATGGACTTTACCCATCGCTCCCCAGGCCGTTTCTCCGCGCGTGGCGGCGGACGGCGTCGTTGCAAATTCCTGCCTGCCGGCGCGGGCCGGCTGGCGCTTCGCGCCGGTCACGCCCACACATGATTGTGGCGTGAACCGGCTCATCATCGGTCTGGAGGTTTGCCGGTCCGCGCCGCAAGGCACCGGTCCGGCCTGGCGGACCCGCTTGAGCCGCCCCTCCCGAAAAATCAGGGCCCGTCAGACCTCCGTCGGCTGGAGGCAGGCGCGCAATGTCGTTCGGGGATTATGCCCCCTCCCAGATGCCTTTCTCTTTTGGCGGCGCGCTGTCGGTCCCCCGCGCGGCCGTCCGGAACGGTCATCTCTCGTGACCTATGCAAATAGCACAATTTTCCGAACTTTGTAACGGGTGCGGAGTCGTTGTCCGCGAAGTTTAGAACGGCAGGGTTAATGCGCTGGAAATGAAGTTGACGCTGGCGTCATTTTCCTCTTGACCCACAAGCCCCGGGCCCTATTCTGGCGGGCAATGAGACAAGACGGCCCCGCGGGCCTGGCGCCCGCGAAAACCCGTCGCTCTGCGCTTGCCGGGAACATCTCTTTCCGGCCCGTCATTCCGGAGGACCCGATGACCGAAATCCGTCAGATCACCAAAGACAATGCCTATGACGCCGTCGCGCCCGACGATTTCCCGGCGATGATGGAAGTCGACCGCTACGGCCAGCGCTCGACCGCCTTCGACAAGATCATTTCGGCGACCCATGACCATTTCTGGGATCCGCTCGACACGAAATACATCGATTTCTCCGAGCCCTTCGACGCCGAGGCGATCATGATCATGCCCGGCGAGATGATCCCGGAATTCCGCCTGCCCTGCTTCCAGAACCTGTCGGAAAAAGACAAGGTCAAGTTCGCCAATGAAACGGCGCGCTGGTCCTTGTCGGCGATCCTGCACGGCGAACAGGGG
This sequence comes from Parvibaculum sp., assembly GCA_030682415.1. Classification (GTDB taxonomy): domain Bacteria; phylum Pseudomonadota; class Alphaproteobacteria; order Parvibaculales; family Parvibaculaceae; genus Parvibaculum. The sequence goes on from JAUXOE010000049.1 coordinate 5,599, forward strand.
GCGCTGAACCTCTCGGCCTCGCTCTGCCACATTCTCCGCGATCCGGGCGCGCAGGAATATGCCGCCAACCAGACGCGCGAAGAAGCCCGCCATGTGACGGCGTTTGCCCGCTACGTCCAGGCGCGCTGGGGCAAGCCGCTGCCCTGCGGCGAGACGCTGGCGACGCTCCTGACCGACATCGTGCGCGCGCCGGAGGTCTACAAGAAGATCGTCGGCATGCAGATGCTGGTCGAAGGCCTCGCCATGGGCGCCTTCGCGACGCTTTATGCCAAGTCGAACGACCCGCTGCTCGTCAAGCTGACGCAGCTGGTGATGACCGACGAGGCCTTCCACCACAAGTTCGGCAAGATCTGGGCCGACCGCACGATCCCGAACCTGTCGGAAGAAGAGCAGAACATCATCGAGGACTGGGCGGCCGAGTGCTTCCAGACGCTGCTGTTCAACCTCGTCAATCCCGAGCAGAAGAAGATCATCTATGCCGAGTTCGGCCTCGACTGGCAGCAGGTCCAGCTCGAAATGCTCGAAGCCTTTGGCGATGAGGACCGCCGCGAACAGATGAAGGAAGGCACCAACATCTTCCGCGTGCTGATCAAGACGCTCTTGAAAGCCGGCATCATCACCGATCGCACCAAGGCCTTCTATGCGACCTATGTCGACATGGACGAGCTGAAGAACGAAGGCGACCGCATGATCGGCGACGACATCGCCGAAGACGGCATCCGCTATCTGCAGAAGATCAATTTCGGCGCCAATATCGACGCGCTGAAGAATATCAGCCTCTCGGCGGCCGAGTAATTCCGCCTGTTGCGTGCGTAAAGTGAAGAAGGCATAGAGTTTCCCTCAACTCGATCCCTCACAAACTGGGCGGTTCCTTCGGGCGCCGCCCTTTTTGTTTGCCCGCATCGCGCGCACAAAAAAGCCGGGCGCGGATTTCTCCGGCCCGGCTCTTTCGTTGCGGCTATGGCCTCAGTGCTTGCGCTTCGGCGCCTCGACCATCATCTTCTCGTAGCCCTTGACGAAGGGCGAGAGCACGCGGGTCGGCTCTTCGAGAACCTGGATCGGCTGGTCCGGCCAGCGCTTCAGGATTTCCTCCCAGACGATGCGCAGCTGCATCTCGGCGAGGCGGTTGCCGACGCAGCGGTGAATGCCGAAGCCGAAGGAAAGATGCTGGCGGGCGCGCTCGCGGTCGATCACCAGCTGGTTCGGGTTCGAGATCACGTCCTCGTCGCGGTTGCCCGAGACGTACCACATCGCGACCTTGTCGCCCTTCTTGATCTGCTTGCCGCCGAGCTCGATATCCTGAAGCGCGGTGCGGCGCATATGCGCCAGCGGCGTCTGCCAGCGGATGATCTCGGCCACCATGTTCGGGATCAGCGACGGGTTCGCCTGCAGCTTCTTGTACTGTTCCGGAAACTTGTTGAGCGCGTAGAGACCGCCGGTGATCGAGTTGCGCGTCGTGTCGTTGCCGCCGACGATCAGCAGGATCAAATTGCCGAGATACTCCATGCGGTCCATGTTGCGCGTCGATTCGCCATGCGCCAGCATCGAGATCAGATCGTTGCCCGGCTCGCGCGCATTGACGCGCTCGTTCCAGAGGCGGGTGAAATAGTCGGCACATTCGAGCAGCTCGGCGCGGCGCGCGTCTTCCGATTCGATGAGGCCCGATTCTTCCGAGGCGGTCGCCACGTCCGACCAGCGTGTCAGCTTGCGGCGATCCTCGAAGGGGAAATCGAACAGCGTCGCCAGCATCTGCGTCGTCAGTTCGATCGAGATCTTGTCGACCCAGTCGACAGGCCGCTCGGTGTCCATCTCGTCGAGCAGTTTGCCGGCGCGTTCGCGGATCGTGCTTTCGAGCTTGGCGAGATTGGCCGGCGCGACGATCGGGCTCACCACCTTGCGCTGGTCGTCATGCTTGGGCGGATCCATGGCGATGAACATCGGCAGCTTGAAGTCTTCGTCCTGGTCGCGCAGCGTAATTCCGCCTTCGGAGGAAAACACCTGGTGGTTGGTGTCGACCGCCATGATGTCGTTGTATTTCGTCACCGACCAGTAGGGCCCGAACTCGGCGTTGTTGGCGCAGTAATGCACCGGCGCTTCCTTGCGCAGCCGTTCGAAATAGGGCCACATCGTATCGGTCTTGAAGAGCTGGCCCTGGCCGACATCGATCTCCTCGAGCGGCATCGAATAGGCGGCGTCGCGCGCCTCGTCGATCTCGTATTTCCGTGCTGCGTCGCTCATCGGTTTCCTCCACGTCGACCGTTGTTTGTTGGCTCCAGCCTACCCTTCGAGCACGGAGTTGTCATACGCAAAGTGACGCAGGCGTCATTTTGCGTAGTGCGTATTGCCGCCGGCTCAGGCGAAGCGCTGCCGGGCGGCCAGCGCCAGGCCGGTCGCCACCGAGGTCAGCTCGCCGCCGCCGGCGAGCTTGGCGGCCCCGAAACGGCCGGCAAAGAGCCGCCGCACCGCCGGAATGAAGGCCGAACCGCCGGTCAGGAAGACCCGGTCGACCTGCGCCGGCGCGATGCCCGTTTCCTCCAGCAGCCGCGTCACGCAGGCCTCGATCTCGGCCAGTTCCGGCGCGATCCAGCGGTCGAAATCGGCGCGCGCGACCCTGGCATCGATCGTCACCGGCCCGGCCTGAAAGCCGAGGCGCACGCTGTCGGCGTCCGACAACGCCACCTTCGCCGCCTCGACGGCGCGGTAGAGCGCAAAGCCGCGCTCGCCGGCGATCAGGTTCAAAAGCCCGGCCACCGCGTCGGGCGCTTCGGCGGTGGCCGAGATTTCCTCCAGCATGCGCCGCGTCTTGCGGGTGTTGATCATGCTCAACTGGTGCCAGCGCTTCATCGTGTCGTAGAGCCATGACGGCACCGGCAGCACCTTGCCGCCACTATCATAAGAGGTGCCCTTGCCGAGGCGCGGCGCGACCGCGTGCTCGACCAGGCGCGCGTCGAAGGCATCGCCGGCAATGCCGATGCCCGAAACGCCGACAATGGTTTCGCCGCGATCCTTCAGCCCGCGCATGCCGGGGCCGACATGCAGCAGGCAGAAATCGCTGGTGCCGCCGCCGAAATCGCCGATCAGCACCAGCTCGTCGCGATCGAGCGAGGCCTCATAGGCATAGGCCGCCGCCACCGGCTCGAATTCGAAATGCACGTCGGGAATGCGCACACCGGCAAGGGCGGTGCGCAGACGCGACAGCGCGAGATCGTCGTGATCGCTGTCGGGCGTGCCGAGACTATTGCGCACGAAGCGCGCCGGACGGCCGACCACGACCGGGCCGGCCAGCATCGCCTCTGTCAGCGTGTCGGCTTCCGCCGTCGCGTCGACCAGGCGGGCAACGATGAAGCCGACAAGATTTTCGAGCGTGAAGCGGCTGCCGAAAATGCTGGTCGCGCTGAAAGTCGGATTGGCGAGCCAGGACTTGATCGACTGGATCAGCCGGCCCTCGGCGCCGGTCATCAGATAGGCGTCCATCGCGGCCGGCCCGGCAAAGGCATGCGGGCGTCCGTTGGGATCGCGCTCCTCGTCGTCGAAATAGAGGATCGAACGGAAGGTGGGGAGCACCTCCGCCCCGTGGCGGACCGGCACCAGCCGCGCCGCGCCGTGCTCGGGAGCGACCGCCAGCGCGCTGTTGGTCGTCCCGAAATCGAGACCGATGAACATGAGACACCTCGTATCCGTCTGGCCCCGGCATGGGGCCACGGCAATACATCTGAGGGAAATCGGGGTTGCGTTCGGGGTTTCCGGAGCGAAAGGGCGGCGAGAAATACAGGCCATGGCGGCTTTTGTCGAGTCCGGGTCGCAGCCAGCGCCGCGCGGCCGCACCCTGCGCAAAGTGACGCAGGCGTCACTTTCGGATTGATGTGCACTGCAACAATACCCACACTCGGATTGTGACAATTTTCCGGCGGCGACATCCCGCCGGCCCAGTGTGGAGAAAGCCCATGACCGCCGTTCGCCAGATCACCAAGGACAATGCCTATGACGCCGTCGCGCCGGACGATTTCGAGGCGATGATGGACACCGGGCGCTACAACCGGCGCTCGTCGGCCTTCGACAAGATCATCTCGGCGACCCATGACCTTTTCTGGGATCCGATGGACAAGCGCTATATCGACTACAGCGAGCCCTTCGACATCGAGAACGAAATGCTGATCGATCCGCAGCTCGTGCCGGAGTTGAGGCTCGCCTGTTTCGAGGCGCTGCCGGAAAAGGAGAAGGTCCGCTTCGTCAACGAAACGGCGCGCTGGATGATGTCGGCGATCCTGCATGGCGAGCAGGGCGCGCTCAATCTTTCGGCCTCGCTCTGCCACATCCTGCTCGATCCGGGCGCACAGGAATATGCGGCCAACCAGGCGCGCGAGGAAGCGCGCCACGTCACGGCGTTTGCAAAATACGTTCAGGCGCGCTGGTCGAAGCCGCTGCCCTGCGGCGAAACGCTTTCCGGCCTGCTGTCGGAAATGGTCAATGCCAAGGAGGTCTACAAGAAGATCGTCGGCATGCAGCTTCTGGTCGAGGGTCTGGCCATGGGCACGTTTGCGACCTTCTTCAACACCGCGCGCGATCCGCTGCTGGTCAAGCTCTGCCAGCTGGCGATGACGGATGAGGCCTTCCACCACAAGTTCGGCAAGATCTGGGCCGACCGCACGATTCCGAAACTCAGCCAGGACGAGCGCGACATCATCGAGGACTGGGCGGCCAGCGTCTTCCAGACGCTCCTGTTCAACCTCGTCAATCCCGAGCAGAAGAAGCTGATCTATGCCGATTTCGGTCTCGACTGGCGCGAGGTGCAGGCGCAGATGCTCGAAGCCGTCACCGACGACGAGCGCCGCGAGGGCATGAAGGACGCGGCCAATATTTTCCGTGTGCTGATCAAAACGCTTCTCAAGGCCGGCATCATCACCGATCGCACCAGGGCCTTTTATGCGGTCTATGTCGACATGGAAGAACTGAAGAACGAGGACGACCGCATGGTCGGCGACGACATCGCCGAACAGGGCATCGACTTCCTGAAGACGGTCAACTTCGCCAAGAAGAACCCGATGGCGAGCGTCGCGGCCGACTAGATTTTGGTACTTCCCCCTCCTTGAATTCCCGAAGGGTCCTCACCGAAGGGATAAACTCGAAGGGCGGTTCCGCAAGGGACCGCTCTTTTTTCGTTGCCGCACGCCGCTCTGCTATACTCGCGGCCATGAACGACATCCACGACCTGCTGCGCGATGCGATCCCGGACCTGCCGCCGCCGCCCTGGCCGGCGCTCGGCGAAGGCCTTTGGTCGACGGTCCACGATCTCGGCGACGGCACGGCGCTGAAGCTGGTGCGCCGCCAGACATCGGGCCTCGGTTCGGGCGTCGCCATCCACCGGCGCGAGGCGCTGGCGCTGGCCGCGCTTGGCGGCCTCACAACCGCGCGCCTCCGTGTACCGGCGCTGATCGCCGAAGGGAGCTTCGACAGCGGTTCTTGCGCCGGCTGGCTGCGCCTCGCCCGTCTCGACGGCGCGGTGCCGCGCGAGGACCGCCTCGTCTATGCCGATGCCGAAACGCGCGACGGTTTCGGCGAGCGGCTCGGCGCCGCGATCGCCGATTTCCATGCCGAGGCGCGTCCGCGCGCCGCGGCGAGCAAGCTCGGCGACAGCATTGCCCGCGGCCTGACACTGGCGCGCGACCGCTTCAGCCAGCCCGCCGATCACCATGCGGCCGACGCCGTGCTCGCCGCCTGGGGCGATGAATGCGCCAAGGGCCCGCGCGTCTTCACGCATGGCGACGTCAATCTTTCCAATCTTCTCGATGCCGGACGCAACGCGCCGCTCGGGTTTGTCGATCTTGCCGAAAGCGGCTGGAGCCTTGCCGAGGCCGATTTTCGTCATCTCGACGGCTTCGGGCCGCTCAGCGACGCGGTGATGCGCGGCTATGCGGCGCGCGCAGGCGCCGCACCCGACCGGCGCCGCATCGCGCTTGCCGCCGCCGCCAATGCGCTTTGCAGCATCGCCATCGAAGGCGCGTCAGGGCATCCGCGCGAGGCGATCCGGCGGCGCGGCCAGCTTGAACATTGTCTCGAAGCGGCGGGGCTTCCATGAACGAAGACCTGCCCGACATGGAAGAAGACGAGTTCCGTCTCTTCGACGGGCGGCAGTCGCAAACGGCCGCCAATGTGCAACGCGGCTGCTGCCGCCTGCTGGCGCAGATGGGCTATGCCGCCGTCACCGAACTGACGCTCGCCACCGGGCGGCGCGTCGACATCATCGCCTTCGGGCCGAAAGGCGAAATCGTCGTCCTCGAAATCAAGTCGAGCCTGATCGACTACAAGACGGATTCGAAATGGGCGGAGTATCTCGAATTCTGCGACCGCTTCTATTTCGCGGTGCCGCCGGAATTTCCGCGCGAGATCATTCCGGCGGAAGTCGGCCTCGTCATCGCCGACCGCTTCGGTGCCGAGATTTTGCGCGAGGGCCCGGCATCGCCGCTCGCGCCGGCGCGGCGCAAGAA
>JAUXOE010000069.1 GCA_030682415.1 Parvibaculum sp.
TTCAGCCCCTCGACGATGCGGTCGAGATCGCTGTCGCGGCCGCTCTCCATGTCGACCATCAGCACGATCAGGTCGGCATCGCCCGCGCCGCCCCAGGCCGCCTCGACCATCGCCCGGTCGAGCCGCCGCTTCGGCTTGAAAATGCCGGGCGTGTCGACAAAGACGATCTGGGTCGCCCCCTCCATGGCGATGCCGCGGATGCGCGCGCGTGTCGTCTGCACCTTGTGGGTGACGATCGCCACCTTCGATCCGACCATGCGGTTGAGCAGAGTCGATTTGCCGGCATTCGGCGCCCCGATTATGGCAACAAACCCGCAGCGCTGGGGGCCCTTGGGGGTGGTCTGATTTTCCATGAAAACTCGTTTGTGACAGTTTTTTGACAGTTTTGTGACAGAGGGGGGGGTCAGCGCCAGACGCCTGCTGTCTCAAGCAGTGCTCTGGCGGCCATCTGCTCCGCCTGCCGTTTCGAATTTCCTTTTCCGATCAAGGGCTTGTGGCCCTCGAGCAGAACCTCGACCGTGAATTCCGGCGCGTGATCGGGTCCGCTGCGCGCTGTCTGCCTGTAGCTGGGTGCCGAAAGCCCCTGTGCATGTGCCCATTCCTGCAGCGCCGTCTTCGCGTCCTGCGGAATTTCCGCATTTTTATCAATGAGTTGCACCCATTGCGCTTCGATGAACCGGGTCGCCGCAGTCAGGCCGCCATCGAGATAGAGCGCCGCGATCAGCGCTTCGCAGCCATCGGCAAGAATGGCGGCTTTCTGCCGTCCGCCGGCCTTCACCTCGCCAGCGCCCATCGCGATATGGCTGCCGAGATCGATGCGCGACGCCACCTCGGCGCATGCCTCCTTGCGCACTAACGCATTGTATCTGATCGCCAATTCGCCTTCATCCGCATCCGGAAAAAGCCGCGACAGCCACTCGGCAACGACCAGACCCAGCACCCGGTCGCCGAGAAATTCGAGCCTTTGATAGTTGTCGGGGCCGCTGCTCGGATGCGTCAGCGCCCGCGCAAGAAGGCCCTTGTCCTTGAATTCATAGGACAATTTCGCCTGCAGGGCGGCGCTCAATCGGTCCACTTGCCGAGCCGGTCCCATCGGATCGCCGACGGCCATTTCCAGAATTGCCAGAACGCCGCGCTGCCATCGGCCGAAAAGAAAATGATCTCCGCCCGTCCGACCAGATTCTCGAATGGCACGTATCCGACAACATCCGGCACGCGGCTGTCGCTCGAATTGTCGCGATTGTCGCCCATCATGAAGTAATGACCCTCGGGAACAATGTAGAGACCGGTATTGTCCCACACGCTATTCGTGGTCATGTCCAGGGTAATATACGAAACGCCATTGGGCAACGTCTCCATATACTGTGGAATACGGCGGACATTGCCCGAAGGACTGCGCTCGACAAAGTCATCCACCCGCTGGCGCGGCACTGCCACGTCGTTGATGTAGAGCACGCCGCCACTCATCTGCACGGTGTCGCCGGGCAAGCCTATGACGCGCTTGATGAAATCGGTGCGGTTGTCGGTCGGCACCTTGAACACGGCAATGTCGCCGCGCGCCGGCGCGACGCCCGCGATGCGGCCGCTGACGATCCCCGGACTGAACGGCAGCGAATGCCGCGAATAGCCATAACTGTATTTGGAAACAAAGAGATAGTCGCCAATCAGCAGCGTCGATTCCATCGAGCTGGAGGGAATGAAAAAGGGCTGGAAGAGGAAGGCGCGAATGACCAGCGCGATCAGCAACGCATAGCCGATGGTCCGTACATTCTCGGCCAGCGAGCCACTGCGCAGCTTCTTGGCGTTTTCCAACATCGTCATCTTCCGGCTCCAGCCACTCAAAAACGGCGGACCATACCACAAACGGCCGCCCCGTCTGCCCCCGCGCTCAAAGCCGTGGAACAGCGGAAATGATAACAAAAGCCTGTGCTTGCGGGTGGTCATCGGTGATCGTCAGATGGATAACCGCCGCCATCCCTTCCGGCGTCATCGCCTCCAGCCGCGCCAGCGCCCCGCCCGTCAGCGCCATGGTCGGCTGCCCCGAGCGCAGATTGACGACGCCCATATCGCGCCAGAAAATGCCTTGCCGGAACCCGGTCCCCAGCGCCTTCGAGCACGCCTCCTTCGCCGCAAAACGCTTGGCATAGGAAGCCGCCCGCATCCGCCGCGCCTCGGATTTGCGCCGCTCGACATCGGTGAATATCCGCTCGATAAAGCGGTCGCCGAAGCGCTCCAGCGTCAGCTCGATGCGCCGTATGTCGATGATATCGTTACCGATTCCGAGGATCATGTCCGGCCCTTCGTTTCGCCGGCACCCGGCAGCGACGCCCGGCCGCCCTGCCGCGCCTCATCCATCAGCACCCGCATCCGCCGGATGCTTTCCTCAAGTCCCGTGAAGATCGCCTCACCGATCAGAAAATGGCCGATATTGAGTTCCATCAGTTCGGGCATCGCAGCGACAGGGGCCACCGTGTCGAATGTCAGCCCATGGCCGGCATGGACTTCAAGGCCCATCGCCGCGCCGTTTCGCGCCGCTTCGGCCAGTCGCGCCAACTCCGCGTCGCGCTTGGCGTTTTCATGCGCCAGCGCCGCTTCGCAATAGGCACCCGTATGCAATTCCACGATATGGGCGCCGAGCGACCGCGCCGCTTCTAGCTGCCTCGTCTCCGCATTGATGAACAGCGACACACGGATTCCCTTGTCGGAAAGCCGCGCCACAACCGGCGCCAGATGATTGTGAAGCCCTGCGGCATCAAGGCCGCCTTCCGTCGTCACCTCCTCGCGCCGCTCCGGCACGATGCAGCAGGCATGCGGCGTATGCCGCAGCGCGATCTCGAGCATTTCGGGGGTTGCGGCCATTTCGAGATTGAGCGGCAATCCGATGTCGTCTTTCAGCCGTGCGATGTCCCCGTCCCGAATATGCCGACGGTCTTCCCTCAGATGCGCCGTAATTCCGTCAGCGCCGGCAGCCGCCGCAACCGTCGCGGCGCGCACGGGATCGGGATGCTCGCCCCCGCGCGCGTTCCGGATTGTCGCGACGTGATCGATATTGACGCCGAGACGCAGATGGGATGTCGGCCTCATGCTTGCCGGTTCCGCTGTTTGTCTACAGTCATTCCAGCGTCTCACTTGCCGGCGGTTGACGATCCAGAAACGGCGCAGGCGCCTTTGCGCGCGCGGCGAGCGCGTGGCGACGACGCAATTGATAGGCCTCGACGCCGCTGCGCGTCAGAACATAGGAAACGCATCCAAGAACGATCCCGACAGGAATGGCCCCGACCGTCAGCGGCACGAGCAGCGGCAGAATCATGTCAAATGCACGTTCGCCCTGGAGGGTTTCAGCTATGTCGGGGTCGACGCCTGTCGGTGCGCCAACCATGTACCGACCGACCTCATAGACGACAAACCAGATTGCCGGGAAGGTCAAAGGATTGCCGACGAATGTGCCGATCGCACTGGCAATAAGGTTGCCGCGCAATATCCAGGCCAGAAGCATCGCAATCAAAATGTGAAACCCGACAAACGGTGTGCACGATGCAAAGACGCCGGCAGAAACGCCAATTGAAATCGCGTGCGGCGTTCCCGACAGACGCCAGACCCGCCGCCAACCATACTGAAAGGCACGCTTCCAGCCCGCGCTGGGCCAGAACGTCTCGCGGAGTTTCCGCAATGGATGGAGTTCGACGCGGCGCCGAAACACGGGATATCTCCTCTAGGCGATGCCGCGGCTGCCGGGCTTCACGGCAGGCAGCGCCGCAAGCTCTTTCGGAAGCTTGCCAGCCGGATAAGTTGGAATATCGATGCGTGCAAGCGCGATGAGCTTGGTTCCGACCTTCGCCTTGCCGCCCGAACGGTCGATGAGGCAAGCCGCGGCCACGACTTTCGCCCCGGTCTTGCGAATGGCCTGAATACACTCGCGCGACGACAATCCTGTTGTCACAATGTCTTCCACCATTACGACGCGCATGCCTTTCTTGAGCGGGAACCCCCGCCGCAACACGAACTCACCTTTTTCCCGCTCCACATACATCGCAGGTGCCTTCAGATAGCGTGCCGTTTCGTAGCCCGGAATGATCCCCCCGACTGCAGGCGAAATAATGGCATCGATAGGACCATCGACCTCGGCCTCGATCTTGGCAGCCAAAGCCTTGCAAAGCCGGGCCGTCCGCTTCGGATTCATGAAGACAAGCGCCTTCTGCAGGAAAATCGGGCTGTGCAGGCCCGACGACAGAATGAAGTGCCCCCTCAGCAGCGCACCGGCTTTTTCGAATTCCTTGAGAACTTTGGCTTCTTTCATGGGTTTGCTCACCGGCTTTTTTTGTTGGAAGTCGTACGCGTCAGTGTCGTGGGCGCGAAACGGTGCTGACACAGGACAAACCGTTCAGCGCCGACATAATACGTGTCAAATGTTTGATGTCCCGGACATCGAGGTCGATCTGCAGGTCGTAGAAGTCGCTGTCGCGTTGGGCCAGCGTCAGGTTCGAGATGTTGCTTCCATAGTCGGCGATCAATGTCGCGATATGACCGAGTGAGCCGACTTCATTGCGCGCTATCACGCGCAGTCTCGCCGGGAATGTTTGAGGAACCTCTGATTCGATGTCCCATGTTACGTCGATCCACCGCGATGGCTCACCGTCGAACGTTTCGAGTGTCGGTGCGTCGATCGGATAAATTATAATTCCCTCACCTGGCATCATGATACCGACAATACGTTCGCCCGGCAGCGGAAAGGTGCCCGGGGCGAACTGAATGCCGAGGCCCGCGCCGCGCCCCATTACCCGCACAACGCCACTTCGTGCGTCTTTTCCATTCGCCTTGCTCGTCCGCTTGCGCCCCCGTTTGGCGTCGGGTTCCTCAGGATAAACCGTGTGGAGAACCTGCGTCGGGCTGACCGTGCCATCGCCAACCGAGGCGAGGAGTTCGTTGACATCGGACTTCCGAAGCGGGCCAAGCGCGCGCTCGAAAATTGTATCGGAAGGATCCCTGCCGGCCGCCTCGAATGCACCTTTCAAAATCTGCCGTCCAAGCCGGCTGAACTCGGTCTGTTTGGCAGCGCGAATCGACCGTCGGATCGCCGACCGCGCCTTGCCGGTGATGACAAAAGCCTCCCATGCCGGCGACGGCCGCTGCACCTGTGAGCGAATGATCTCGACCTCGTCGCCATTTTCGAGCCGGGTGCGAAGCGGCATGTGCCTGCCATTGATCTTGCAACCAACGCACGTATCGCCGATCTCCGTGTGAACGGCATAAGCGAAATCGATCGGCGTCGCACCGCGCGGCAGCGTGATGAGAAGACCATTGGGCGTGAAACAGAAAACCTGGTCGGAGAACATCTGGAGTTTGGTGTGCTCCATGAATTCTTCCGGCGTACCGCCATGCTCAAGCATTTCAATCAACTGCCGAAGCCACCGGAACGTCGCCGCGAATTCACCGGATGCTTCGGTGTCTACCGGACCCTCCTTGTAGAGCCAGTGCGCGGCGATGCCGTATTCAGCGATCTCATGCATTTTGCGCGTCCGGACCTGAACTTCGGCGCGCTTCTTTTGTGGTCCGATCATCGTCGTATGGATCGAACGATAACCGTTGTTCTTCGGTGTCGAGATGTAGTCCTTGAACCGGCCGGGAACCATCGGCCACGCCGTATGCAGAACACCGATGGCACGATAGCAATCCGGCACTTCGTCGACGACGACCCGAAAGCCGAAGATATCGGAAAGTTGCTCCAGCGAAATACCGCGGCGCTCCATCTTGCGCCACATCGAATAAGGTCGCTTCTCGCGCCCGATCACCTCCGCGGCAAGCCCCTCTTGCTCAAGCTTCGCCTTGATTTCGTCGGCAATCTTTTTGACCGTATCGCCGCTTGCCTCGCGGAACTCGTTGAGTCTCTTCAACAGAGCCTCGCGCGCCTCCGGGTTGAGCTCCTTGAATGCGAGATCTTCCAGCTCTTCGCGGATCTCCTGGATACCCATGCGCCCGGCGAGCGGCGCATAGATTTCCATTGTCTCCTGTGCGATCCGCTGTCGCTTGTCGGCAGAGTCGATAAAGTGCAGCGTACGCATGTTGTGCAACCGGTCGGCAAGCTTGACCAGCAACACGCGAATGTCATTCGACATGGCAAGCAGAAACTTGCGGAAGTTTTCCGCTTGTTTCGACCGTTCGGAAGTGAGCTCGAGACGCGTCAGCTTGGTAACGCCATCGACAAGGCCGGCAATCTGCGACCCAAACAACCTTGTCAGTTCGTCCATTGTCGAGCCGGTATCTTCCATCGTGTCGTGCAGCAACGCCGTCACGATGGTCGCAGTATCGAGTTTCAACTCGGTCAGGATGCCGGCGACTTCGATCGGATGGGAAAAATAGGGGTCGCCGCTGGCGCGCATCTGACTGCCATGCTGTTTCATGGCATAGACATAGGCACGGTTGATCAGGGCTTCGTCCGCCTTCGGATCGTAGCCGAGCACGCGATCGACGAGCTCATACTGACGCAACATTCATCGATTCTCCTGCGCCGCGCCTTGCAAACTTCCTAACGCCGCAATCCGCAACCACACATCACAAACGAAAAGCGCCGCCCCTTACCTTCCGGCCGGGCGGCGCTCAAACCGATTGACGTCTGCGCTGGGGCCAAACCCTCCTCGCCCGCTCTCAGTCTTCCCCGTCCATGTCGTCCGCGTCGGCCGATTTCTGCTGCGGCGAATCGATCTGGCTCTGGATCGCACGCAGCAGTTCTTCCTCGCTCATGCGGTCGCTCGACCCCTCGGCGGCACCGAAAGTATCGGCGACTTCGCCAGCCGCTTCGCCCGAAATCAGAAGCTGCATATTCTCGACTTCCGGCTCTTCGGTCTCCACACGGCTCTGCATGCTGCCGATAAGGTCCTCGCGCAGGTCTTCCGGCAAGATGGTCCGCTCGGCAATTTCGCGCAGCGCCACCACCGGATTCTTGTCGTTGTCGCGATCGACCGTCAGTTCCGCGCCGGCCGACATGGCCCGTGCGCGATGTCCCGAAAGCAAAACGAGCTCGAAACGATTGGGCACTTTGTCGACGCAATCTTCAACGGTCACGCGGGCCATTGTAAAACTCCAGTATGGGCGGGAACCTGATTTGGCCCTTTATGTAGGCGGCAGAATAGCAGAAAGCAAGCCAGAACAGGCATTTAGAACTCAAGCTGCAGTGAATTTAACCGCCGAACCGTTCAATGCCCCGCAGTGCCGCGGCCGGAAGCCTGCCAATCAGGGTCTCGACGCTCTCTCCGGTTACGGGATGATGCCAACCCGGCGCAATATCGCGGAGCGGCAGCAGGACGAAGCCACGCGCCGCGAGCCCCGGATGTGGCAAAGCCAGCGGTAGCGGCCCGACACCCGCCTCAGGGCCGCGCCGGCCAAGGGCGGGCATGATCAGGCCGCGATAGTCCAGCAAATCGAGGTCCAGCGTACGTGGCCCCCATCGGTCCCGCCTGACCCTTTCAAACAGCGTTTCGACCCGGTGAAGAATCCCCAGTAGGGCCGCTGGAGGTAGCGCCGCTTCGACCTCCATCACGGTATTTACATAATTTTGTTGTATATAAATTGAAAGAGGTGGCGTCCGGTAGATTGGCGCCACCTTGCGGACCCGGATGCCGAAAGCCGGCATCATCAACAACGCTGCTTCAAGCGTCTGTCGCGGGCCACCTGCCGCCGTCGCCAGATTGCCGCCCAGCGCCACAAGCACGCCGGTGGTCGCCGCCGACCGCCGTTCTATGTCTCTGACTGACAAACCACCCATGGGACCATTCATTGCGAACGCAGGGCAGAAAGACTTGCCGGAACGCAGCCTATTCCCTTAATGCTTTGGTTTCGCATCAATCCGCCATTCGATTTTTTCACCGAATTTGAACGTAAAAATTTTGAATCCACAGGAGTTTCGTGATGATTTTTTATGCACATGAGCGCATGGCGCTTTTTATTGATGGCGCCAATCTCTATTCGACAGCGCGCGGGCTGAATTTCGACATCGACTACAAGCGTCTCCTCGATTACTTCCGCGCCAAAGGCACGCTGATTCGTGCTTTCTACTACACGGCCATGCTCGAAGATCAGGAATATTCGCCGCTCCGGCCGCTGATCGACTGGCTCGACTACAACGGCTATTCGGTCGTGACAAAACCCGCAAAGGAATTCACCGGAGCCGACGGTCGCCGCCGCATCAAAGGCAATATGGATATCGAACTGGCTATCGATGCGCTGGAACTGGCTGACAAGATCGATCATCTGATCCTCTTTTCTGGCGACGGCGACTTTCGCCGCCTGGTCGATGCGGTCCAACGCCGGGGCAAGCGCGTTACGGTTGTCTCGACGATGCGCAGCCAGCCACCAATGATCGCCGATGAGCTGCGCCGCCAGGCCGATCAGTTCATTGAGCTGGAAACGATGCGCGACGTCATCGGACGCGCCCCGTCCGATCGCCCGGCGCCAGCCATGCGCAACGATGTCGACTTCGAATATGACGACGAGGACGAGGAAAACCTCAACCAGCCGACCCGCGCCTGAGCCGCCATGTCGAGATTGGATGCCGCAGAGGCCCCCCGTGACTGTCAACTCTGCCCCCGGCTTGTTGCCTATCGCCACGCCAATGCAGCGGCGCATCCCGATTGGTTCAATGCGCCGGTACCGTCGTTCGGCAAGGAGACGGCACGACTGTTGATTGTCGGCCTCGCGCCAGGGGTTCAGGGCGCAAACCGCACGGGCCGCCCCTTCACGGGCGACTATGCCGGCGACCTGCTCTACGCAACATTGCGGGATTTCGGGTTCACGAAAGGAACCTACGCAGCCCGGGCCGATGACGGCCTTGAGCTCGTCGATGCGATGATCACCAATGCCATACGCTGCGTCCCGCCGCAGAACAAGCCAACGCCGGCCGAAGCGAGGACTTGTCTTGGCTTCCTGACCGCGCGCATGGCCGCAATGCCGCGCCTCGGGGCGGTGCTTGCGCTCGGCCGGATCGCCCATGACGCAGTGCTGTCGGCACGTGACATCAAACGGTCATCTGCCACTTTCGGCCACGGGGCGGCACATGACATAGGTGGCGGCTTGCATCTTTTCGACAGCTATCATTGCTCACGATACAACACCAACACGCGTCGATTGACCGAAGCGATGTTTCGGTCTGTCTTTGCCGACATTCGAAAATTTCTGGACTAACCTTTTTCGCGCAACAATCTTGCCTTGTCGCGCTCCCAGCTGCGTTCCTTGAGCGTCTCGCGCTTGTCGGCGAGCTTCTTGCCTTGCGCCAGTCCAATTTCGACCTTCACCATGTTGCGTTCGTTGAAGTACATTTTCAACGGCACAACCGTCATGCCCTGCCGTTGCATCGCATTGGTGAGCTTCTCGATTTCACGCTTGTGCAACAGCAGCTTTCGCGGTCGCCGTGTTTCGTGATTGAACTGGTTTGCCTGCAGGTAGACCGGGATATAGGCGTTGACGAGCACGATCTCTCCGCCCTTCGTCGCCTGTGCATAGGCTTCATTGAGGCTGCCTTGTCCGGCACGCAACGACTTGACCTCCGAGCCTTTCAGCTCGATACCAGCCTCGAATGTTTCAGAGATACTGTAGTTGAAACGTGCCTTGCGGTTGTCCGCAATGATCTTCCGACCGTCCCCGGCCTTCTTCTTGGCGCCACCGCTCTTGGAGGACATGTCTCCCCGGACTTTCTTCTGGCCGACTCAGTTGATCAGTCCGGCGGATTGCATGGCCTCGCGGACTCTCTGCTCGGCGCTGGCAGTCGCCGGCGTCAACGGCAAGCGCAGCTCATTGGCGCAAAAGCCGAGAAGACTCGCTGCATACTTCACAGGCGCCGGATTTGGCTCAACAAACAACGCGTCGTGAAGCGGCATTAGCCGGTCCTGAATTTCTAGCGCCTTTCCAAAATCCCCGGCAAGCGTCGCCTCCTGGAACCGGGAACAGAGCGCAGGCGCGATATTTGCGGTCACTGAAATGCAACCGACACCGCCATGCGCATTGAAGCCCAGCGCCGTTGCATCCTCGCCCGACAGCTGGCAAAAATCTGCGCCCATCTTGCGCCGCTGCAAGCTGACGCGCGCCAGATTGGCTGTCGCATCCTTGACGCCGACAATGTTCTTCAACTCGAAAAGCCGCGTCATCGTATCGAGATTTATGTCGACGATGGTCCGACCGGGGATATTGTAGAGCACGATCGGAATATCGACCGCATCGTTGATCGCCTTGAAATGGGCATAAATGCCGTCCTGCGAGGGCTTGTTGTAATAGCCCGTCACGCTGAGGACCGCATCGGCGCCAACCTTTCGAGCAAATCGGGTCAATTCGATCGCCTCAAGCGTGTTGTTCGACCCCGCGCCTGCAATCACCGGCACACGCCCCCTGGCCGTCTTGACACACAATTCGACCACCTGCTTGTGCTCATCGTGGCTCAGCGTCGGGGATTCGCCGGTGGTACCGCAAGGAACCAGTCCATGTGTGCCTTGCTCGATCTGCCATTCAACCAATTTGAGGAACGCAGCCTCATCCACTGTGCCGTCCCGAAACGGCGTTATGAGCGCGACATACGATCCCTTGAACATGACTTTGGCTCCGTTGCCACCCGGACGGCTTGCCGGGCAGTAAATCCTTCGGCTCTCTCCGAAGCCGCGCAAGATACCCATAAGCGGTGCCAGCGGCAAGAAAACTGGCCTTTTCGGCGCTTGTGGCCTATTGCCGGAAGCGTTAGCACATAGGTAGTCTCGACCATGGATAATCGGTGGCGCAGAGGCGGCTCGCGCCGGGCGTCCCGATGCGGAAATCTCGGACCGGAAATGCCTCCCGCAGAGGCGTATTCAGACCGATCCGCGCGCCTCTGGAGTTTTGGAAACGCGCTTTGGCACACGACACCGGAATCGACGTTAAAAAGCACATGCTGGGTGCCGCAATCATCTTGGGATGCTTGACGCTGACGGCATTGGCTGCAACCGCGTCGGCGGTCCCGATGCCGCGCCCTGACACCCCGCGGCTTTCATCGGGGACGCCGCCCGCCGCGGCCGTTTCCGCAACCCGGGTCGCAGCGGCCGCGACCGGCACCGTATCGCAGCTGAGTGCCGCCGATCTCGGCGCGACGCGCGATGCCTTTGCCGAGGCAGACCGTTCGAACTGGATTGCCACGACACAACACGTAGCGCGCATTTCCGATCCTGTGGCCGCCAAGCTGGTTCTCTGGACGCGCCTCCTCGCCGAGGGTAGCGGCGCGACATTTGCCGAAATTGTTTCGTTCCGTGAACAAAATCCCGAATGGCCTCGTCTGGGTGTTCTGGCCCTCCGTGCCGAAAATGCCCTCCTCGCCTATCCGATGTCCAATAGCGACGCCCTGGGTTGGTTCTCGGCCAATCCGCCAGTGACTGGCGAAGGCAAGATCCGCTTCGGCAAGGCTCTGGTCGACACCGGCAAGGCCAACGAGGGCGTATCCTGGATCCGGCGTGGCTGGGTCGAGCATGATTTCTCGGCAACGCGACAGAAGGAAGTTCTGGCCTCCTATGGAAGCCATTTCGACGCCGAGACCCAGAAGGCACGTCTCAGCCGACTGCTTTGGGAAAACCGCACGGAAGACGCCCGCAATGCTGCCGCCGTTGTCGGTCAGGACGCGCGCGCGCTCACAGACGCACGAATCCAGTTGAGCGCGGGTTCCAGTCAGGCCAGCGCCGCGCTTTCGCGTGTGCCGTCCATTTTGCGCACCGATCCTGGCTTGCTCTATGACCAAGTGCGCTACGAACGCCGCCGCGGCAATGACCACACCGCGCTTCCGCTGTTGCTGACGGCACCAACCGAACCGCACAAGATGATCCGCCCCGACATCTGGTGGGTGGAGCGAAAGATTCTGGCGCGAAAAGCCCTTTCTGGCGGCCTCTATCAGCAGGCCTACGAACTCAGCGCAGCACACGGCCTGACCGAAGGCGTGGAGTTTGCCGAAGGCGAATTCATGGCCGGCTGGATCGCCCTGCAGTTTCTCAACAAGAGCGATGTTGCGCTTGCACATTTCAAGCGGCTCGGCGAAGGGGTCTCTACCCCCATCAGCAAGGCACGAGCCTTTTACTGGAGCGGTCGCGCCGCTTCCGCCGCCGGCAACATGGAAGCGGCAACTGGATATTACCGTCAGGCTGCAAGCTACCCCGTCAGCTTCTACGGCCAGCTTGCGACAGCAGCACTCGCGGGCAAGGGCGGCGACGGAAAACTGCATCTGCCGGCAAACCCGGTTCGAACCGCCGAAACCAAGCAGCGCTTCGACAATCGCGAGCTCGTGCGCGCCGCACGCATTCTTCAGGATCTCGATCGCGAGCGTACGCGCTGGACGGTCATGCTGCACCTCGCCGACACCTTGACCGATCCAGCGGAGCTGGCTGCCTTGTCCGATCTCGCACGGAGCTTCGGCGATCAAAAGCTGTCGCTGCGCATCGCAAAGGCCGCTGCCTCGCGCAATATCATCCTTCCCGACCATGCTTACCCGACGACACTGATGCCACAATGGACCCACAAAGGTCCGCCCGTCGAAAAGGCGCTGGTCTATGGCCTCTCACGCCAGGAAAGCGAATTCGACCCGAAGGCTCTGAGCCCTGCCGGTGCACGTGGCTTGATGCAGCTGATGCCAGGTACCGCACGCATCGTCGCCCGGCAGATCGGTGTTCCTTATTCAGCCAACCGACTGACGGATCCCATTTACAACGCAACACTTGGTGCCGCGCATCTCGGCGATCTCATCGAGAACGACTTCGGCGGCTCCTACATCATGAGCATCGCCGCCTACAACGCAGGCGGCGGGCGCGTGCGCCAATGGGTCAACCAGTTCGGTGACCCACGGTCAAGTGCGGTTGACCCCATCGACTGGATTGAGACCATCCCCTTCTCGGAAACACGCAACTACGTTCAGCGCGTCATTGAAAACCTCGAAGTTTATCGCGGACGCCTGACCGACGAAGCACAGCCGGCGCGCATCGCCGACGATCTGCGCCGCCACACTGGAACACCTATAACGGCGCCCGCTCCGACACCTCGCCCCTCGAACGTGCCGCTGCCTCCACCGGCGGCAACGCTATCAACTTCGCCGTCACTGGTTCCTGCACCAGTCGCCCCGCCACAGGGAAGCGCCGCCATGGCACCGGTTATTGAGGATGGTGAGAGCTCAGCAGTTCGCTAGATCTGCCACATTACGCCTTGTCGGACAGGTGCATCGTACCCGTGTTCCGCGTCCTAATTTCGGTCTGGAGATGACTATGGCGAAGCCACCGTCCATTCGTGAAATATTCTATACCAGTCAGGACGGTCTCAAGCTCTTCGCACTCGACTACGGCGAGCGTACGGCCAAGCGTACACCGGTCGTCTGCCTGCCGGGCCTGACCCGCAATTCGAAAGACTTCCAGCCGCTGGCAACCCACCTTGCCAAGCGTCACCGCGTGCTCTGTCCGGATTTTCGCGGCCGCGGCCGCTCCCAATACTGCGACAAGTGGGACGACTACACGCCTGTCCACGAAATGATGGACACGCTGGACCTGTTGGGCGCAGCCGGCATTCCGCAGGCTGTCTTCGTCGGCACCTCGCGTGGCGGCCTTGTTACCATGCTCATGGCCGCCTTCCGGCCCAATGTCATCAAGGCGGCAGTGCTGAACGACATCGGCCCGGAAGTGGACCCCAGGGGCATCGAACGCATCGCCGGCTATGTCGGCGCCATGGAAACGCCCGCCACATGGGACGAAGCAGCCGTTAAATTGCGCATGATGAACGAACGCGAATTCCCGAACCTGACGGCCGAACAATGGCGCATTTTTGCGCGCCGCACTTTCGCCGAGGAAAATGGCGCGCCGAAACTCGACTACGACGCGAAGATCGGCACGGCGATGCGCAAGGGCCTCGAAGCCTCGAAAGGCGAGGTGCCGACCTTGTGGCCACAGTTCAAGGCACTGGCGCAAAAACCGGTCCTGGTCGTGCGCGGCGAAAATTCGGATCTTTTATCGGCCGACATCGTTGTACGTATGTCAACCGAGCACCCGGGCATGAAATCCGTCGTCGCTCGCGATCGCGGCCACGCGCCCTTCCTCGACGAGCCGGAGGTATTGGCCGCCATCGACGATTTTCTGAAAAACAACGCCGGCTGAACGCGCTCACTCGTTGCGCGCGGCCTGCTGGGGTGTAGCACCGTCATCTGTCGTAGCAGAATCGACTCTGACAGCAAGGGCTGCGCGCGCGGCCTTGAACCTTACCGCCCAGCGGACGGTGTGATGTGCGATACGGCGCAATAGATCAGCCTCGCGCATCGCATCGTCGAGATACGCAAGATATTCGAGATCGCCGCGCGAGGCGGCCGACAAAATGAATTGTTTGGTCGACTGATAATTGTCCTCGAACTGCTTGCCTTGCGCGTTCAGCCATTCGACGTCCGCCTGATCGTCGAAGAGGCGATCGTCGTTCATGAGCTCGATCAGCGCCTTTCTGTATGACTCTACCCGCTCCCGCACAATTGACGGCATCCGGGATTCGGTCGCGACGAACGACGTCACATTTCTGAGTTCGTGAACAATGGCATTGCAGTGCTGAAGCGTGCGTAGAAGATGGGCGAGTGCGTCAGGCAATCCCGAGGAAAGCCGAGATTCCGAGAGCGCTGCCGCATATTCCCGAATGGCATCAGCGAGAGTCTCAAATACAACGAACCGCCGGCGCAGCTTCATTTCATGGCGCGCCGGTTCCTTCAGATAAGCAGAGCCGCTCTCCAGGACGATCCATCCCAGCCTGCGCATTTCCATCATCAAGCTTTCGATCGCCAGCGTTGGCATGTCCACAAGCGTCTGATCGAGATGCTGCGGCCGCGCTTCGTTCTCCTCCTGCGACACAAATCTGCCCCGGAGCCAGAGGATCAGCTGATCCGCCCACACCCAGACCACCAGCAATCCCAGTACGTTGAACAGCGTGTGGAAAATCGCCAGCGTCATCGCCGGACCGGGCAACGCCCAACCCCTCTCCGTCATCCAGGAAAGGGTGACAAAAAACAGTGGCATGATCAGAAACGCGATCGTCGCCGACAGAAAATTGAAAATGAAGTGGCTCGCCGCAACGCGCTTGGCATTCGATGTTGCGTTGAGCACCGCCAGAACGCCGGTGACGGTCGTACCGATGTTCGCGCCGATCACCATAGCTGCACCGGTTTCAAGCCCGATCACCCCGCCGGAGACGGCGGAGAGCGCCACCGCAATCGAAGCGCTGGATGACTGCGCCATGGCCGTAATGCCAAATCCGGCCAGCACAAATGCCAGAAGGTGGAAAAATCCCGTGCCGCTCAAGGTTTCGATGTGCACGCCTGCGGCAATGCCCTCGAACGAATCTTTCAACACCGACACGCCGAGGAAAAAAATGCCGAAACCTGCAATCGCCTCGCCGATGGCACCGCGGCTTCGGCCGGGCGCCGTCAGGCGCAGGATCATCCCGATACCGATGGCGGGCAGAGCCAGAAATTTGATATCCACATTGAAGCCGACGGCGGACACGATCCAACCGGTCATCGTCGTGCCAACGGCGCTTCCGAAAATGACCCAGACCGCGTGTCCGAGGGTCAGTACCCCTGCATTCACAAAGCCGATCGCCGTCACGGTGACCGCACTCGACGACTGCACAAGCGCCGTCAACGCGAAGCCCGCCGCAAGGCCCTTCACCCGTGTATCGGTCCAGCTTTCGAGTACCTGCTTCAGCGACGGCCCGGCCGCGACCTTCAAACCC
This sequence comes from Parvibaculum sp., assembly GCA_030682415.1. Classification (GTDB taxonomy): domain Bacteria; phylum Pseudomonadota; class Alphaproteobacteria; order Parvibaculales; family Parvibaculaceae; genus Parvibaculum. The sequence continues at coordinate 15,736 of JAUXOE010000069.1, forward strand.
TCGGTCATTAGCCACATGCCGACCAGGAAAAGCCCCAGTCCGCCCAAAAGGCCGGTCGCGCTTTCGATACTCATGAAATAATCATCCCTTCCGCAGCGCCGATTATCGCAGCTTCCGGACCCGAAGGAAGGCCCTAGCGCGTCACCCCCGCCACGCCACCAGCATCTGCCGCGCGCCCTTCTGAAACTCGAACGGCACCTCCCGCAACGCGCAGCGCACACCGTCTTGGCCCATCGCCCGCATTACCCCCGGCAAATGGCTCGATGGCCGTCCGTCAAGGTTGAACAGCGGGAAAACCCGAACCTCGCCGGCAACCCGCAGAAGCTCCTTCATCGCCGCCACATGAAAATCGAAATCGAGAGTGTCGCCATGGAGAAAGAGTAGATGCGAGGAAAGCGCCAGTCTAAACGCACCGTCGGCAAACGGCAGGTTGGGCAACGCCGCCGGCACATAGCGCCCTACCGCCTTCCCCACCTCGAAATCTGAAAGAAAAAGCGCCAGCGCCTCCCGCCGCATCCGGTGCACCACCTCCTCCGACCCGTAGTGGCCCCAGTTGAAGCGATAGGTTGCGCGCGCCATGCCCTCGTGCATGGCAACCGCTGTCTCCTCGAAACGCGCGGCAATCGTCTCACCCGGAAGGCGATAAATCGGGTCGGCGGCGACGACCCGCACCCCGGCCGAGGCAACCTCCGCCGCAAAAGAGGACGGCCCGCCGCCCGCGTCCAGCACCGGTCCAATGCCGGCAATGTAGTCGAGCGCGAAAAACGCCTGGTATTCGGCAAGACGCCGCCCCCACGGCACAACACCGTCAAGATCGAACTCCGGCAATGAAATACGCTGTGTTTCCTTGATCATCTCCAGCTCCTCGAAAATCCGGAACCGCGGCCGGGGGGCACCTTCGATGAAAAAATCGCAACGAAAAGGCCGCCTCCAGTGGGGCGGCCTTGTCCGGGTCAAACGACAGACGACGAAACGGGGCCACCCTCTAGGTGGTCCACCACGTACCGTTGATGCGGATCGGCTCGGTCATCGTACTGTCCTCGGGCCGGGAATATCCGGCGGCGGCAAATTTATGCCCGCCACCCTATTTTGCCAAGCGATAATGCATGACGCCCCAGGCGAGATAGCCCTTGTCGGCACCGTTCACCCAATGGCCGAGCCCCTTGATCATGTTGTCGAGATAGTCGCGGGAGGCAATGTTCGAGAGACGGTCGTAGCCGTCGGTCAATTCACGAGCAACCCGCGCATAGTGCCGGCGAAGCTGATGCGTCATCTCCCTGACCTCGACCTTCTCGAATCCGCGCGCCACAAGCTCCTTCTCGTAGAAGCCAAAGCTGGCAAGTGTTTCAAGATGAATGCGGTCGAGGATCGGCTGCAACACGCCATCCGGACAGTCATCCGCCTGCATCGGGTCGGTGAAGATAAACTGTCCACCTGGCTTCAGCACACGCGTCACTTCGTCGAGAACGCGCCGCCGGTTGCCACTGTGAAGAATCGCATCTTGCGACCAAACGAAATCAAAATTTCCGGCGGCGGCAGGAATATTCTCGAAGTCGCCGTACTGCACGTCGATCAGTCCGTCGAGGCCCGCTTTGCGCGTCAACTCGCGGTTAAGCTTGTTCTGCGTCTCACTGATGTTGACACACGTCACATGGCATCCGCGCGTCCTCGCCAGGTGCCGCGCCGCGCCACCATAGCCCGCACCGATGTCAAGCACGCGATGATCCGGCCCTAATCCCTCCAGCATCGACGCCAGTGTTTCGTCGTTGCGATGGCTTGCCGCGACGATCGGCTCGTCGTCGTTCTCGTACATACCGATATGGATGTCCTCACCGCCCCACACATGAAAATAAAATGCGTCCGCGTCCGGGCTGTCGTAATAGGCCTCCGCCTGCTCCACCGCAGCCGATCTAGCTTTCGTCATGATAGGTCTTCTCTGCAACGTGAATGAAAAAGTCGGCGTCATCGTCCTTATAGGTCTCCTGGAAGTCGCCATAGGTCACGACTTTCTGGAACCCGATCTCCTGCATCAGTCTCCGTGTATAGTTCTTGCGCAGCGGAAACATGTTGAGGTGATAGACACTCTTGTCAGGAAATTCATAGCGGAAGCGCGCCAGGCTATCGTCGACATGCTCGGGTTCGGCCGTCACCTGGTCGCCGCAATAGTAATATTTGTGCTTGCTGCTGAAACCCTTGTCGAGAATGGCGTCATAGTTGCGCTGGTCCAGAATGAGCAAGCCGTCATGCTTCAACGCGGCATAGAATTCTGCCAGCGCACGCCTTCGGTCACGCTCCTCAAAAAGATGCGTGAATGAATTTCCCAGACAGATGATGGCGTCGAACTTCCCGTGCACGTCCTTGTTGAGCCAGCGCCAGTCTGCGTGAACCGCCTGAAGAACAAATCCGTGATCGCGGCCGTTGGCGAACGCCTTCGAAAGCATGTCCGCGCTGCCGTCGACGCTCGTCACGTCGAATCCGGCCTTCATCAGTTGCACCGAATTGAATCCGGTACCGGTTGCAACATCGAGGATCTTGTGTTTGCCGCGCTCTTTCAGGATATCGATAAAAAACTGCCCTTCGCTCTCCGCACGGCTGTCCCAATCGATCAGGTCGTCCCACTTCTCGACGAAAGATTCGACGTACTCCTCTACGTAGTGATCGGTCTCTCTGACACTGAGCGGGTTGTCACCGAATTCCTGCTTCTTGTTGGCAAGTGGTTTCATCGGGTTATCCTTCGGAAAATGAAAAGTGCACCGCGCACGCGCGTTTCCGCTGCCGCCAGACGCACAAACGGCTCCGGGTCAATTTGCGGCCGGCGCCTATGAAAACTGTTTCTGTTGCCCGCAAAATTCGGTCGCGCAAGACGCGCGAAAACGGACCGCATCCCACAGAAGCCGACGAAAGATCGTGCGACGAAAGCGACAGATGCCGCAGGGAAGCGACTGGCGGCGTGTGCCGCACAAGAAGTTGCGCGACACAAATAAGCCCACTCAGCAACCGCAAGCTAACAAAGCACGCCGCATGGATCAACCCGCAAGCGTCAAATACACCAAAATCACCCGATATCCGCGCACTAATACGCTAGCAATCAGGCGATGTCACACATCGAGACGAAACGCATCGCCGTCGCGCTCTATATGTCCGGCCGTCGGTGTCGCGAAATGTGTACCAATAACGAGCACGCCTGAACCGGCGAGATTCGAAAACATCTCGTGTCTCGTTTTCGTCGATTGCACAGGGTCGTAGTCAACAGTTGCCGCCCAGTCGGGTCGCGCCATCTGACAAGGATGGTGGATGAAATCGCCGGTGATCAACGCCTCCTCACCTTCGGACGATATGCGTACGCTGACATGTCCCGGCGTATGTCCGACAGTCGGCACAAGGCATACTTCGTCGCAAATTCGATGATCTGTGTCGACAAGGTCGACAAGCCCAGCGTCGAAAACCGGTTGCACCGAATCCGAGAAAACAGCTCGCTGTTCGGCATTATCGCCTTCTGACTGCCAATAGTCGAACTCGCTACGCGCCATCAGGTAGCGCGCATTCGGGAATGTCGGCACCCACTTTCCGTCCACCAGCATCGTATTCCAGCCCACGTGATCGACATGAAGATGCGTACACATCACCGTGTCGATATCCTCGCGGGCATAGCCGGCCTTGGCCATGTTCTCGAGAAAAGGTCCTTGCAGCTTGTTCCAGCCGGGCACGCCGCGGCCTTCTTTGTCATTACCAAGACAGGTATCGACGACGATCCGCCGCGACGGCGTCTCGACAATAAGCGCATGAACGCTCATGCGAAGCCTGCCGTTTTCATCGACGAAATGTGGCTTCATCCAGTCATATTGGGCAACGGACTCCGGTGTTGCCTGCGGCAGGATAAATTTTGTTCCACCCGTCGCTTCCACCTCGACCACCTTGGTGATCGTCACCGCGCCAACCTGCCACTTGCCCATCCCCGTCCTCCCGTTTTGTCTCTTCAAAGCTTGTCAAAGCTTGGGCTCGAAAGTCGCTCGCATCACTCCGCCCCGAGATCGTACAACTGTCGCATCAGGTCCTCCGCGCGCTGCGTTCCCGCGACGCGAACATCGAGCCCCGCCGCCGCCAATCCACGCGCCGTCCATGTGTTGCAGGTATTGAACAGATGAAATCGCCCGGTCGCCGGATAGAACATGCTGAAGCGGTAAAGCCCGCGTGCGCTCGGCCAGACGCGGTGCTTCCCCTCTCGCTCGAAACTCTCGTGTATATAATCGATCAGCCGCCGGAATTGCCCGGCGTTCAACAATAGCGCAATCTCCTCGACATCGTCGAATACAGCGCCCGGTGGCGCGTCGAGCGGCGAGACATGGACGACGGCGGGTCCGGGAAACGTCGCGCGCAACGTTGTGCCAATACCGGGATCTGGCGTGGGATAGAATTCCGCGTCGCCCCAGCCAAACTCGAGATAGACGGCCCCCGCAAAGTCTGCCGCCTCGGGAATGCTCTCCTCAGGAATGTCTGCGATCGCTATGACGATTCCGGTGTGCCATCCATTACTCGAAATGAAAACGCGATGCGCGTCGGCCAACACACGACTGGCGGGCCACAGCGACGACACAAGCATCACGAGCCACACCAGCCGCACGACAGAAAAACCCGGTCTCACTCGCCTCCCTGGCATCGCTAGCCGCCTTCGTCCGGATCGACCTTCAAGGTTGGGATCGACCAGCCGTAAAATATGGCCGGCAGCCGGATGGCCAGCACCGCCGCAATCGAGCCCCACAGACTAAAAGTCGGATCAATGCCGTAACCGTCGGCTAGGACATAGAGAACTGCCCCCGTTAATGCCGCCAGCGCATAGACTTCCTTCTTGAGAATTATCGGCGTTCGGTTCGCGAGGACATCGCGAATGATGCCCCCAACAATGCCCGTCACGACTCCCATAATCACCGCAACAAAAGCGGACGTATCCATTTCGAGCGCCTTGCGCGTGCCGAGCGCTACGAACACCGCCAGTCCCACAGCATCGGCTATCGCAACCGGACGCCGTGCCTTCTGCGCCCAGCGCGCAACGGGGATCGTAGCCAATGCGGCAGCAGCCGCCACTGCAATATACCAGGATTGGGAAATCCAGAAGACCGGGGCGTCGAGCAGAAAATCGCGCAGCGTGCCCCCGCCAACGGCCACAATAATGCCAAGCACCATCACGCCGAACCAATCCATCTGCCGTTCACCCGCGACCAGCGCTCCGGACACAGCGAATGCCGCTATGCCAACGAGTTGAAGAGACATCAGCAGGTGCAGATGAGTCATGGTCGTCAACATCAATGCGAGAAACTGAAAAGCATCGTTCCGTAGATTCGCCGGTTGTCGGCCGTGAAACCGGCAGCACACATCTTCTGAAGCCTATCAAGCATAACGCTTGAAGATCAACGAGGTGTTGACTCCGCCAAAAGCGAAATTGTTGGACATGACGAATTCAGCATCGATCTGACGAAAACCATCAACGATATAGTCGAGCTCGCCACAATTTTCGTCAACGTTGCGGAGATTGATGTTTGGAGCGAAATGTCCATCGCGCATCATTTCAATAGCAAGCCATGCTTCAATGGCACCGCACGCACCGAGTGTGTGACCGAAATAGCCCTTCAGCGAATGGATTGGGGTAGAGGATCTGAGGACACTGGCCGTAGCAATCGTCTCTGCGACATCGCCCTGAAGCGTCGCTGTTCCATGCCCGCTGACGAACGCAATAGTGTCCGCAGACAAACCCGAATCATCAAGCGCAAGCTGCAAGGCTCGCGCCATGGTTTCGGATTTTGGGTCGGTGACATGCGAACCGTCCATGTTCGTGCCAAAACCTACAATCTCGGCATAGATGGTTGCTCCACGTGCCAACGCATGCTCACGCTCTTCGAGAATGAGTGCGGCAGCGCCCTCGCCAATCACGAGGCCATCGCGGTCTCGGTCATAGGGGCACGGCGCGGTATGAGGTGCATCGTTGCGACAGCTGGTCGCAAAAAGGGTGTCGAAAACGATGGCCATGGTAGGACACAATTCTTCCGCGCCACCTGCGATCATTACGTCGGCGTGTCCATATCGAATGGCCTCACAGGAATATCCGATCGCTTGCGAACCCGACGTGCATGCCGACGACGTCGTGATGATGCGTCCCTGTAGCCCGAAGAAGATACCAATATTAATGGCAGCCGTATGGCTCATCATTTTGATGTAGCTCATCGCGCTGAGGCCTGTCGCCTCGCCCGAGTCCATGAAATGGACAAAACCTTTGGTGGACTCGGTCGAACCGTAAGATGAGCCGAAAGCAACACCGGCTCGGCCAGATGTGAGGACGGGATCATCTGTAAGGCCTGCAGCCGCAAGCGCTCGCTCCGCCGAACGCACAGCAAGTATCGCAACCCGCCCCATGGAGCGCATCTTTTTGCGTGGGAAAACCTTCTCATGCTCGAAATATGTCGCCGGCGCACCAAGCCGCGTTCTCAAATCGCCAAGCCTGTCCCACGCTTCGATGTATTTGACGCCCGTGCGCCCCTCTCCCATCGCAGCACGAATATCGCTCCAGTCCGCACCAAGCGGTGTTACTCCAGCCATACCTGTTACAACGACGCGCCGCATCAACACATTCCCCCATTCACTGATATGACCTGCCGTGTCATATAACCGGCCTCATCAGAGAGAATAAAGGCCACGATGCCGGATATCTCCTCAGGCTTTCCCAGACGCTGCATCGGAATCATTTTGACAATTTCCTCGACAGGCGCTGCCTTGATCATCGCTGTTTCGACCACGCCGGGCGCAACGCAATTAACGGTGATTCTTCTCGTCGCAAGTTCAACCGCCAACGCCTTGGTGGCGCCGATAATGCCGGCCTTCGCAGCACTGTAGTTTACCTGACCACGATTGCCGATTATACCGGAGACGGACGAAATGGTAACAATGCGGCCCCCATCGCGACGGCGGATCATGGGCATCACAAGCGGATGAACAACATTGAAGAAGCCACCAAGATTGGTGTCGATCACATCGTCCCAATCTTCCCCGGAAATCGCCGGAAAGGCATTGTCCCGCGCTATTCCAGCATTGAGAATGACCCCCCAATAGGCTCCGTTCGAGGCGATGTCGGATTCAAGCGCGGCAAGAGACGCATCACGGCTCGAGACATCGAATCCGAGAATGCGTGCCGTTCCGCCTTCTTCTTCGATCAAGCGACGCGTATCATCCGCGCCTGCCTCATCAGAACCGAAATGGATTGTGACCGGAAATCCGTCCCGCGCGACTCGAATGGCTATCGCCCGCCCGATCCCCTTGCTCGCTCCGGTAACGAGAATGGTCCGCTTCGCTGTATCGTTCATGACATATCCTGCCGCAACCCAGCCGCGCGCCCTTCGGGTCGATAGACGTTTATAGACGCAGTAACACAGTCATTGTCGTCTATGCGAATGACGCCATCAAACGCCGCCATGCCGTTTTCATTAAAGGTCATGTCGACACGGATATGCAGTGTCTCGCCTGCGGCAAAATATCCGCGCGTCGCCATGTATCGTCGTGTCCCAAGAAGGAAGCCGATCTCCGGTGGCTCACCGCTGCCGTGGCGGCCGGCGCCGTCATACGCCGCAATGGTCTGCGCAAGATACTCAAGGCCGACATATGCAGGAACACCGCATCCATCACGAAAGAATGTCGAATTCTCGGTAATCGACACTTCCGCAACGGCATGAAAATCCGACGCCTCGATCAATCTGTCGATCAGCAGCATTGTGCCGCTGTGCCGGACGAGATCTCCGATATTTGGCAAAGAATCGGTCATCATTCCCGCGCCAGAATCAAGGCCAGATTATTCCCGCCGAAGGCATAGGAACAGCTCATCATATACCGTCCGTCGACGCGCTCGCCAATACGATCAACGAAACGAAGCGGCGGAAGCTTCGGATCGAAATCTCCATCCCAGAGATGCGGTGGCACCTCGCGTCGCGCCAGTGCCATAGAGACGAAGGCCGCTTCGCAGGAACCCGCTGCGCCCAGCATATGCCCCGTCAGTGCTTTGGTGGAGCTGCATGGAAGATCACCGCCGAAAATCCGGTGCGTCACCTTGGCTTCCATTGCATCATTAAGCCGGGTCGCCGTGCCGTGAAGATTAATATAGGCAATTTCGGACCGAGAGATTCCCGCGTGAAGAAGTGCCTGTTGGATGGCGCGCTCAGCGCCGTAGCCTTCAGGATCGGGTGCGCTCAGATGATGTGCATCGGTACTTTCACCCCAACCTGCTATTCGTGTATGCGCCTCCTCCCGCCCCAGAACGAACAGCGCAGCACCGTCGCCAATATTTATTCCATCCCGGTTGACGCTGAACGGATTACATCGCGCAGAGGAGATTGAATCGAGAACAGAAAACCCATTCAGCGTCAGGCCGCACAGCGTATCTATGCCGCCCGTCACGACGACGTCACACAGGTCGGCTTGTATGAGCCTTACTGCTGTCACGATAGCCTTGCCGCCGGACGTGCAGGCCGTCGACACGCCATAACAGGGACCTGATGTCCCCATCACAGTCTCTATGAGCGCAGCGGGATCGCCAAGTTCCGTTCGCGAGAACCGAAAATCATTTGGCCAAACATCGGTAGAGAACCGTTCTCGGAGTACCGATTCCCAGCCATCAATTCCCGACGTACTCGTTCCGACAACGACGCCGACACGCGCGGGGCCGAACTTCGAGATCGCTTCGGCGATAACCGGCATGAGTGGTTTCAGGCAATGATAAACAAGACGGTTATTGCGGCTCTCCCACTCCACGAGTGCCGCCGGCAACTCATCAAGCGCAAAGCGCAGTCGCCCGACAGGGGGTGTCCGGCCATCCGCAATTGCCTCGGTCTGCTGTAGTCCCGATAGATCACCGCTGAAAAGTGCATCCGAAACGGTGTCCCAGTCCGGGCCAAGAGCATTGGCAACTGACGACGCCACGATATAGACGCTCCGTCCGCTCATTCAGATTTTACCGTGTGGCTGTCGATGACAAGTTCATATCCATGGACATGGTTGTGAATTCTTGACGAACCCTCCCACGGACTTGTCGCCGGTCGAACCACCTCGACAAGCAGTTTGCCGTTTCGGAAAATTCGGCGTGCGCCGCTTCCAGAGCTGACAAGATGGGCGCCAACGAGCGCATTGTGTATTGCCTCGTCTGAAGCGTAGACGAGCATAAAATCGACAAGGAGACGTTGTATCGGCAGGTTCTCCGGCGCAATGCCGCGCCGGACGACAATAGCGCCTTCATGCCACTCTATCGTCACAATATGAGGGCCGGACGGCACGGCCATTGCTATTGCGAATCGCGATGACGTTGCTTCGACAATAGTTTGGAAGCGCTCAGACCGGCCGCCAAAGTTGCCGCGCACCAGTTGAACCGCATTCATATCGGTATCAAACGGCGGCCGCACCGGCAAAGTGAATGAAACGCCAGGAGCTAACTCCAGACGCGTGGGCAAAGGTGGAGCACCGGACGCACACCCGGCAACAAAATGAAAAGAGGCAAGAATGATACAAATCAACCGCATAGCGACTTGACCATCGCAAGATACTTGCTGGGCTCGCGGACAAACGGGTTCATCTCGTCCCACGCATACCCCGCGAGAACCGATGTAATCATCCCCTTTACCTGGTTCGCATCCGTTCGCCCGCTGAAGATTATCTTTTGCAGAGAACCGTCGTACCAGCCACCCACATAGGCACGGAAGACATCGACGCCGCGACAGAGCGGTCGAGAAAACTCAGCGTCCCAATCCGGCGCTTCTCCATTCAATTGCTTTATCAGCGTGTGGGTGGCCAGAGACGCAGATTTAAGCGCAATGGTAACCCCCGATGAGAAAACCGGATCAAGAAATTCCCCGGCATTTCCAAGCAACGCATAGCCGTCTCCTGTAAGGCTACTGACGCGGCATGCATATCCGGAAATTTCGCCTACATCGCGCACCCGCTTCGCGTTGACAAGAAGTTCCGACATAAGGCCGGATTCCGCGACCAGCGCCGAAAGTTGTTCCTCGCGTGTGGATCCATAAGGCAGGAGGTGCTCGGGCTTTCCGACCACACCCATGGAACAAAGCCCGTCCGCCAGCGGAATGAGCCAATACCAAATTTCGCTGTTGAGCGGATTGACGGTAATCAGAATCTTGTTGCGGTCATATGCTCGCACCGGGATGTTGTCTTCGACATGGGTGAAGATCGACATTCGATTCGGAAAGCTTGTCGGCGTCTCGAGATCGAGTAGCCGCGCGAGAACACGTCCAAAACCGCTTGCATCGAGAACAAAGCGCGCCGTGATGTCGCGCTCGGCTCCGGCTTCATCACGTACGGTAAGGCGCGGCATGATCGGATCTGGCTGCATCGCAACAACGGTCTGTCCAAAGCTCACCTTCGCGCCCTTGCGCACTGCGCCGCGCACAAGCAGATCATCAAACTTGTCACGACGGACTTGAAAGGTCGTGCCCCAACCATTGGCGCTCTTCGTGCGGAAGTCAAAACACTCCTCTTTATCGCCGCACCGAAAGATGGCCCCATTTTTGTGCTGAAATCCGGCTTCAACGACATCACGCAAGAGATCGGCTTCGGCGATCCACTCCATCGCCTGCGGCAGCAGGCTTTCGCCGATGGAAAAACGGGGAAAATGCACCCGCTCCAACACCTCAACCGAAAAGCCCGCATCGACAAGCATTGCTGCCGCGACCGAACCTGCCGGCCCGGCACCGATAATGACCACGTCAGGATTCAATTTCGTCCCCACTCGAAATGTCGGCCCGACGCCCCCTTGCGAAAGGCGAAAGCGCCAACGACACAAAAATGCCGACCGCTACGGTGACCCCGAAACTCCTGACGGGCAAGACCGAACTTAGACTGAGAAGCCCCAGTGAAATACAAGTCATGAGAGCTGCCAGAACAATGCCGACCCGTGTCCATTTACCAATCTCGCCCGGGTGTTCCCGTTGAAATATTGCGTAATCGACCCCTGCGCCGAGCACCAGAAACAGGCCCATGGCGGAGAAGAATGAAAATGGCAGGCCGAGCATCATGACAATGGTAGGCGTTATAATGACGGCGAGAAGGGCCGGCAGCAGGACCCTGAGTGCCGAAAACTCGCGATAGATTCCCAGCAGCATGAGACCTGTCATGAGGCAGGCGGCGGCGACGCCAAATGTGGCAAGCCGCCGGTACTCCCCAAAAAGAGCGGAATAGAGGTCGGCCGGATCCACAAACTGCCAAGCCCCCGCACCGCTCGACGGCAACGTGACTGTGCGCGTCACCGGCATGAGGGACCAGTGGACCCCGGACACCTCCCCCCGCAGCGAAGCGACAAGAGCTGGAAGATCTATCTGACCGACGTCACCAGCCTCATAGGCATTCGAACCGTTCGAGCTAAGTTCCGCCATAAGCTTCGGCAGGAAAGGTGCAATAAGACGTGTCTCAAGAAGCTCGGCGTCGCGCGCCTTGGTACCAGCCGAAGGATCCAGACGGCTCGCTGCAAAAATGATCGCCTGTCTATCTTCGGGGGGAAGCAGCGCAAGCAGCATCTCCTCACCACGAATGGCATCGGCAGCAGAATCTCCGCGAACCAGAATGAAGGCACTCGACGCTTCAAAGCCGGAAAGCTCGCGAAGACGCGCCTCTTCCATACTCAAGGTTTGCGACGGTGCTTGCATCCCGCGCACATCATCGAGAATTCCACCGGAGCGCCAACCAACTGCCAACATAAGAAGTGCGAGAAAGATGACGAGTCCCCGCCACAGCGGCCCCGGTGTCCGCGCTAGATAGTATCCTGCGCGGCGGGAAATCCACGCCGCACCCGGCCCCGTCGCCATACGGCCACGTTCGATGAGCGGAATAACCCAGAACGTGGCGAGCCAAGCGGCAACAAGGCCCGACATACCAAAGACGGCCATCTGCCGAAACGCCGGAACAGGAAAGACAAGCAGCGCCGCAAACGCACCGACCGAAGTCAACATGCCCAGCGTTAGCGGCTTGAAGAGATGTGCCCTTCGCTGTACCTGGCTCGTTGGTGCATCGCCAATACCGGTCACGAGATAGTAGGTCGTATAGTCGACCACCATGCCAATCAGCGCCGCACCAAATACAAGCGCCATGACATGCACATTGCTGAAGACAAGCAGAGTCACAGCTAGACCCGTCGCAAGCGCGTAGGCCACCATGATGATCGCGAGAACAGGCGCACGAAGAGTACGAAACGTCAGCCAGTATAGAAGGAAAATGGCCGCAAGCGTGATACCGCCAATTAGCGAAACCTCCGACCGCGCCTGCATCGCGCCATGAGTGGCGTGAAAAATTGCACCACCCCGCAAGAGCACAAGCCCTTTCGGCTCCCACTCAATTCGCCAGCTCGCAACTGCCGCGGCGATGTCATCCTGAACGTCGAGACGAAAAACCGATGCGGAGATACTTCCAGATAGCATTTCCGCCGCTGGCACATCGCCGACAAAGACACCTGGTGCCAAGCAGTCAATCAGGCGATTGGTGAGAAGAAAGGGATCGCTCTTCAGCAGCCCTCCCATACCGACCATCGACGGCGCATACCATTGGCGTAACGCGTGGTCGACGATTGCACTGCCCCCACTCGCCTCGAGAAGAGCGCGATCGTCAGGGCACAAAAGCCTCGCACGATGGAAAAACAACCACTTCCAAAGCGCCTCGCCATCGACGTCGGCCGCATTGAAATGGCCAGTATCCGTGAGGGAAGCGGACAATGCGTCAATCGCGGTACGGCGTTCCCCGGGCGTTGCCCCTTCTATGACGAAGACAACCCTGTTCGAGGCCACCTCACTCGCGCGGACAACTGCCGCTGCAAGAACAGGATCGTGTGCATCCCCCGGAAGAAGCGACATAATATCGGTGTCGATCGCGTCCGGTATTCGTAATGCGGAGAGAATTAGTGCAGCAGCAAAGCCGAGACCGATCAGAACGGCTGGCCATCGCGCAAGACTCACGACGCGCTGTCCATAGGCAGAAATTCGATGACTTGAAGATCACCTCTCCCTCCGCCGATCTCGACACGCGCAACATCGCTGCAACCTCGTACCTTGATCGTTTCGATGACTGCCTTCATACGTTCTTGACGAGGCACCAGGAGAATCTCCCAATCGCCCCCCTCAAGCGTCAGCGGCGCGGATACGATGAAGAGTGATTCAAGTTCGGTCCATTGACCCTGCATCACAGCAGTGACAGAACGCGCAATGCTCGCACCCATGTTGGTCGAGCCCGCGCGGACCGGCCGCGGCGCCTCGCCATCAACAGATTCCGTAATGCCGTCGGCGGTTATCACCATCTCCACATTGAACGGCTTTGTCATGTGCCAGACGATCCGTCCCTCACCCGCACGTAACACGCCCTCCGAACTGAGCGTCTTCGACATACCCTCAATTTGGCGCTCCTGCATGAAGCGTCGTTCAACGGTCTTTTCGTCAAATGAGTCGGGTGTGGAACACGTCACTGCATATACAGGCGTGGAAAGAAAAATCATCGAAACGGCGACCATAAGAAGATGGGGGCAGCCTATGAAAGCCATCGCGCAATTTTTCCGCGTAAGACCGGTGGCGTTTCCCATTGCATTTCCTTCGTCTCGATATCGAGTGCAACATGAACAGTGTGGCCCCGTGTAATCTTAAGTCCGGATTGAGGGTCACGGAGCAAATAGTCGATTTTAAGGCGATTTTCCCACTCAACGATGCCCGCCACAACCTCAACCTGCCGTCCGAGTTCCAGAGGACGGTAGTACCGGACATGCATGTCGATAACCGGCCACGCATATCCCGAATCCTTCATCGCATTGTATCCGTAGCCAATCTTCGACAGGAGGACGACGCGACCGATCTCGAAGTACTTTGCATAGTTTCCGTGCCAAACGATGTTCATCGGATCGAGATCGTAGAACTGAACATCGAATAGCGCCGAGGCGGTCACGATGGCCTTCACCGGTCTGCCTCCGCCCAGTCGAGCGTCCAGGCTTGTCGGCCAATGTCTGTACAAAGATTGCCCAGTAGATGGTCAATAGGGCGATCCTCCTCGATAAACGGAATGACCGATTGCAATGCATTGGAAAAAGCGGAAAGTGGGCCCACAAGATCGTCAGCCGAAACCTCTCCGCTCCGGACACGCAAGCGCAGCGCCTGGACACATGCAATGGAATGTGCGGCCGCAACCTGCTCGGTAAGCTCCAGAACACGCAGCGCGTCGCGAGCTGCGATGGTACCCATCGAGACCTTGTCCTGGTTGTGACACTCCGTGGAACGGGAAAACACACTGGCGGGCATGGTGAGCTTCAGCGCCTCGGCGGTCCATGCGGAGGTGGCGATCTGCAATGCCTTCAGCCCGTGATTAATGGCTGCACGCGGCCCCGTCACACCCGACAGATTGGCGGGAAGTCCGTTGCTGAAACGCGTATCAACCAGCAGCGCCATCTGTCGGTCCATCAAATCGGCGATATTCGCCACCAGATTTTTCAGACTGTCCATTACGAATGCAACATGTCCGCCATAGAAGTGGCCGCCATGCAGTATGGCGCCGCTATCAGGATCAACCAACGGGTTATCATTGGCGCTGTTGATTTCGATTTCGAGCATTTCGCGAAATCCAGGCAGCATATCTTCGAGCACCCCAACAACATGTGGTGCGCAGCGGATTGAGTACCGGTCCTGCAAGCGCGATGGCTCGTGATGCATGGCGAACGCTGCGAGGTCTTCGCGGATACGTGCCCCGACACGCATCTGACCGGGATGGGGCTTCGCCAAGTGGAGTCGTTCATCGAAATGAGCTGGATTTCCCATCAGTGACATGCAGGCCAGCGAAGTCAGACGTGTTGAAAGACGGGAAAGGTAGGCTGCGCGCGCAAATGCTAAGGCACCGAGGCCAGACATTACGGCCGTACCGTTCATTACCGCCAGGGCTTCCTTCGGGCGCAGCGTGATCGGCGCAAGACCGGCTTCCCCAAAGGCATCGGCCGCGATCATTTCTCGGTCGCCGAAGCGGACCATACGCTCACCTGCAATGGCACCGGCTATGTAACTCAATGGCGTTAGATCGCCACTGGCGCCGACCGATCCTTCAGCCGGAATCAACGGCAGAATGTCACATTTCAACATTTCGGTCAGCAGTTCGACCAGCGCCAGGCTGACGCCGGACCAGCCTTGAACCAGCGATGCAAGGCGCACAGCCATGACAGCGCGCGTTTCCTCAGCCGTCAGAAAACGGCCCAGGCCGACGCCATGAAACCGTGTAAGGTGCAACGGCAACTCTGCAATCAGATCGTCGGCAATCGGTGTCGTGCACGAGTCGCCAAAACCCGTTGTGACACCATAGATCATCCCATCACGACGCAACGTTTCATCAACATGGTTGGCGGATCGGGCAATTCTGTCGCGAAAAGTGGTACTGTTATCCAGACGCACGGCAACGGCGCGCGTTGCAATTGACACAATGTCGTCGATCGTGAGGCGCGCCCCACCAAAGACGACTTCGCCTGTAACGTCGTCCATCACCACGTCCACTTTCACTGCTCCCCTGACCGCCCCGCTGGTTCCGGCGGTTTGAGACCCGCAGGATGCCAGAAATCGAAAAAATTGAACCATTGCAACGGCGCAATGCGCAAATGACTTTCGAGACGCTCAGCATATCGCGCCACTGAGGCAGAGATCGCTTCATTCCTGCCTTTTCGCGGCAACTCGACCCTCTCCGCGAAACGCTCGAAATAGATACGGTGATGCGCTCCCTCACGTAAACAGAAGAGAAGATGGACCGGACACTTGAGAAGACCGGCCAGGATATGAGGTCCCTGTGGAAAGGGCGCGAGCTTGCCGAGAAACGGCACCCAGCTGATCCGCTCATTGCCGGTCACCGGTATTCGATCACCTGCCATAACAACCCAGTCACCATTCGCCACTGCCTCTTGAAGCAGGATTGCCGTATCTGGACCGACATCTGTAACTTGAATGACACGAACAGTGGAGGACCCTGAAAATTCATTGACAAGCCGATTGAAGCGAACGGCGTTCGCTGTATGAACCAGCACATTGACACGCCAACGGAATCGAAGTGTCGCGATTGCGCGCAGGACCTCGGGGTTGCCGAGATGCGCCGTGAATATTACCGCGCCTTGATCTCGCTTTTTGGCTCGATCGAATTCTCCTTCATCGACTCCATATACAGCCGACGCTGGAATCTTGCCCGTCCATGCAGCAAGTTTGTCGATCGCTGAGGAAGCAAAGGTCAAGAAGTGCCGAAACGACAAAAACAAGTCCGGCACCTGTGGCACAAATCCCGCTTCATGAGCGCGCCTGAGATACAAGAGAGAACCGCGACGTTGCTCTGCTCCTGTCAGGAAAAAGAAAAACACAATCGGCGCCAAAGCAACGAGACAAATGCGACGACCAAAAAATTTGTAAACGGCACCCAAAATCCAGAGCCCCACATAACTGCCCCGCTCGCCAATCGCAGCCCAATGACGCGATGATCGACGGCGTGCCCGGATACGCGAGAAAAGAAGAAACGGCAGACGCGTTAACATCAGAAAGAAGAGCTTCGCATGCATACCCGACAGACGCAGATTGTCGTCCCACATTGCGAAGTTCGAGTAATTTCCAGGCGGATAAGTAACGGGAACTGGAAATGTAATGACATCAACGCCACGCCAGACAAGCCTCACAAGTATTTCGGTGTCGAAGGCCATGCGTTGAGCGATACGCACCGACCGCGAGATGGCCAGAGTCGCTGCGATGGGATAGACGCGAAAACCGCACATGCTATCCAGAATCCGGAAGGACGCGGTGTTGATCGACACCCATATATGGGTAATCCAGCGCGCAAGACGACGGCTACGCGGAACCGTCTCGTCGTAAACGGGCTCGCCGATAACCAGCGCTGTAGGATGCGCACTTGCAAGACGCAACAGATCGGCGGCACGCGCTAGATCATGTTGCCCATCGGCATCGATCTGCAACACATGTGTGAAGCCGCGCGCCTCAGCTCGTTCAATGCCATCCAGAACCGCGGCACCCTTGCCACCGTTGAAATCGCGCCTCAACAACTCTACGCCGTCATGCGCGGCGCATACACCCGCAATAAGACGGGCGTCACCTGGTTCGTTGCCATCATCGACAATAATGACCGGCAGTCCTTGTGCGCGCAGACCGGAGACAATGCCATCCAGGGCGCTCACGTGATGATATGTCGGGATAACCACACAGGGCTTTACCGCACTCACGGACTGCTCCTGAGCGTGCCGCTCGCGACCACTTCACCCTCGCGGATATACTGAAAATCAAGACGCGATCCACGCTTTACCAGCGTGAGCGATATTTGCTCATCCGGCTGCATGACATGACGAAACTTGACACGGGACATTTCCCTCCCCTCGAAAGCGTCGCCCCACGTCCGTTCGGCAAGCAAAGCTGCGATATGGAGCTGGGCGACACCGGGAAGTATAGGTTGACCGGGGAAATGCCCCTCAAACCAGCGTAACTCGGGTTGTAACCGGAGTTCAAAGCGCGCACGTTCTCCGCTGATGTCACTCGCATCAATCTGCGGCAGTTCGGCCGAACTGAAGAGCGCACGAATGTCGGCAGCAACGCGTTTACCTTGCGCATTTTCGTGTATTCGCTGCACAAAACGCCAATATCGCGGCAACTCCATTGGCTCAAGTCGATCTTTAAGCACGGCACGCAGATGCCTTGAATAGCGAAAGCGCCCCATTGTAGCGAGCGGCGCTTGATCGTTCTCATGCACGACAACGGCGGCGCCGAGAGCACCCTGTCGGGCCGGCAGGTCGATGACTGCAACATCGACGATGCTGGGCAGGTTCCTGAGCGCGTCTTCAACGCGCTGCAGAGAAACCCGTTTGCCCTCTATCTTGACGATGCGATCAAGGCGGCCACCCAGCGTAAAGCGGCCATCCTCCAAAATGGTAACAGCGTCGCCCATCGACAGAAATTCGTCATGCCCGGTGAATGGCGAACGCACGGCAAGAGCACCCTGCTCATCGGAGCGAATCGAGACATCAGGCAAAGTTGTCCATGGGACGGATTTCCTCGTCTGCTGTCGCCACGCGACCCCGCCAGTTTCCGTGCTGCCCAAAACCTCAATCGGCGTGACACCAAATTGCGCTGCAGCAAATGCCGCTGCGTCGGTCGATAACGGCCCGCCGGATGAAAAAATAGCCGACGGCATATGCGGAAGGAGAACCGCTTTGGGGATACGGCTCAAATGCGCAGGGCTCGAAACAATGACGCCATCCGGTTCGAGATGCCCGGCGATCGCTTCCCAGGTGTCGTGCTGTCGAGAAAAAAAACGGGCGCCCGTCGCAAGCGGCCAGAGCACACGGAAAAGGATGCCGTAGATATGCTGGTGCGAGACCGTACCCATGACCATGCCTCGGGGCGCACCCCAGAGGCGGCCGAGTGCTTCGACCTCCGCCGCCAGCTGCCTCGTCACCTTCATGCAGCACTTCGGCTTCCCAGAGGAGCCGGACGTAAAGAATCCTATCCGGCCGTCCGGCACGGTCGGGAGATCCGCCGCCTGCAGGTTCTCCGCATAGGCGGACACCGAAATCGACTCGACCCCCTCAAGATCGCTGACGAAGGCGCCATGATGGACGCCGATCTCATTCAAATACTCACGCGCCGAATGGCCCGGCAAACACACGTCGCGGCCCGCAAGCAACGCACCGGCAAGCCCCACAGTGAAGTTCGCTGCATCTTCGCAATAGACAAAGACCGGACCATCACCCCCACTCAGGCGCCCGGCGATTGACAGGGCGGCAGCACGAACGGCACCCGCTGTCGCATTTCGCGTTCCGTCCGTAGCGACTGGCATGTCGTTAGGCGCAGTCGACAGACGCTGCCACAAGTTCGCTGTCATCACGCCCCACCCTGCGACCGCACGCGTCGACGCACAGTGAACTCGCCGACAAAAACAAGCCCTGCGATTAAATAGCTGATGAAACCATTGTAGAGACCCCAATAAAAAAGATCGTTCTGGTACACGGTCCATGCGGCAATAAGGCCATTGAATGCAAAAAACGTAATCCAGACTCCTGTCACCTTGCGCGTATAGCGAATGCCGCGCTCATCAAGATCCGGTTCGACAATGCGGGCAAAACGCTCAACCATGCTGGGGGGCTTGACGAGTGTGACGGTGAAGACAATGAACAAACCAGTACTCATGAAAACTGGGTAAAGCATTGCCGCCAGGTTTGGTGCGAAACTGCCGACGGCCAGAACCGCGACAACAACAGCAATGAGACAAAGTGTCATCGCTACCGGAACGGGCACGGTCCGCGGCAACAAGATGCGCGCAGAAATGCAGGCCACAAGCGCAATGATAATTGGCCATGGGCCAATCCACCGCAAACCGATTGCCGTCCCTATTGGAATCAACAGCATTGCGACCGTAATCGCAGTGTCCCAGGAATCAGGACGCTTGGGCGAGAAGCTCATGAACCTGGTCGATAACATCGCGAACCGTCCGCACCGACCGAAATTGCTCCGCAGAGACCTTGCGACCGGCGAATTCCTGAAGTTTCAGCACCAGATCGACGGCGTCGATACTGTCGAGGTCGAGGTCGTTCGCGAGATGGGCGTCGAGCGAAATCTGCTCCTCCGGGATCTCAAAGAGTTCCATGAGAAAGCCCTTCAGCGTTTCATAAATTTCATCACGATTCATGTTGCGGGACCCTGCTGTCGAGCAACAAATCGGGCCAGTTCTTTCACACTTGAAAAGTAACTCGCTAGATTTTCATCACTTGAGTCGATCTTCACACCAAACACTTTCTGAATTTCAATACCGATCTCAAGCGCATCGATCGAATCGAGGCCGAGCCCATCCCCAAAGAGAGGCTCATCCTCGTCGATGTCCTGCATAGAGACGTCTTCCAGATTCAGTGTCTCAATAATCAAGCGTCGAATTTGATCTTCAAGCCGCTCCATGGCCCACTTCCCCCATCAACCAGCCCGACAAATACTCGTTCAGGCGCCGCGCGGCAATCGAGGGCACAGACTCACCTATATATGTCTGGGTTTCAACCAGTCCGTGTACCGTGATTGTGAAATGCATTCGGCGCGGCGGAATATGGTACCATTTCTGGCCTTTCATCAAGGTCGGTGGCTCGCATTTTATGGTTACGAGCCGAATGGGCGAACCCGCCCTGATTGCGATATTGGCCACCCCGCGTTGCAGCTTCACAGGCGCACCGGGAACCGTACGGGACCCCTCCGGAAACACGATGAGGTTGTTGCCGCCGGCGAGCGCCGCAGCACAATCCGCCAGCAGCGTTTCGGGGTCGCCGTCGTTGCGAAGGTAATTCGTCGCTGTGACAACGCCACGCATGAAAGGATTGCGCCATATCTCCGCTTTCACAATGCATTGCGACCGGGGCATCATCGACATCAGCAAAACGACATCAAGGAGTGTCGGGTGGTTCGCGATGACAAGAACACCCGTGTCCTGCGCCAGCGCTTCGGCATTGTGCGTTTCAAACTCGATTACGCCCATCACAATCATGAAATTGCGATGTAGTCGAAACATCGTGTGGACGAACCGTTGTGCATATTGAGCACGCGCCTCACGGTCCCGCACCACCAGGTTCATTACTGGAAACACGGTGAGTGAAAGTACGAGGCCTCCTATGCCAAAGAAGGAAAAGGAAAGACCCGTACCAAATAGCCTCCAGATATAATCAAGCCGCAGCATCGGTGTTACCTTCGAACGACCAGAGCGAACCTTGCGAACGCCAACGTAGCGTCTCAAGAGTTTCGCCCTGCAACCGTGAAATGATTTCCCGGGCCAACAGTTCCGCATGGGGAGCGTCGAGAACGTCGCCGTGTTCCCCGGTATCTTGGGTGCGCATCAGGGAGACGTGAGCGTGTGAATCTGCTTCAGCAGAAAGACGGAGCCCAAACGCCAATCCGCCTCTGTCAAAATCGGCAACCTCGCTATAAATCTCCGGCAGGGGGGTATCCACGAATATCAGCACGAGCTTCAGATGCGGCCGCTCGGCAAGGCGGAGCCACGCCTCCATAAGACCCGACGACAATGTCTGTGTGCCGGCCGCGATAGCCGTATGGCCAATCCGTGTCTTGCGCGCAAGATCGAGCACCCCGGGAACGGTATTGTGGACCGACATTGAAAAGCCCGCTGGCGACATTGGCTCCCCTTCGAGAAGCGAGGTAAGAAGCTGATGTGCAAGGGCGACATCGCCGTAGCGTGAACAGAAGACTATATCTGCATCGCTTTGCGGGGCCACACCCAGACCACAGGTAACCCCCATACGCGCAAACGGCCTTAGACGACGCCTCAGATTGACGGGGATATCCGTCTCCTCGACACAATCGCCAAGTCGCTGCGCGGAAGCATCATCCGTCGGGAGCAAAATCGCCGCCCACGACTCCACATACGCGGCTGTAAGACCGGTCGGGACAGACAACGTGCGGTCGATCTGCATCGCCAGCCCTCCCTGATAAGGTGAAATACTGGCTCTTCTCAGTCTGCCAGTCTGACGACTTCGCCCTTGAGCGTGACACCCGACATCAGGAAGCCGATATGGCACTCGTAGTGCGTGTCGCTCTTAACTTCGTTCGAACGAAAATAGCTGCGAATATTGACGACGGCGTTGCCGCCCATCTGATTTGCACGCTCCTGAAGCCCAATGAAACTCGAGAGCGCCACGCGTTGGCATGTCACTTCGTCGGACTTGGCGAAGGCATTGGTCCGCTTGTTCGAAACAATTTCGCCAAAGGACTGCGTGACTTGCGGATGCCCTGTATCACCAAAGTAGAAGGCAACCGAGCCATTCAAAGCGGATTGGGCGTCTGGCGTCGCAAGAGCCAAATCTACCGGCATCATCACAACCTTGTCAGCGGCATGCGCAGACGCAATGCCAAGCCCAAGAAACAGAGACGAAACCGCAACCGCGAATCGTAATTGAGAACTGAACCCCCTGCTCATGCACTTCCCCCCTGCGGCCGAACTGTCGAACATCCGCTCAACCTCTGGTAGAAAATGGAAAATTTCAAGCTGTTAATCATCGCTCGAAGGAGCGGCGCAACGCCCGAACGGCCCGGTTGATTTTATTGATGTCTGGGACCCGGACCGCCGAGGCGCATGGCGCCTGCCCCCGCCCGAGGCCGCCGGAGCGCGGAAATCCTTCCACAGAAAATATCAACTAAATCAAATGCTTATCTTGCGGATTGGCGGAGAGGATGGGATTCGAACCCACGGTACAGCTTTACACTGTACAACGGTTTAGCAAACCGCCGCCTTCAGCCACTCGGCCACCTCTCCGGTCCCCCGTGTATGCCCAAGATCGGGCCCCGCTTCAAGCGAGATATCCGTCCCGCCCCTGGTGGGCCGCCCTTAGCGTCCCGATTTGCCGTGATATCGGATCAACCCCTCTTGGGCGACCGAAGCAACGAGCTGACCCGCCCGCGTATAAATGCTGCCCCGGTTGAATCCACGCGCACCCGATGCCGACGGGCTGTCTTGCGTGTAGAGCAGCCATTCATCGCTGCGGAACGGCGCATGAAACCACATCGCATGATCGAGACTGGCCGTCTGCAGCTTCCCCGAGAGCCAACTCACGCCATGCGGCCTGATGCAGGTATCGAGCAACGTCATATCGGACGCATAGGCCGTTATGCACTGATGCAGGGCCGGACTATCGCCGACCTGCTTGCGGGCCCGGAACCAGACATGCTGCATCGGCTCCATCGGCGACGGGTCGATATAGTCCTGCGGGTTGACCGGTCGAATTTCGATTGGCCGTGGCCTGGCAAAATGCTTGGCGATTTCAGGCGGCAGCCTGCCCTCGATGGCTTTCCGCAATTCGCGTTCGTTCGGCAGATCTTCCGGTGCCGGCACATCGGGCATCGTCGCCTGATGCTCAAAGCCCGTTTCCGGCACCTGGAACGAAGCCGCCAGATTGAATATCTGCTTGCCATGCTGGATTGCCACCACACGCCGCGTGGTGAAGCTCTTGCCGTCGCGCGAACGATCGACTTCGTAGAGGATCGGAATTTTCGGATCGCCCGGCCGGATGAAGTAGGCATGCAGTGAATGGCATATTCGCGCGTCGACAGTCCGGTACGCTGCGACCAGCGCCTGCCCGATTACCTGCCCGCCGAACACACGCTGCCAGCTCACATCTGGACTGTGGCCGCGAAACAGGTTCACTTCGATCTGCTCGAGATCGAGTATTTGAATGAGGTCTTCGACCGCATTTGTGTCGGCGCTCGGACCGTTGTTGGCGGAATTGTCGGTCATGGGCCCGGTCTCTCCTGTCGCACGACGCTGGCGAAAAGCCGGAACATAAGCGCCAGCCGCAGAGCTGTCACCGTCTTTGGAGAAAGAGATAGAACGAATCGACCCGGAAGATTACTGGCTGGCCAGCCATTCGCGCGCCTGGCGCTGGGCTTCCGCGATCTGGGTTGGCGTCATTTCGACGGTGAGTTCGGCTCTGCACATCCGCGCCGCGTCGCTGCCTTTCATCGCTGCCAGATTGAACCACTTATGCGCGGTCACAAGATCGACATCGACGCCCCTGCCGGTCGAATACATCAGGCCGAGATTGTAAAGCGCGTCGCACTTTCCACCCTCGGCAGAAAGTTCGCCCCTCTCGATCTCGTCGAGCTGCATACGCGCCATCCTGGTTCCTCCTCAAAGGAACGGCGCGCCCCGGCCCATTGCCCTTCTGCGCCTGCCGTTCATCGAAGAAGCAAGGAAACCCCCTTGCCCATGGAACCACTTTCCATGACCCCCCTGAAAAAATGGTTAACGTCTGACTCACCAAAACCGGCCGGCGCGGTGCCGTTCAGACTTTCGGCACGGCCATGCCGCGTTGCACACCGGGCCGTGCGCCGACCTCGGCCAGCCAGCGCCGCACATTGTCCGCCTCGCCGACAACCTCGGGCTTCAGTCCGGCAATCAGGTCGAGCGCAGGCGCAATCCACGGATAGGTAATCATGTCGGCGATCGAATAGTCGCCGCCGAGGAATGGCGCTTCAGCAAGCCGCTTGTCGAGAACGGTAATCAGCCGTGCCGCTTCGCTTGCATAACGGTCGATTGCATAGGGAATCTTTTCGGGTGCCATATTGGCGAAGTGGTTGAGCTGCCCGAACATCGGGCCAACCCCGCTCATCTGCCACATCAGCCATTCAAGCGTCTTGGCCCGCTGCGCGCCCTTGACGGCCAGAAACTTGCCGGTCTTTTCGGCGAGATAGATCAGGATCGCCCCGGACTCGAAAACCGGAAGCGGGCCGTCATCGGCGTCATGATCGACAATCGCCGGAATGCGGTTGTTCGGGCTGATTTGAAGGAATCCCGGCGCGAACTGCTCCGCCTTGCCGATATTGACCGGATACACCTCATAGGCGAGCCCGGCCTCCTCCAGCATGATGGAGACCTTGCGCCCGTTGGGTGTCGTCCAGGTATAGAGATCGATCATGCGTCCCCGTCATTCGCATATGCGAGAATCCGCAAGCTGCGCTCCCGCCGGTTGATGGTCGACGGCATATAGGAACCATGCGGGGTGAAGTCGAGGCAGAAGATCAGTAGGCGACCGTCACCTCTACGTGATGATGCCGGTGTTTCTCGCAGACATAGGGCACGACGCGATATTCGCCGGCGGCAAGCCTGGTGCCAACCGCCATGTCCGCAACCAGAAAGTCGCCGACAGTTCGCCCTTCCGCATCTCGGATCGAAAAGCCATAGGTGCCGTACATGACCCGGACGACAGTACCGTCGCGCGGTACCACAAGCGCCCGGCCCCAGAGGTTCTCGGTACCATAGGCGTCTTTCTTGACCATGCTCCCGGTGCCAGTCACCGTATCGGCACCTGCGGCTTGCGGCACCAAGGCGGCCGCGGCCGCGAACAGCATCGCCAGCATGTAAACGCGCATCGTTGAGTCCCTCCGGAATGCAAACAGCGCCCCCGGTTTCCCGGAAGCGCCGCCAGCTTAGCATATACGGACCGTCCGTTAAGGCTGGTCCAGTAACTCATTGTGTGCGTTGCCCGAACAGGACTTAGCGTGCCTGCACGGCTTCCTTGATCTTGTCGCCGATGAAGCCCTGGCACCGACGGCGCCTCAGGCCATACCCCTCCGGACCGCCAGCCAGGAACCCTCCTGCCCGAACTCTCCTTCAGGAATTGAATCTCGTCGATCGGCGAGACGATGGGCTTGGTCCGTCATCGGACCAAGCCCAGCCATCTGCCTGAACAGCCATTGGTCGACCTCAACCCTCAAGCACTCATCGGCAGGATAGAACATCCTGCCATAAGGACGAGAATTGAAGGATAGCCCCCGACTCGAATCTCGAGATCGGTTTCCCCCGGGACCGTCAGGGTCCACGATGGCTGGCATCCGCCTGTCCGATGCGATCTTCAAAAAGGGATCGCGTGAACGGGTCACCAACATCGATATTCACCGGCCGGACCGCGTAAGGCGGCTTGCACTCCTTCAACAGTGTCGAAACCGTCCAGCCGAGACGTTGGCCGGTAGTAGAGATCGATCACCTTGGCATCGTCCCGCAATGATGCGGGACTTTGCCTGGTTGAAGAAAGCTTCGCCGCCGCCTTCGCGGGTTTTGGCCGGCGAGTATCGCTCTTTAGGCCTTCTTGACGGCCTTCTTGACGGCCTTCTTGCGTGCCGCAGGCTTGCGCTTCGCAGCCGGCTTCTTCTTGGCGGCGGGCTTGCGCTTCGCCGGCGCCTTCTTGGCGGCGGTCTTCTTGGCGGCGGGCTTGCGCTTCGCTGCCGGCTTCTTCTTGGCGGCGGGTTTCCGCTTCGCAGGAGCCTTCTTTGCCGCGGTCTTTTTGGCGGCGGGCTTCCTCTTTGCGGGCTTCCGCTTTGCCGGCGCCTTCTTGGCGACGGTCTTTTTCGCGACGGCCTTCTTCACGGCCTTCTTCTTGGCCGGCTTCTTCTTGGCGGCCGGCTTCTTCTTTGCCGGAGCCTTCTTCGCCGCGCTGGTCTTGGCGGCAAGCTTCTTCACGGTCTTCTTCTTGGCAGCGGGCTTCTTGGCCGCGGCCTTTTTGGCGGGGGCCTTTTTGGCAGCCGCTTTCGGTTTCGCTTTTGTCTTGGTAGCCATATTTCTCTAGCTCCTGATGTGCCGTTATCTTTGGCGACAATCTGTGTATTCGCAACGCACACGCTACGAGCGCCCTCGTACCCCTCAGGCGCACACGAATAATATGAGCGCCGAAAAAGCGCTCGGCAACACATTGCAACAGTTTTGTGCAAGCGCGCCCACCCCACTCTTGGTCGAGAGTGGTTTACAAACGGTTCACACGAGGGCCGGAAATTTTCATCAGCCGTCGGATGATAGACCGAGTTTTCGGGCGAGAATTTCGTTGACGACTTGCGGATTTGCCTTGCCAGACGTGGATTTCATCACTTGTCCGACAAACCAGCCTGCAAGTTGAGGCTTGACTTTCGTTTGCTCGACTTTATCGGGGTTTGCCGCGATGACGGCGTCGATCGCGGCCTCGATCGCCCCAAAATCCGTGACTTGCCTTAGGCCTTCATCTTCGACGATTTTGGAGGGGTCACGACCCGTTTTGTACATCGAATCAAAAATCTGCTTGGCGATTCGTCCAGAGATGGTCCCGTCCGAGATCAGATCGAGGAGCTCTCCAAGCTGTTTTGCGGTGACCGGAGACTGCTCGATCGCGTGCCCTTCGCGGTTCAGTGCGGCGAAGAAATCGCCCGTCACCCAGTTGGCGGCGAGCTTCGCATCCCGCCCCTTCGCCACCGCTTCGAAGAAGTCCGCGCGGGCGCCGTCGCTCACCAGAACGGTCGCGTCATAGGCCGACAACCCGTATGCCGAGATCAGCCGTGCCTTTTTTTCATCCGGAAGTTCCGGCAGCGCCCGCCGGATTGCATCGACATCCGCCTGCTGGAGCACCAGCGGCAGCAAATCGGGATCGGGAAAGTAACGATAGTCATGCGCCTCTTCCTTGGAACGCATCGGGCGCGTTTCGCCGGTTTTTGGGTCGAAGAGCCGCGTTTCCTGGTCGATCTTGCCGCCGTCTTCAAGGATGTCGATCTGTCGCCGCGCCTCGTATTCGATCGCCTGACCGATGAACCGGATCGAGTTGACGTTCTTGATTTCGCAACGCGTTCCCAGCGGCGCGCCAACCTTGCGCACCGAAACGTTAACGTCGGCGCGCAAGCTACCCTCTTCCATGTTGCCGTCGCAGGTACCGAGATAGCGCAGGATCGTCCGGAGTTTCGTCACATAGGCGCGCGCTTCCTCGGCCGAGCGCATATCCGGCTTTGAAACAATCTCCATCAGCGCCACACCCGACCGGTTGAGATCGACGAAACTCATGGCCGGGTGCTGGTCGTGCAGGCTTTTGCCAGCATCCTGCTCGAGATGCAGCCGTTCAATGCCGACAATGACAGTCCGCGCATCCGGCATGTCGAGCACGACTTCGCCCTCGCCGACGATTGGATGCTTGAACTGCGAAATCTGGTAGCCCTGCGGCAGATCCGGATAGAAATAATTCTTCCGGTCAAACACGGAGCGCAGGTTGATCTGCGCTTTGAGCCCGAGCCCGGTCCTGACCGCCTGCTCGACACAATAGCGGTTGATGACTGGCAGCATGCCCGGCATCGCCGCGTCGACAAAGCTGACCTGCGTGTTCTGTTCGGCACCGAACTTGGTCGACGAGGCAGAAAAAAGCTTCGCTTCGGAGGTGACCTGGGCATGAACCTCAAGGCCGAGGATGATCTCCCAATCGCCCGTCGCGCCCCGGATCAGGTCTTCTTCGCGGGGTTCCCGCTTGCGCATCGTGCTTTCGAAATCGGTCATCATGCTTTCCACCACGCTTCAGGTGCCGCTTTGAAGTCTGCGGCCTGCTCGACCGCGTAGGCGGCCCGCAACAGCGTCTCCTCGTCGAACGTCCGCCCGATCAGCTGCAATCCGAGCGGCAATCCGTCGGACGAGAGCCCGGCCGGCACCGAAATGCCAGGCAGTCCGGCGAGGTTCACAGGCACGGTGAAGACGTCGTTCAGATACATCGACAGCGGATCATCGGTCTTTTCGCCAATGCCGAAGGCGGCCGAAGGGGCGGTCGGCGTTAGCAGCACATCCACATCGGCGAAGGCCGCGGCGAAATCCCGCGCGATCAGCGTCCGCACCTTCTGCGCCTTCAGGTAATAGGCGTCGTAGTAGCCGGCCGACAGCACATAAGTGCCCATCAGCACCCGACGCCGCACCTCGGCGCCGAAACCGGCCGCCCGCGTCTTCTCGTACATGTCGGTGATGTCGCGGCCCTCGACCCTGAGGCCGTAGCGCACACCGTCGTAGCGCGCGAGATTCGACGAACATTCCGCCGGCGCCACGATGTAATAGGTCGGCAGCGCATATTTCGTATGCGGCAGGCTGACCTCCTTGATCTCGGCCCCCGCCGCCTTCAGCCACTCGATGCCGCGCGACCACAAGGCGTCGATCTCGGCCGGCATGCCATCCACCCGGTATTCTTTCGGAATGCCGACCTTGAGACCCTTGACGCCCTGCCCGAGCGCCGCCTCGTAGTCCGGCACCGGCCGGTCGACGCTGGTCGTGTCCTTTTCGTCGTGCCCAGCCATCGAGGTCAGCATGATCGCCGCATCGCGCACGTCGCGCGTGATCGGACCCGCCTGGTCGAGCGACGAGGCGAAGGCGACGATCCCCCAGCGCGAACAGCGTCCATAGGTCGGCTTGATGCCGACCGTGCCGGTAAAGGCCGCCGGCTGGCGGATCGAACCGCCCGTATCGGTCGCCGTCGCGGCAAGGCAGAGCTTCGCTGCCACGGCCGCCGACGAACCACCCGACGAACCGCCCGGCACCAGCTTGGCGTCGGAGCCCTTGCGCCGCCACGGATTGACGACCGGTCCGTAGAAACTCGTCTCGTTGGATGAGCCCATGGCGAACTCGTCATTGTTGAGCTTGCCCAGCATCACCGCCCCGTCGCGCCACAGATTGGCGGTCACGGTCGACTCGTAAGGCGGACGGAAGCCGTCGAGAATATGGCTGGAGGCCGTCGTCAGCACGTCCTTGGTGCAGAAGAGATCCTTGATGCCGAGTGGCAGCCCTTCCAGCGCCCCGCCCGCGCCCTTGGCGAGCCTGGCGTCGGACGCCTTCGCCATCTCCATCGACTTTTCGGCAGTTACCGTCACATAGGTGTTGAGCGCTGTGCCCGCCGCCATCTCGGCGAGATAGGCCCCCGTCAGCTCCACTGCGCTGATCTCCTTCTTCTTCAGCGCGTCGCGGGCGGCCGCCAGCGTCAGTTTGGTCAACTCGCTCATGCTCACTCCACCACCTTCGGCACCACATAGAAGCCGTCCTCGGCGCCCGGCGCGTTCCGCGTCACTTCCTGCTGCAGGTCCTGAACCACCGCCACGTCTTCGCGCATCTTCATGGCGACTTCGACGGCGCTGGTCATCGGCTCGACGCCCGTCACGTCGACCTCACCCAACTGCTCGACCCAGTCGAGAATGCCGTTGAGTTCCCTCTCAAGCGCCTCCAGCTCATCGTCCCGCACGGCAATCCGCGCAAGTCGGGCGATGTGCCGGACCGTTCTCTGATCGACCGACATGGGCCTGCCTTGTCCTGGTTGTGAAAGCGGGGTCCGGGGGGCCGAAGCCGCCCCTTGCCCGCTGAATCGCGGGGGAACATAACAAGCTGCGGGCCAGCGCCGCAACGCCGCTGCCCTCTTTATATGAGGCAAGCGGATTGCGCCGCTCCTGCCGCCTCACTATTGTCCGGCCGGACAGATTTTTTCAAGGATGACAGCCACTTGAGCGGCAATCTGAAGTCACTGGACGAGCTGCAGCCGGCCCTGAAGCGCCATCAGCGCCTGATCGGTGTCGATCTCGGCTCGAAAACCATCGGCCTTGCCCTCTCCGACGTCTCGCTTTCGATCGCAAGCCCCCTCGAAACCATCAAGCGCACAAAGTTCGCCGCCGACGCCGCCCGCCTGCTGGCGCTGGCCGCCGAATACGATGCCGGTGGCCTCATTGTCGGCCTCCCCCTCAACATGGACGGCACCGAAGGCCCGCGCTGCCAGTCGACCCGCGCCTTCATCCGCAACCTCGAAAAACTGACCGATCTCCCCATCGCCTTCTGGGACGAGCGCATGTCCACCCAGGCCGTCACCCGTACCCTGCTCGACGCCGACGCCAGCCGCGCCCGCCGCGCCGAACTGGTGGACAAATTGGCGGCGGCGTACATTCTGCAAGGCGCGCTGGACCGGCTGAAGAAGCTCTGAGCAAAGAACAAGAAGAAACGCATGCTGCCCATTCTGAATTCCCTCATCCCCGTCTTCCTGGTCATCGCGCTCGGTTTCGTCATCAAGCGGATGGATTTTCCGGGTGAAGGCCTCTGGGCGCCGCTCGACCGCCTGACCTATTACATCTTCTTTCCTGCCCTGCTGCTGCACACGCTGGCAACCGCCAACCTCGCCGATCACGACATCGGACCGATGGCCTCGGCGCTCGGCGCCGGCCTCTTCTCGATGGTCGCGATCCTGATGCTGATGAAGCAGGCGCTGCCGCTTTCCGGCCCGCAGTTCTCGTCTGTCTTCCAGGGCGCCGCGCGCTGGAACGGCTTCGTCGCGCTCGCCGCCATCGGCTCCCTCTTTGGCCCCGAAGGCGTGACGCTCGCCGCCGTCGCCTTCGCGGTGCTGGTGCCGACAGTCAACGTGCTCTCGGTGCTGATCCTGACACGCTATGCCGGCGACGAACCGGCCGGCCTCGTCGCGGTGCTGCGCCTCTTGTCGAAGAATCCGTTGATCCTCGCCTGCGCGGCCGGCATCGCGCTCAACGTCTCAGGGCTGGGCCTTCCCGGCCCGCTTGCCTCGACCTTCGACATTCTCGGTGCCGCCGCGCTGACCATCGGCCTCATCGCCATCGGCGCCGGCTTGCAACCCAAACACGCGCTCGAAACCGGCTGGATCGTCGCGCTGACCAGCGGCCTGAAACTTCTCGTCATGCCGGTGCTGATGGCAGGCTGGTGTTTCGTCTTCGGCGTCACCGGGCTTGCCGCCGCCGTCGTCATCCTCTGCGGCGCGGTCCCCGGCGCGACATCGTCCTACATCCTCGCCCGCCAACTCGGCGGCGACGCCACGCTGATGGCAAGCCTGATCACCGGCTCCACCATCCTTGCGGCAATCACCATGCCGCTGATGTTGTGGGTGTTGGGGTAGTTACGCCACCCGCGCCCGCTCCACAATCGCCGCAATATCCGCGCCCACCGGCAGCGTCCCGTAGACATCGCCCCAGTCGCGCCCGAGCCGCGTTGCGCAATAGGCGTCCGACACCGCATGAGGCGCATGGCGCAGCAGCACCGATCCCGCCGCCACCTTCGCCATCTGCTCCACCACCTGCCTTGAGCGCGCCTCCAGCGAACCGAAATCCCTGAACGCTTCCTTCAGCGCCTCCAGCGCGCCGTCATAAGCCGCATTCGCGCCCCGCGCGCCATCGAACTCGGCGAACACAACCTCGAGCGCCTGCGGCTCCCGCGCCAGCGCGCGCAGCACATCGAGGCACATCACATTGCCCGAGCCTTCCCAGATCGCATTCACCGGCATCTCGCGATAGATGCGCCCCGCAATCCCTTCCTCGACATAGCCGTTGCCGCCGAGACACTCCATCGCCTCATAGGCGAGGTTCGGCGCCCGTTTGCACACCCAGTATTTGGCCACCGGCGTCATGATGCGGCGGAAGGCGGCCTCCGCCTCGTCCTCATGCGCCCGGTCGAACGAGCGCGCGACACGGAACGACAGCGCCGTCGCCGCTTCCGTTTCGAGCGCGAGATCGGCCAGCACATTGGCCATCAAGGGCTGGTCGATCAGCTTCTTCTGAAACACCGTGCGATAGGAGCAATGATGCACGGCTTGGGCGACCGCCTGCCGCATCATCCCGGCCGTCGCCACCGCGCAGTCGAGCCGCGTATAGGTCGCCATCTCGATGATGTTGCGCACGCCCCGCCCTTCCTCGCCGATCAGCCAGCCCGATGCCGCCTGAAACTCGACTTCGGAAGACGCATTCGACTTGTTCCCCACCTTGTCCTTCAGCCGCTGAATGCGGATCGCGTTCGGCTCCCCGTCCGGCGTGAAGCGCGGCATCAGGAAACACGAGATGCCATTCGGCGCCTGCGCCAGCACCAGAAACGCGTCGCACATCGGCGCCGAGAAAAACCACTTGTGTCCGGTAATCCGATATTCCGCTCCCGGCCCGCCGCCATTCACCGGCATCGCCGCCGTCGTGTTGGCGCGCACGTCGGTGCCGCCCTGCTTCTCGGTCATCCCCATGCCGAGCGTCACGCCGCGCTTTTCCTTCGCAGGTGCGAACCGCTCGTCATAGTCGCGCGAAAGAATGCGCGGGATCCATTCCTTGGCCAGCGACGGCTGGAACATCAGCGCCGGCACAGCCGCATTGGTCATGGTGATCGGGCAGCCATGCCCGGCTTCCACCTGCGTCATCATGTAGGTGCCCGCCAGCCGCGCCACGACGGCGCCC
>JAUXOE010000071.1 GCA_030682415.1 Parvibaculum sp.
TGGTCGAGGATGGCGAAGGCGTCGGCGGTTACATCGTTGGCACGGCCGACACGCGCGCCTTCGAGGCCCGGCTCGAGGCCGAATGGTGGCCGGACCTGCGCGCCCGTTACACGGCGCCTGTCACGCCGCCCGAAACATGGAATGCCGACGAGTTGCGCAGCTGGTCGATCCACAATCCGGGCCGCGCGCCTGCCCGCATCGTCGATCCATACCCAGCGCATCTCCACATCAATCTGCTGCCGCACCTGCAGGGCAGGGGCCTCGGTCGCCGGTTGATCGACCGGTGGCTTGCGCGCATGCGCGAGCTTGGCGCACCCGGCGCCCATCTCGGCGTCGGCGCCGCCAATGCGCGCGGCATCGCCTTCTATCGGGCATATGGATTTCGGGAACTGGAAAGCGCCAAACCGCCGCGGCAGACGATCTGGTTCGGGATTGAATTGACCTAGCGGCGGCGGATCAGACCGCGCGGTCTGGAGGTGCCGTCGCGACGATCGGCAGATGTGTAAACTTGGAACGCTGCAGCTTGCCGAGTTCATCGAGTTGCCGCGTCAGAATGTCAACGATGGTCCCAAGGGCGGAGCCGATGGATTTGGCTTCCACCTTACTGATGACGATGGTTGATTGATCCACACTTTGCTCGCCGGCCCGCGTCAGGCGAAAGAGGTAGAGCAACTCGTCGCTCTCGGCCTGCACGATTTCTAGCGTCGCGTGGGCCATCCAGTGTCTGGCTTTCTCATACCGGCGCAGCGCCTCGAGGTTTGCAACAATCCCGTTGGCTAGGCCGTTGAGCGGCCCTTCTGTTCCAACAATCTTGTTGAGTTGTTCGATCTTCTGCCCAAGCAGATGCGCGGGCTTCTTTGCCACGGCCGCATATTCCGGCAAGGCCAAGGCAAGGACCAGAACGGGCCCGAGACTGCGTTCGAATTGTGCGAAACGGTCGATCAACTCGCCGCGAAAAGCATGTGCTTCCTTGCGAGCCACATTGATGCTGTTTTTTCGGTTCTGCGCCATCTGGAGAGGCGATGCTGCAGGCGAGGCCTTTTCCGTCCCGGTGGCGCTCAAATCGAACACTCCGCCTTGGTTGTGCGGCCGCTCAGGCCTGCGGTCCCATGATGCTGGAAATCAGCATGTCGGCATCGCTGGCGATCGCCATCACGTCGTCGGGCAGGTTCTCGCCATTGGCGCGCGCATAATCGGCGAGCCGCTGCAGCAGCACCATGAACTTCGGTGCCGCCGCGATCACCTTCGCTTGCAGCTCGACACGGTCGGGTGTCAGATCGTATTCGACGCCGGGCACGCGCCAGCCGCCGCCATCATGGCTGCCGGTGACGACCACGGGATGTGTGCCGGGCACGGGATGGCCGGCGCATTCCTCGGCCGAGCGCCACTTGTTGGGCACCCGCACCACCTGCCATTCCTCCATCTCGGGATCGAGATGGGAGAGCGCCGAAACCTCCTCGGTTTCGAGCTCCTTGGCAGCAAAATCGCGCCCGAGCCCGACGTCGTAATGGATGCGCAGCGGCTCATCCATGTCCTTGACCCATTGCGGCACGATCCGCTCGATCATGGCCCATGTGCCGACGGGGCGCACATAGACCCGCTGGTTTTTGTGGAACTGCGCTTTCGCCATCTGACGAGAATCCTCTGGCTGGTATGGTCCCGCCAGTATCCGACGCCGCCGGTTAGCGTCCGATTAAGGAAATAGCGCGGATTTCACTCTGCCGGAGCGCCGCCGGGCCGGATACGACCGGCAATCCGCCGGAAACGCCCGCCAAGCCCGCCGATTCCGGCTCGTGCCTGTTCCATCAGCGTATAGGCGACCGGCACCACGACCAGCGTCAGCAGCGTCGAGGATATAAGTCCGCCGATCACCAGAATGCCCATCGAATTGCGGAATTCGGCCCCCTGGCTGGTCGAGAGTGCCACTGGAATGAGCCCGCAAATCGTCGCGATCTGCGTCATCAGCACCGGCCGCAGCCGCACCGGCCCGGCCTTGCGCGCCGCCTCGAAGGCACTGGCGCCGGCCGCGCGCAACTGGTTGGTGTAGTCGACCAGCAGGATGCCGTTTTTCATCACCAGCCCCATCAGCGCCAGAAGGCTGATCTGACTGAACATGGTCATTTCCTGGCCCGAGATTTTCAACGCCACGAAAGCGCCGACAAAGGACAGCGGCGCCGACAGCATGATGATCGCCGGCTGCGCGAAGCTGTTGAACTGCGAAGCGAGGATCATGTAGAGCGCGATCAGCGCCAGCATGAAGGCAAAGCCGATCGCCGCGCCTGTTTCCTTCATCCGCTTCGAGCGGCCCTCGGCGCTCCACGAATAGCCCTGCGGCAGCTTCAATTCTTCGAGATAGGACTCAAGCGCCTCCGAAGCCGGCCCCAGCGCCGCGCCTTGCGGGTTGTTGGCCAGCAGCGCGATGCGCCGCGCCCGGTTCTGCCGTTCGATCTGCGCCGGCCCGCTGTCGATGGTGAAGCGCGCCAGGTTCGGTACGTCGATCAATTGGCCGCTATTGGCGCGCACCTGGATCATCGACAACTTGGAGATGTCGTCGCGCTGTGCCTCTTCCAGCCGTACGCGCACGTCGTAGCGTTGTCCGAATTCCTCGAACGAGCCCGCCTTGACGCCGCCCACCGTCGTGCGCAGCGTTTCGGCCAGCGTGCGGATCGAAACGCCGAGATCGGCGGCGCGCCGCCGGTCGATCTGAACCTGCACCTCGGGCTTGCCGGAATCGTAGCTGGTCTTGACGTCGGCAAAGAGCGGGTTTGCCCGCATCCGCGCCGTCACCGCATTGGCGTTTCGCTCCAGCACATCGAGGTCTGGTCCCTGCAGCACATACATCATCGCGTAGTCCGCGAACCCGCCGCCCGAAATCCACGGCACATCGGAAAGCGAAATGTGCTTGGCGTCGGGTGCCACCGCCAGCATCGCTGTGCGCACCCGGTCCATGATCGGAATGAAACTTTCGCCGCGCCCCTTTTTCGGCGTCAGCCCGACATAGAAATGCGCGTTGTTGACGGTCTTCTGCGCGTCAGAACCGATGGTGAAGAACACCGTCGTCACCTGGTCGACACCGGCAATAGCCTGCGCGACGCGCGCCGCCGTGCCGCGCGTTTCTTCAAGACCGGCGCCGAAGGGAAGCTCGACCGAAGCCAGGAACTCGGCCCGGTCGGCGCGCGAGTCGAATGCCATCGGGATCGTGCCGGCCACCATCACGCCGGCGATCACCGCGACAACGGCGCCCACCATCACCGCCCAGCGTGTTGCCAGCGCCCAGTCGAGCAGCCGCCCGTAGAAGCGGTCGAGCGAGTTGTAGGCATCGTCGAAAAACCGCGCCACGCGGCCATAGGTCGAGGGGTCGGTATCTTCGCGTTTCAGCATCCGCGAACTGAGCATCGGCGTCAGCGTCAGCGACACCAGCAGCGACACCAGCACCGAAAAGGTGATGGCGAGCCCGTACTGGAAGAAGAAGCGTCCGACGACGCCGCTCATGAAGGCGATGGGCACGAAGACGGCGACGATCGAGAAGGTTGCGGCCAGCACCGCCAGCCCGACTTCCTTTGTACCCTCGGCCGCCGCCTGCATTGGCGGTAACCCGCTTTCGAGCTTGCGATAGATGCTTTCCAGCACCACGATGGCATCGTCCACCAGCAGCCCCACCGCCAGCGACAACGCCATCAGCGTCATCATGTTGATGGTGAAATCCATCACGTAGAAAGCGAAAAAGGTCGACACCAGCGCCGTCGGCATTGCGATGGCGACGATCGCCGTCGCCCGCACCGAAAGCAGGAAGGCGAGGGTGACGAACACCACCAGCACGATGCCGAGCTGGATATCGATAAACACGTCCGCCGCCGATCCCTCGATGAACAGCGCCGTGTCGCGCGCGATATGCATGTCGAGTCCGGCCGGCGCCGATTTGGCGATCTCGGCCGCGGCCTCGCGCACCGCGCGCGCCACTTCCACCGTGTTGCGGCCTGACTGCTTGCGGATTTCGAGCGACACGCCGCGCTTGCCGTTGAGTTCGGCATAGGAACGCTCGTCCGCCATGCCGTCCTCGACTCGCGCGACGTCGCCGATGGTCGTCGGCGCGCCGTCGCGCCGGAAGGTGACGACGATGCTGCGGAAATCGGGAACGCTCGTGACCTCGCCCTTGGTCTTGACCGGAAATTCGGCGCGCGATCCCGGCGTTTCGAGCCGCCCGCCGGGAATTTCGGCGTGCTCGCGCCGAAGCGCCCCGGTCACATCCTCGGCCGTCACGCCATAGGCGCGCATCTTCACTGCGTCGAGCCAGATCCGTACTTCGCGGTCGCGCCCGCCGACCAGCGTGATCGAACCGACGCCGGAAATCCGCTGCAGTTGCTCTTTCACCACCTTGTCGGCGAAATGCGTCAGCGCCCGGATCGGCATATCGCCGGCAATCATGATCGACATGATCGCCTGTGCGTCCGGATCGATCTTCTGCACGATCGATTGTTCGGCTTCCTGCGGAATGTTGGCGCGCGCCAGCGAAATCTTGTCGCGCACATCCTGCGCCTTGACGTCGACATTCTCGTGGAGGTCGAAGCTGATAACGACCTGGCTGAGCCCCTCGGCGCTGGTCGAGGACAGCGTCTCGATGCCCGAAATCGTGTTGACCTGTTCCTCGATCGGATCGGTCACGTCGCTTTCGATGCCTTCGGGCGAGGCGCCTTCCAGCACCGTCGTCACCGCGACCACCGGAAACTCGACCTTCGGAAAAAGATCGACACCGACCCGGCCGAGCGAAATCCAGCCCAGCACGACAAGCGCGCCGATCACCATCACCGCGAAAACCGGCCGGCGGATCGAAACGTCGGAAATCCACATCTGCTTGCTCCCCGCCGGAATTACTGAGCGATGCTGTCGCGTGCGCCGGCGGCGATCTGCCCCGGCTCGGCTTCGATCCGCACCCGCATGCCGTCGGCAAGCAGCGGCGCATTCGGGCCGCCCAGTGCCTTGTCGCCGGCCTTGAGCCCCGACAGGACTTCCACCGTCTGCGCATCGATCTGGCGCACCGTCACGTTGACCCGCCTGGCCACGCCGTTCTCGGCGACGAAGACATGCCGGTCGGTTTCGGCGCCCTGCAGCATCCGCCGTTCGAGCGACAACACCCGTCGCGGCTCGGGAAACAGTTCGACGCGCGTGAAGAGACCCGGCTTGACCGAATAATCCTCGTTGAGGATCGGCAGCCGGAGTTCGACCGAGCGCGTCACCGGATCGACATAATCGTTGAGGATCGCCACATAGCTGTCGAAGACGCGGTCGATGCCGTCCACATAGACGCGGCCCTTGGTGCCGACCTCGATTTTCGACAGCTGCATTTCGGGCACGGTCACGATGGCCGCCACAATGTCGATCTTCATGATCTGCAGCACGCCGCCTTCGCCGCCGCCGCCCATGCCGCCCATTCCGCCCATCCGCGTCGCCATGAACTTGCCTTCGTCGACGTCGCGCCGCGTGACCACGCCGTCGAAAGGCGCGGTCACCGTGCAGTCGTCAAGCATCTGGTTGGCGGCGGCAAGCTGCGCTTCGGCGATGCCGAGCCGCGCCTGCGAGGCGTCGCGGGCGGCGCGCGCGTCGTCCAGCCGGCCGTCGGCGACGAAGCCCTTGGCGTGGAGTTCGCTCGACCGCGAAAAGGCGAGGCCGGTATTGCGCAGATCGGCCTTGGCCAGCCGCACCTGGTTTTCAAGCTCGGTCACCTTGAGGCGGATCTCGACGTCGCGCGTGCGGAAGAGCGGTTGGCCCTCGCTGACCCGGTCGCCGACGCGCACCATGATTTCCTCGATGATGCCGTCGACGCGCGGCCCCATTGTGGTGTTCTTGTGCGCGGCAATGGTGCCGGTGCCGGTGATCGGTTCGGCAAGTTCGCGTTCGAAAACGGCGCTGGCGAAAACCGCAATCGCGCCGGCGTCCGGATCGGCCGCTTCCTCTTCGGCGCTCTCGCCGCAGGCGGCAAGCGCCAGCGCCATCAGCCCGGCCGCCATCAGCCGCGTGGGACGGGAAAACTCGAACCGGACGAACATCGGGGGCCCTCGCAAAAACGTATAGAAGGTTATCGTATCTTTGGTTACGATACCCGCAAAGCGAAATCGGAGGAGAACCCTGCGGATGGGCGGCAAGACCACCCCGCAACCGAAGCAGCGCCAGGGCGCTGGCGTCCGGCCGGATGAAACCTTCGGCTGGCTGCATCACGACGTCTACCGCCTCTTCCGCAAGGCCTGGGCGCGCCAGCTTGAGGCCTCGGGCACCGGCATCAATCCGGCGAAGTCGCGCATCCTGGCCGAACTGCGCCGCCGCGACGGCCTGACCCAGACCGAACTGGCCGACGCGGTCGAAATGGAAAAGGCGCCGCTCGGCCGTCTGCTCGATGCGCTGGAGGCGCAGCGCCTGATCGCGCGCCGCAACGACCCCGCCGACCGCCGCGTCCGCCGCGTCTATGTCACGCCGCGCATCGAGGAACTGACCGGCGATCTCTGGCAGGCCGCCTTCGGCATGTTCGAAACCGCCGTCCGCGATTTCACCCCCGCCGAATATGCGCAACTGATGGACTTTCTCGAGCGTATCAAATCCAATCTGCAGGAAGCCGAGGAACCCGAAGCCTGAGCGCCGCCATGCGCCGCCGGCAAGCAAAAGGACGGGACGAGATGCGCAGGATCCTGCTCTGGACCGTGGCGGTGCTGGCCGCGATGGCGCTCTGGGCGCTGCTGGTGCTGGTCGCGACGCTGGAAGGCTGGGGGCGCCAGGCGTCTGCGCCATCGGGCGATGCGCGGGCCTTTTTCGAAACCTCGGTCGCGGCGATCGACGCGGCAGAGCAGGGCGCCGTGGCCTTCGTCCTGATCGAAAAGGGCGAGGTCTTCGGCGAACATTATGTTTCGGCCGGTGCGCCCGTCACCCGCGACACGCTGTTCCAGCTCGCCTCGCTGAGCAAATGGGTGACCGCGCTCGGCGTGCTGAAACTCGCCGCCGATGGCAAGCTCGATCTCGATGCGCCGGTGTCGCGCTATCTGACCCGCTGGCAGTTTCCTGAAAGCGAGTTCGACACCGACGGCGTCACCGCGCGGCGCCTCCTTTCGCACATGGGCGGCCTGACCGATGGCCTCGGCTATCTGGGCTTCGCGCCGGGCATCCCCGTCCAGACGCTCGAGGCATCGTTGACGCAAGCCGCCGACCCGATGCCCGGCGCCGATGGCCGCACCCGTATCGGCCAAGCGCCAGGCAGCAGCTGGAGCTATTCGGGCGGCGGCTATGCCTTGTTGCAGCTTCTGATCGAGGAAATTTCGGGCGAGCCCTTCGCCGCTTACATGAAGCGCGCGGTCTTCGCTCCGCTCGGCATGTCGCAGGCGACCTTCGATCTGGCGGCGGCGGAGACGGCGGGACTGGCCCCCTGTTTCGACGCCGACGGCGCGCCTTGCGCCTATAGCCGCTTTGCCGCGCCCGCGGCCGCCGCACTTCATGCAAGTGCAGCCGATCTCGCCCGCTTCCTCCATGCGCAAATGGAGGGCGCGCGCGATCCCGCGCTGCCGCCCGCTCTCGCCGCCGCCATGTCGGCGCCCCATGCGACGCAATATGGCCTGCCGATCTGGGGCCTCGGCGTCATTCTTTATGCCGAGGCGCCCGGCGGCGGCTACATTATCGGCCATGAGGGCATGAATTTCCCCGCGATCGAAACCACCGCCCGCCTCGACCCGGCAACCGGCGACGGCATCATCGTGCTGGCGACCGGCAATCCGGGCCTGCCAGCCCAGCTGGGCGGCGAATGGGTCTACTGGCATGCCGGCGAGGTCGATGTGCGCGAGATCGACGGCCGGATACCGGCCATGCTGCGCGCGTTGCTGGCGGGCTGGGCCGTCATCCTCTTTCTGGCCGCTTTCGGCCTCATTCGCGCCCGCCGCGCCCGCCGCCGCCACTGAAGCGCCCGCCCGCCCCAAGCGGACGCGGCGTCAAATGCATGGCCCTTTTCAGCCGCGCCGATTGCAGGAACAATGCGCCCCAATTGAACGCCCGCCGCCCTTGCCGGCGGCGGATTTCAACCGATTTCGGTCATGAGAGACCGGCCGGCCCGCCGAGACGCGGCCAGGACGAAAAGGGAGACGTCATGAATTTCGATTTTTCCGACGACCAGAAATTGCTGAAGGAGCAGGTCCGCAAGTTCCTCGCCGACAAATGCCCGATGACGGTGACGCGCCGCGTCCTCGAAAAGGAAGA
>JAUXOE010000076.1 GCA_030682415.1 Parvibaculum sp.
GGGATTCGGTGCGGGGGCAATAAAACCGGGGATAAGTTTCTTCTTCATCCGTACACGGATATTATTTTCGGTGGTTTGTGACAGTTTTATGACAGTTTCGTGACAGAAGGGGGGTCCGCTCTTCAGCCATCGGCTGTGCATGCGCGCGCAAGCCGTTGATGTGGCCGGGAAATCCGGCCTGGAGGCTGTTTGATCCGTAGACGGATTATGCGCTGTCGCGGTTGAAGGCCGCGTCGAAGGTCGATCGGAGGGCGATGTCGACATCGGCCATGGTCGCTGTCAGGCCGAGATCGGCCAGGCTGGTGACGCCATGTTGTGCGATTCCGCACGGCACGATCCCCGAAAAATGATCGAGGTCCGGATCGACATTGAGGCTAACCCCATGAAAGGTCACCCATTTGCGGATGCGCACGCCGATGGCGGCGATCTTGTCTTCGGCCGTCAGCCCGCGCTCGGGGCGGCGGACCCAGACGCCGACGCGGTCGGGCCGCGTCTCGCCGGTGACGTTGAACTGCGCCAGCGTGGCAATCAGCCAGGCCTCGAGGTCCTGCACAAAGGCGCGCACATCGGGGCGCCGGCGCTTCAGGTCGAGCATCACATAGGCGACCCGCTGGCCGGGCCCATGATAGGTGTATTGCCCGCCGCGTCCGGTCTGGAAGACCGGAAAGCGTTTGGGATCAATGAGATCGGCGGCGTCCGCACTGGTGCCGGCGGTATAGAGGGCGGGGTGTTCGAGCAGCCAGACCAGCTCCGCCGCGCTCCCCTCGGCGATCGCCGCCACCCGCGCCTCCATCTCCGCCACCGCCATTTCATAAGGCACCGGCGCATCCGAGACACGCCATTCGAGGTTTTGCGGGTTCGTCTCCGGGCGCGGCAGGGGCTTAACCATCGGGTAACTCTAGCATGGCAATTTGGTAGTCCGGTAAAGCACTTGGGGCCCTTTCGGCTCCCCGGGTCAAGTGGAGTTGCGCGTGAATTCGGTCAACAACGTCTTTGTCGAAATCTCGGTCGTCCTCGGCCGCACGACGCTGCCGATCCACCAGCTTCTGCGGATGGGCCGCGGCGCGGTGATCGAGCTCGGCACCATCCAGGACGAGGAAGTCTGGATACTGGCCAACAATGTGCCGATCGCGCGCGGCGAGATTATCGTCAAGGGCGAGCGCCTCGCGGTCTCCATCACCTCGGTCATCTCCAGCGCCATGGCTGAAGCACGGGGCTGAAATCATTCGATTTTTTGTTCGGGACGGGCTCCTTTCGGGGCCCGTTTTTTTGTTCTACATCTCAATTTGTGTGAATTTTGGAATTATACGGACGTGAGTTGAATTATTCGTCACAATTGCTATCTCTAACGGGAATTGGAAGACCTGCTGCCCTCAGGAGGCGCGCGCCATGTTTCCAGTCATGCTCGATCTCGGAACGCTGAAAGCTGTGCTCATCGGCGAGGGCGAAGTGGCTGAAAAGCGGCTGGCGGCGCTGGATGCCGCCGGTGCGGCGCATCTTGAGGTTTATTCGGGCGCGCCGACGCCGGTTCTGGTCAAGCAGGCCGGAAGGCGGCTGAAGGGCGTACGGCCCACAGGCGAGGCATTCCGGGGCGCTCGCGTCGTGTTTATCGCCGGTCTCGGCGACGCCGAAAGCGTGGCGCTGGCCGGGCTGGCGCGGTCGGCCGGGGCGCTGGTCAATACCGAGGATGTGAAGCCGCTCTGCGATTTTCACGTGCCCTCGGTGATGCGGCGCGGCGAGCTGACGATCACCGTCTCGACCGCCGGCAAGTCGCCGGGACTGGCGCGGCGGCTGCGGCGGCATCTGGAAGGGTTGTTCGGGGCCGAATGGGCCGGGCGGCTCGACGAACTGGGCCGGCAGCGCAAGCTCTGGCGCTCTCAGGGCCTCGAAATGGCCGAAATCGGCCGCCGGGTCGATGCCTATATCGAAGAGAAAGGCTGGTTGTCATGACCGCACTGGATTTGAGCCGGCGTCCCGCCGGCGTCGCGGTCACCGAAAGCCGCGCCGCCGCCATGGATACGCCGACGCTCGTGTCGCCGCGACTGACGGCCTTGCGCGAAGCCCATCAAGGGCTGACGGGGCAGGCCTTGCTCGAGCAGATGATCCGCACCGAATTTCAGGGCCGCATTGCGGTCGTTTCGTCCTTTGGCGCCGAATCTGCGGTGCTTCTGCACATGGTCGCCGAGATCGATCCGTCGACGCCGGTGATTTTTCTCAACACCGGCAAGCTCTTCGGCGAAACGCTGCGCTATCGCGACCGGCTTCAGGAGAAGTTCGGCCTGACCGATTTGCGCGCCGCCGGCCCG
The DNA here is from genome assembly GCA_030682415.1 of Parvibaculum sp. Taxonomy (GTDB): domain Bacteria; phylum Pseudomonadota; class Alphaproteobacteria; order Parvibaculales; family Parvibaculaceae; genus Parvibaculum. The sequence goes on from JAUXOE010000076.1 coordinate 2,307, forward strand.
CATCCGGCTGATCTTGCTGCAGTGGATCCCAATGGCGGCTTGTGGAACAGCGATCCCGATGCCTGCTGCCATGTCCGCAAGGTGCTGCCGCTTGAACGCGCACTGAAGGGTTTCAGTGCCTCGATCACCGGCCGCAAGCGTTTCCAGACCTCGACACGGGCCAGCATGCATCCGATCGAGGAAGAGCGTGTGCGCGGCACCGGCGAGCCCGGCACTGCCGCCGGAACCCGCTTCAAAATCAACCCGCTAGCCTATTGGGGCGAGGCGGAGCTCGACGCCTATGTCGACGCGCACAAGCTGCCGCGGCATCCGCTGGTCAAGGACAACTACCTCTCGATCGGCTGCATGCCCTGCACCGAGCGCGTACCGGAAGGCGGCTCCTATCGCGACGGCCGCTGGGTCGGTCGCGACAAGGACGAGTGCGGCATCCACCTGCCGGCCAATCTGGATGGCGACGGGATTTGAGCTTATTGCGCTAAACCCCCGTCATTCCTCAATTTGCAGCTTGAGCAAGCCATCCGGATTTGTTACATCGGCGCGGCTTGCGAACATGCGGTCGTGGCGGAATTGGTAGACGCGCAGCGTTGAGGTCGCTGTGGGGTAACTCCCGTGGAAGTTCGAGTCTTCTCGACCGCACCATCGCAGGGCCGGGCTCCGGTCCGGTACAACGGACGAACCGACAAGACCGGTGGCCGGTCGCTGACAAAGCGCAGGCGCCGGTTTTTCATTTCGGCCGCGGCCGTCCGATTCAAAGGCGTTTCGGATGGCGCGCGGTGGCGGGACCCGGCCAAATAACGCACACTCGCGGCCTGTTCGACGAACCAGATTCGCAGGCGCCGAATGACCGATACCTCGACACCCACCCCAGCGGAAGATGCCGTCGACGACGCCTTGTCGCCGGCCTATGTGCGTTCCGTTGTCGATGCCGTGGACCGGGGCGACAAGGCGCAGGCGCGCGAGCTGGTTTTGCCCCTGCGCCCGGCCGATACCGCCGAACTCCTTGAATTGCTGCGCAGCGACGAGCGGCGCGATCTGGTCGACATGCTCGGCTCCGATCTCAATCCGGAAGTGCTGAGCGAACTCGACGAGAGCGTCCGCGACCATGTGATGGAGCTGCTCGACCCGAAGGACATTGCCGCCGCGCTGACGGAAATGGATTCGGACGACGCCGTCTATCTCCTCGAGGACATGAACGAGGCCGAGCAGCGCGAAATTCTCGACCAGCTTCCGGCCAGCGAGCGCGCCGTGCTCGAGCAGTCGCTCGATTATCCGGAATACAGCGCCGGCCGTCTGATGCAGCGCGAACTGGTCGCGGTGCCGCCCTATTGGGATGTCGGCCAGACGCTCGATTATCTGCGCGAGGCGCCGGATCTGCCGCATGAATTCTACGAAATCTTCGCCGTCGATGCGGCCCACAGGCCGATCGGCACGGTGCCGCTGTCGCGGGTCACGCGATCGAAGCGCCCGGTCCGGATTTCCGAGATCATGGAGACCGAGCAGACGCTGATCCCGGTCGAGATGGACCAGGAAGACGTGGCGCTGCAGTTCAGCAAGTACGATCTGATCTCGGCCGCGGTGGTGGATGAGGACGGGCGGCTTGTCGGCGTCATCACGGTTGACGACATCGTCGAGGTTATCAGCGAGGAAGCTGCCGAGGATATCCGCTTGCTCGCCGGTGTCGGCGAGGAGTCGATTTCGGACACGGTGCTTCAGACCAGCCGCAGCCGCATTCCCTGGCTCGCGGTCAATCTTGTCACGGCGATTATTGCGGCCTCGGTAATTGCCCTTTTCGACGCCGCGATCGAGGAGATGGTGGCGCTTGCCGTGCTCATGCCGATCGTTGCGTCGATGGGCGGCAATGCCGGCACCCAGACCATGACCGTGACGGTGCGCGCGCTGGCGACCCGCGATCTCGTTCATTTCAATGCGCGGCGCACGATCTTGCGCGAGGTGCTGGTCGGCTTTCTGAACGGGATGGTTTTCGCGGTCATGCTTGGCTGCCTCGGCGGCTTGATCTTCCAGAGTGTCTGGCTGGGTGGGGTGCTGGCGGCGGCGATGATGATTAATCTTGTGGTTGCGGGGCTGACGGGCATTCTCGTTCCGCTGAGCCTTGATAAGCTTGGCGCCGACCCGGCGGTGTCGTCGCCGGTATTTGTGACGACGACCACGGATGTCGTGGGATTTTTCGCGTTTCTGGGACTTGCGGCGCTGGTCCTGTTTTACTGAGCATGTCGGCGAGTGTGGGAGAGTTGAGCGATGCGTAACGCGATCCGATCCGGTGTTTCGGGGTTTCTTCTGGCGGCAGGGCTCTGCCTTGCGGCAGCGACGGCCTCGGCGCAGGGCTGGAGCGACGGCTCGCCGATGACAACGGCGCGTGCCTTTGCCGGCGCGGCATTGCTGGGCGACGATCTCTATGTCGTCGGCGGCGACAGCACGTCGGGTCCACGCTCCGTGGCGGAAATCTACGATGTGCGCGGCAATATCTGGCGTCCCGCCGTTGCTCTGCCGGTGGGGCTGCAGCATTTCGGCATGGCCGAACTCAACGGCCGGCTCTTCATCGCCGGCGGGCACGAGGCGCCGCCGCCCCGGCGCGCCGACGATTTTGGTGCTCTGGGCGCCACTGCGTCCGGCGCGGTTTCCGATGGCGGCGACACCGACAATGTGTGGATCTTCGATCCGCGTGTCGGCGCATGGCTTTCCGGCCCGTCGATGCCAGCCGCACGCGCCGGTCACGGTCTCGTTGCCGTTGACGGCCAGCTCTACGCAATCGGCGGGCGCGGCGAGGGCGCCTCGCGGGTATTTGTCTACGATCCGGGCCGCGACCGCTGGAGCGTGTCGGGGTCGCCGATGCCGTCGCCGCGTGTTGCCTCCGCCTATGTGGCCGGTGGCGGGCTCATCTACGCAATCGGCGGACTCGACAGCGCCGGGGCGGCATCGTCGCGGGTCGATATTTTCGATCCGTCGAACGGAAGCTGGCGAACGGGCCCCTCATTGCCCGAGCCGCGCGCTGGCCATGTCGCGGCCGTTCTCGACGGGCGGCTTCATGTGACGGGTGGCGAGCAGCGGCGGCCGTTGCGCACCTATGGCGATCACTTCGTGCTCGATCTGGCAACCGGCGTCTGGCGGCGCGCGCCGTCGATGCCGACGCCGCGCCACGGCGCGGTGGCGACCGCCACGGCTGACCGGTTCATCGTCGTGGGCGGCAGCCCCGGCGCCGGCGTCTACACGGTTTTCACCGAGTCCGACGTGGTCGATATCTATTCCGAATAAGCGGTTAGCGTATTCGGTTCATCTATCTCATCAGCTTCAATGCCCGGAAGCCCATCGGGGCGAGACCGGTCATGTAGAAGCCGAGAATGGCCGCACCGAGGAACAGAATGGCGGCCGGCGGCAGGCCGATGGCGGCGCCGCCGGTTTCGACCGCCCAGCGCAATGCGAACAGCACCACGACGCCACCGACAACCATGATGGCCTGCTGCCAGAGGGCTGTACGGGGGCCACGGACCGGCGCGAGGCGGTAGTCGAGTGTCTGACCGGCGACCCAGCCGAACAGCAGGAACAGCACCGATGTGTGGCCGTAAAAGCTGCTGCCCGCGGAGCCTTCGGGCGGCCAAACGAACCATAACGCCGGCACCAGGGCCAGAATCACAGCCAGATGAGCCATGGCCGGCAGGCGCCGCCAGAAGTCGAACGAGGGGCCGAGCAGCCAGATGAAGAGCACGATGCCGGCAAGGCCGAGCACGGTGCCGACCAGAATGTCGTCGACGTCATGCACGCCCACATAGAGACGGCTCAGCCCGACACCGGCGGCGATGACGATCGCCGCGATCCAGGCCCATCTTTTCCGGATTTCATAGGCAAGCCACAGCCACATGGCGACCGCCACCTGCGCATGGCCCGACGGTCGTCCGGGTGAGCCTTCGACACGATTGTCGATCCAGTAGCGCGGGTCGGGGCGGGCGTCCTGCCAGAAATCCTTCAGCCAGCCGTTGACGATGGCGGTAATCGCGATCAGGACCGCGAGCCGCGTGAAGATGGCGCGGTCCCAGAGCCAGTAGCCTAGCGGCAGGAACATCAGGAAAAATGGCGTATAGCCGAGCCAGGTGAAGACATTGGCGATGGGCGTGGCCCAGTCGCTGCGCAGCGGCAGCACCCAATCCATGTTGTGCAGGAAATCTTCCACCGATCGTCCCCCCCATAGCTGCGGCTTGTTTGGCGGCCGCTTGTTTTAGGCTAGGGTTCTGCCCCGAATCCCGGCCTTGGTCGCCAGTCTAAACGCGGAAACAGCTCGATGTCACAAAACCGTCATGAAACTGATCCGGTCGTCATCGTCAGCGCGGCGCGCACGCCGATGGGCGGTTTTCAAGGCGCCTTGTCGGGTCTCACCGGCCCTGAGCTTGGTGCGGCGGCCGTCAAGGGCGCGGTTGCGAGGGCCGGCGTCGGCCCGGCCGAAATCGACGAAGTGCTGATGGGGTGCGTTTTGTCCGCGGGTGCCAAACAGGCGCCGGCGCGGCAGGCGGCGCTGAAGGCCGGTCTCGACGAGAAAACGCCCTGTACGACGGTCAACAAGATGTGCGGCTCGGGCATGAAAGCGGTGATGATGGCGCATGACGCCATTATTGCCGGTCACGGCGATGTCGTTGTGGCCGGCGGCCTCGAGAGCATGACCAATGCGCCCTATCTGCTGCCGAAGGCGCGGGGCGGCCTGCGTCTCGGGCATGGCGAGATCAAGGATCACATGTTCCTCGACGGGCTCGAAGACGCATACGAGGGGCGCCTGATGGGTTCCTATGCCGAAGACACCGCGCAGCACTACCAGTTCACGCGCGACGCACAGGATGCCTATGCGATGGAGTCCCTGAAGCGGGCCAAGCAGGCGGTCGAGAGCGGTACGTTTGCGCCGGAAATCGTGACCGTCAGCGCGCCGGGCCGGAAGGGCGCGGTCGAGGTTGCGCAGGACGAACAGCCGCTGACGGCGGATGCGTCGAAAATCCCGACGCTGAAGCCCGCATTTGCGAAGGACGGCACGGTGACGGCCGCCAATTCGAGCTCGATTTCGGATGGTGCCGCGGCGCTGGTGTTGATGCGTTTGTCGGAAGCCGAAAAGCGTGGACTTTCGCCGCTTGCCGCCATTCGCGGACATGCGATGCATGCGCAGGCACCAGCCTGGTTCTCGACCGCGCCGGTCGGTGCGATCGCAAAGCTGTTGGAGCGCACCGGCTGGAGCACGAAGGATGTCGATCTCTGGGAGGTCAACGAGGCCTTTGCCGTCGTCGCCATGGCCGCGATCAAGGAACTCAACCTCAGCCACGACAACATGAACATTTATGGCGGCGCCTGCGCGCTCGGCCATCCGATCGGTGCTTCGGGGGCGCGCATTCTCGTGACGCTGCTCAATGCGCTTCAGCAGACCGGCGGCAAGCACGGCATCGCTTCGCTTTGCATCGGCGGCGGCGAGGCGACGGCGGTTGCGGTTGAACGGCTGAACTAGGCGGCGGCTTGCCCGAGCGATGCCTTCACGTGTTCGGCGAGCGCAATCAGGCCGTTCAACGGGCGTATCAGCACCTCGATGTGGCTCATCCGGCCGTCGGTGTCGACTGTGATCCGGTCGATGCCCTTCAATTTCGTTTCACCGATGCGTGACTCGAATTCGAGAATGATCTCGTTGCCGTCGATCCATTCCTTCGTGTAGGTGAAGTCCTCGAAACCCGCCACGACCATGGTCAGAATGGCTATCACATAGTCCTTCGAAGTCTTCGGCTTGTAGAAGGCGGGGGAGGAGATGGTCGCGCCGTCGGCGACAATGGTCTGCAGCAGCGCCGGGTCGTGGTTCTCGACATAGGCGTACCAGCGGGTCAGAAAGGTCTGGGCGGGATTGCTCATCTGTCGGGCTCCTGTCCGGTATGTTTATAACGGTGTTATAGTTTGCCAAGAGACAACCCGTCAATGCCTCTCCACCTGATCAAGCTTTGCGTTGGCGCAGAAGATATTGCGGATCTGGCGACATGGCAGGCGGCGCGGCTGGCCGAAATGAAAAAACGCAAGCAACCGCAAAAGCTTGTGCATGTCACACGAATGACGCCGAAGCGCGCCGACGAGATTCTGGCCGGCGGCTCGCTTTACTGGGTGATGAAGGGTGTCATTCGCTGCCGCCAGCGTCTGATCGGCATCGAGCCTTTCAAGGACGGCGAGGGCATCGGGCGCTGCCGTCTTGTGCTCGACAAGGAGATCGTCGCGACGCGGCGCCAAGATCGCCGGCCCTTTCAGGGCTGGCGCTATTTCGAGGCGAAGGACGCACCGCCCGACGTCAAGAAGGGTGATCCCGGCGAGGATATGCCGGACGAGATGCGGCGCGAGCTGGAAGAACTCGGGCTGCTCTAGGCCCGCCCGTCGGGGCGGGTGACAGCTACCATCTTGTGTGATGGGCTGAGGGAAACAGAGCCTGGGGGAAAGCATGCGTCGTGACATCGAATTCAAAACCGAAGATGGCGTGATGTTGCGCGGCTGGTTCTATCCGGCGAAAGGCGCGACCGGGCCTGCGCCCGCGGTCGTCATGGCGCATGGCTTTTCGGCTGTGAAGGAAATGTATCTCGACGATTTTGCTGCCTTTTTTGCCGAGGCGGGCATCTCGGCGCTGGTCTATGACCACCGCAATCTCGGGGCGAGCGATGGCAGCCCGCGTGGGCACATCGACCCCAGGCAGCAAATCGACGGCTATCGCGACGCGATTACCCATGCGCAAACGCTGAAGGAGGTCGACCCGAACCGCATCGGCATCTGGGGATCGAGCTATTCGGGCGGGCATGTGCTGGTGGTCGCCGCCATCGACAGGCGCGTCAAATGCGTGATCGCTCAGGTGCCGCTGGTCGCCGGGCTCGAGACCGCACGGCGGCTCATTCGGGGCGATCACTGGAAGGGCATGCGGGCGGCGTTTGACGCCGACCGCATGGCGAGAATGGGTGGCGGCGCGCCGGCCCGTATGCCCGTGACAGGCCCGGAGGGCACGCCTTCGGCTCTGCCGACCGCCGATACCTGGGAATTTTTCACGGCCTTTGCCAAGGAACGTCCAACATCCTGGCAGAACGAGGTGACGCTGCAATCGGTAGAACTCTTCACCGAATACGAGCCCGGCATCTACATTCCGCGCATTTCACCGACGCCGCTGCTGATGGTGGCGGCACTCGAAGACCACCTGACGCCTTTCGACATGACGGCAGCTGCCTTTGAAACGGCGCTGGAACCAAAGAAATTCATGGCGCTGCCCTGCATGCATTTCGAGGCTTATACCGGGGAGATGTTCAAGATGTCGGCGCCCGTGCAGCGCGACTGGCTGACAACGCATCTCAAGTGAGGCGTCAGACCTGCATATTGTCGATCAAGCGCGTCTTGCCGATTTTCGCGGCCACCAGAATGCGCGCGGGCCCGGTCGGACGGCCGGTCGGAAATTCCGCCAACGAGGCGGCTTCGCGCACTTCCAGATAGTCGAGCTTGTCGAAGCCGAGCGCCAGAATTTTCGCCGCACCGGTCTTTGTTGCTTCCGGAATAAGCGTTCCAGCAGAAACACTTGCAGCCGTTTCCTTGATGATTACATTGAGCTTGCCCGCCGCCTTGCGTTCTGCCGGTGTCAGATAGACGTTGCGCGACGACATGGCGAGACCGTCGGCTTCGCGCATGATCGGACCGCCCAGAATTTCGACCGGGATGTCGAGATCGGCGGTCATGCGGCGGATGACCATCAGCTGCTGCCAGTCCTTTTCACCGAAGATCGCGATGTCGGGCATGGTGCGCAGGATCAGCTTGGCGACCACTGTCGCAACGCCGGCGAAATGCGTCGGACGGAACTGTCCCTCGAGCGGTTCGGTGACACCGGTCAGCGAAATGGTCGTGGAAAAGCCGTCCGGATACATGTCGGCGGCATCCGGCGCGAAAATCAGGTCGGCCTTGCCTTCGAGCTTTGCGGCGTCGGCGGCCTCGGTGCGGGGATAGGCCGAGAAGTCCTCATGCGGGGCAAACTGCGTCGGGTTGACGAAGATCGAGACGACAACGCGATCGGCTTTTGTCCGCACCAGATCGACAAGGGAAAGATGCCCCTCGTGCAGCGCGCCCATTGTCGGCACCAGCGCAACGGTGCTGCCCTCGGCGCGCCATGCGGCAACAGCCGCGCGGAGGTCTGCGGTGTTGCGGGCGACGGGGACTTTGTGGCTCGTGGTGTCGAGCGACATGTCAGGCGAGCTTGCCTTCGATCGCCCGCGCGAACAGGTCTTCATAGACCGGCACGCTCATCGGCAGCGGGTTGCCGCCGGTGCAGGGGTCTTCGAGTGCCATCGCAGCCAATTGCGGGATGATGCCGCTATCGACGCCGATCTCGCTCAGCGTGTTCGGGATGCCGATCTCCTCACGCAGGGCCAGAACCCAGTCGACGAAGCCATTGAAACTACGGTCCTTTAGCGCCAGGTAGTTGGCCGCCGCGACGATCTTTTCTTCAATGGCTTTGCGGTTGTGCAGCAAGACATAGGGCATCACCACGGCGTTGGTGAGACCATGATGCGTGCCCCGCAGCGACGAGCAGGGATGGCTCATTGCGTGCATCGAACCGAGACCTTTCTGGAAGGCCGTTGCACCCATCGACGATGCGGCGAGCATGAACGAGCGCGCCTCGATATTGCTGCCGCGCTTTACCGCCTCCGGCAGCCATTCCTTGCAAAGCCGCATGCCTTCAAGCGAAACGCCTTGCGCTAGCGGGTGCCAGAAGGGCGCGCAATAGGCTTCGAGATTGTGGGAGAGCGCGTCCATGCCGGTCGCCGCCGTGATGCTCGGCGGCAGGCCGACGGTCAATTCCGGATCGCAGATCACGTCGACCGGCATCATCTTCGGATGAAAGATGATTTTCTTGGTGTGGTCACTCTCGTCGGTGATGACAGCGGCGCGGCCGACTTCGGAGCCGGTGCCGGCGGTCGTCGGCACCGCGATGACCGGCGCAATGCCGTTCGGGTCGGCACGTGTCCACCAGTCCTCGCGATCCTCATAGTCCCACATCGGCCGTTTCTGGCCGGACATGAATGCGACCGCCTTGCCGGCGTCCATGGCGCTGCCGCCACCGAAAACGATGACGCCGTCATGCTTGCCGCGCTGGAATGCCTTGAGGCCCGCGTCCACGTCCGCGCTCACGGGGTTGGGATGAACATCGGCGAAAAGCGCGGCGGCGAGGCCGTTCTTTTCCAGGAGCGCCAAGGCTTCGGCGATCATCGGCAACGGCTTGAGGCCGGGATCGGTGACCAGCAGCGGCCGTTCGATACCGGCTGTGCCGCAGGCCTCGGCCAATTCCTTGATACGCCCGGCGCCGAAGCGCATTTTGGTGGGGAAGTTCCAGTTGCCGGTGAGGCTTGGATAGGTATCGATCATTTTGTTTGCGTTCTCAGGTGATAACTCTTGGGCCGCGTCAGGCTTTCATAGCCCACGGGCGATAGCGTGGCGCCCCGGCCCGTATTCTTGACGCCGGTCCATGCGAGTGCGGGATCGAGATAGTCGCAGCGATTGAGAAAGAAGGTGCCGGTTTCGAGGCGTTCGCCAAGCTTTTCTCCGGTTTCGGTATCTTCCGTCCAGACGGAGGCAGTCAATCCGTAAGGGCTGTCGTTCATCAGTGAGATGGCCTCGTCGTCCGACGCGACTTTCATGATGCCGATCACCGGGCCGAAGGTTTCCTCGCGCATCACTTCCATCTGGTGGTTGACGTCCACCAGCACCTCAGGGCCCAGATAAGGAGAACCCGGCCGTGACGCCGGGAAATGCGCCTCGCCGATCAATGCCTTCGCGCCGCCGCGGACGGCCTGGGCGATCTGGCCGCGCACAAAGGTTGCGGCGGAGGTGCGGACCATAGGGCCAATCGTCGTTTCCGGGTCGAGCGGGTCGCCGAGCTTGTATTTCTTTGTCAGGTCGACGAAACCTTCAACGAAATCGTCATAGACGTCGGCATGGACGTAAAGCCGTTCCTTGCCGCAGCAGGACTGCCCGGAGTTGAAGTAAGCACCGTCGACCAGGTTTTCGACGGCGAAGGGCAGGTTGGCGTCGGCGCGAACATAGGCCGGGTCCTTGCCGCCGAGTTCAAGGCCGATGCCGATGAAACGGTTGACCGCCGCTTTCACGACCGCGCGGCCGCCGGCCACCGAGCCGGTGAATTGCACGAAATCGACGCGTGGGTCGCCGATCGTTTTCTCGGTCATTTCGTGGCTCATATGGATCGCCTGGAAGAGACCGTCTGGCGCCCCGGCCTTTTCGAAAGCCACGGCAAAACGTTCGGCGCAAAGCGGCGTCTGGCCGGAATGCTTCAAAATGATCGCATTGCCGGCCATGATTGCCGGGACGACCGAATTGACGGCGATCAGATAGGGGTAGTTCCAGGCAGCAATGGCGAGCACGGTGCCGACCGGCTCGCGGCGCACCCAACGGCGGAAGCCTTCCTTGGGCCCTGCGTCGATGTCGGCCAACGTCTCGGGTGCAATGCCGATCATGTAGCGCGCGCGCTCCTCGAAGCCACGCAGCTCGCCGGCTCCATAGGCGACGGGACGACCCATCTGCCACGCAAGTTCCGGCACGATTTCGTCTTTCATCGCGACAAAGGCTTCGATGAAACGGGTGCAGAGGGCGGCGCGTTCGGCGAGGGGAACGAGTTTCCACGCAGCCTGTGCGGCGCGCGCGGCGTTCAACGCGCCGTCGACCTCTTCCCATGAGGCGAGGGGCCGTTCGGCATAAACACTGCCGTCGACCGGGGAAATGACTTTCAGTGTGGCGCTCATCCGCGTTCGAAGCCTCTCTTCAATTCCCAATCCGTGACCCGCCGCTCATATTCGAACTGCTCCCAGCGGCCGGTATGGAGATAGTGCTCCACGACATCGTCGCCGAGAGCGGCGCGGAGCGTATCCGACTTTTCCAGTTCGGTCAGGGCGTCACGCAGGTTCTTCGCCAGCGACGGAATGCCGCTGCTGACATAGGCATCACCGGAAAACTCGGGCTCCAGAGCCATTTTCTTTTCGACCCCGTCGAGGCCGGCCGCCAGCAACGAGGCATAGGCGAGATAGGGGTTCAGGTCGGCACCGCCAATGCGGCATTCGATGCGCAGGCTCTTGCCCTGACCACACATACGGAAGCCCGCCGTCCGGTTGTCGTTGGACCAGACGATGTTGGTGGGGGCGAAGGACCCGTTGACGAAGCGCTTGTAGGAATTGACCTGCGGCGCCAGGAAATAGGTCAATTCTCGCGCGTGCCGAAGCTGGCCCGCCAGGAATTGCTGACACAGTTCCGACATGCCGTGAGGTTTGGCGTCCTTGTCGAAAAAATGCGCCTCCTTCGCCTTCTCATCCCACAGCGACATATGGATATGGCAGGACGAGCCGGCCAGTTCGTAGTTCCACTTGGCCATGAAAGTTATCGCCTTGCCGTGCAGCCAGGCGATTTCCTTGATGCCGTTCTTGAGGATGGTATGCCGGTCGGCCATTTCGAGCGCCTCGGCATAGCGGATGTTGATTTCCTCCTGACCGGGGCCCCACTCGCCCTTCGAATTCTCGACCGGGATTCCGGCGCCTTCCAGCCCGTTGCGGATGGCGCGCATGATGCCTTCCTCTTTCGAGGTGGCGAGCACGTGATAGTCCTCGATATACCAGTTGGCGGTCTTCAACCCTTGGTAGCGCTTCTCATGCGCCGCCTCATAAGTTTCATCGAAGAGGTAGAATTCGAGTTCAGACGCGGTGAATGCTTTCATCTTCATCGCCGCGATGCGCTTCAGTTGCTTCTTCAGAATGGCGCGTGGCGCATGGGGCACGTCTTCGCCGTGATGATCGAGCGTGTCGCAAAGTACGAGGGCCGTTGCCGGAAGCCAGGGAATACGGCGCAATGTTGCAAGGTCCGGCTTCAACACGAAGTCGCCATAGCCTTGCGCCCAGCTCGCGGCCTTGTAGCCCGGGACCGGCTCCATGTCGGTGTCGACGGTCAGCAGATAGTTGCAGGCATGGGTTTCATGTACCGCCGTGTCGAGAAAATATCCGGCGGCCATGCGCTTCCCAACCAGGCGACCCTGCATGTCCGGCATCGCCATGACCACGGTGTCGATGTCGCCGGCGGCGACGAGGTCGGAAAGCTGGTCGAGAGTAAGCATGCCATTCATTCGGAAGGACTCCTCGGGATTGCCACGTCAGGGGGAACGGCGGAAATGTCGAATTCGTGTGGGCCGCCGGCCGCGCGGGCCGAGTGTAGCCGGTCGGACGGGGGGGACCGCAAGAGTGGTGCGCAGGGGCTGCTGCCGCGCGGGGCCAGTTGACGCTCATGGCCGCACTACCCAAACTCCGCTCGCGATTCGGACGGCGGGATTTCTGGGGGATATATGACTGAATCCGGGGACGGGCGGCGGCCCGCCCATGTGGTCGTTCTGGGCAATGAAAAGGGCGGATCGGGCAAGACCACGACCGCCATGCATCTGATTGCCTTGCTTTTACATGAGGGCATGCGCGTCGGGTCGGTCGATCTCGACGGGCGCCAGCGGTCCCTGACGCGCTATGTGGAGAACCGCAAGGCCTGGGCCGATGCCGCCGGGGTCAAGCTTGTGATGCCGGACCATGCCGTGATCGCCCGCTCGACGCTTGGGACCGTCAGCGAAGCCAATGCAGCGGATGAGCTGGCGCTGGATGCCGTCATGGCGCGGCTTGAGGCCGAAAACGACTTCATCGTTATCGATTGCCCGGGCAGCGACAACCATTTGTCGCGGCTTGGGCATGCGCGCGCGGATACGCTGGTGACGCCGATGAATGACAGTTTCGTCGACTTCGATCTGCTCGGCCGGGTCGATCCGCAAACCTACCGCATCAAGGGTCCAAGCGTTTACAGCGAGATGGTTTGGGAAAGCCGGAAGCGCCGTGCCATGCGCGATGGCGGCGAGATCGACTGGGTGGTCATCCGGAACCGGCTTTCGCATCTCGATGCCAAGAACAAGCGGCGTGTCGAGGCCGTGCTCAGTGCGCTGGCAGACCGGATCGGCTTTCGTACAGGGCCGGGCTTTGGCGAACGCGTGATCTTCCGCGAGATGTTTCCCTCCGGACTGACGCTGCTCGATCTTCGGGAAGAGGGTGTCGACGCCCAGATGTCGATGTCGCACGTGGCGGCACGGGCCGAAGTCCGGGCATTGATCGATGCGCTGGTGTTGCCGGTCGAGGAACGGCGTGCTTCCGCCTAGCCGCGGCTCTCGGTCTTTGCCGTCCGCGGCATGGCCCAATTTGCGGGCGGAATGGCAATGCAGGGAATGCTCTGGCGCGCGAGACGGCCGCAGGCGGTCTTTGCCAGGGTTTCGTTGTCGAAGCCGCCGAAGCGCGAACGATAAAGCGTTCGGTTGTCGGCGGTCTTGACCGGAATGGTGACGGGCACAGCCGTACCGAGTTCGCCCGGCGCGGCGCGCAATGCCTTGCGGATACTGCCAACGGCATCAGCCTGGTCGGCATAGGCGCCGATCTGAATGATCCATGTGCCCTCGGGAATAAGGGGGTCGCCTTCGCGCCAGGACTGTCGTGCGGCAGGTGCTGTGCGTGCGGGGTCGTCAAGTGCAGCTTCGCGTATCAGCGGGCTGGCCGGCGCGTCCGGACTGATACTCGCATTGGCCGGGGCTACGAGGAAGTTGCCGATTTCGCGTCCCGCCTGACGACCTGCGTCCTCGGCTGTGCGCAAGGCGGCCATTGTATAAGCGGTCACGTTGTCCACGGGCGCCGACGGCTTTTTTGTCGCCGCTGCTGGTTCGGCGAGCGCGGTCAGGACGATCGGCGCTGCCGTTGTCATGCCGGCGTCGCCCTCGGCATAACCCGCCGTATCGGCGCCGTCGTCGATCATGGCCGCAAGTTGCGCCAATGCGGCGCGGTCTTCGGCGGGAGCGACTGTGAACTGGGTCTCAGGCCTTACAACCGGAACGGGCGGAGGCGCTGCCGCGAACTGTGTCCGGCTTGTCTTCATCGCGACGGCTTGCGGGAGGGCGCGGTCCAGAATCTCGATCATGTGCTGGTCGCGCGATTTGGCTTTTTCGCCTCCGATGACAACGCCGATCAGGAATTTATCGTCGCGCTCGACCGTGGCTGTCAGATTGAAGCCGGATGCGTTGGTGTAACCGGTCTTGAGGCCTGTTGTGCCTCGGTATTCGCCGAGCAGGCGGTTGTGATTGCGGATGCTGGTTTTGCCCCAAACGAACTGTTCGGTGCTGAAATAGTGATAATATTGCGGGAAGTCGCGATGCATGCGTTGCGCCAGCGTGGCCTGGTCCCGGGCGGTTGTCTTTTGCGCGCTGTTCGGTAGGCCTGAGGCATTCTTGTAGGTCGTACGCGTCATGCCGAGGTCGCGCGCCTTCTTGGTCATGGCGTTGGCGAAATTTGCTTCGGTGCCGGAGATGAAGGCACCGGTTGCCGAGGCGACGTCATTGGCGGAGCGGGTGACGAGGGCGAGGATCGCGTCCTCGACCCGGATCGTTTGACCGGGACGAAGGCCGAGTTTCGACGGCGGCTGGTTGGCGCCGCGCTGGGTCATCGTGATCCGGGTATCGAGCGTGATTTCGCGCTTTTCCAGCTTCTCGAAGAGGAGATAGAGCGTCATCACCTTGGTCAGCGAGGCCGGATAACGGAGTTCGTCGGCGTTCCGCGAATAGAGAACTTTGCCGGTGTGGGCGTCCATGACGAGGGCAGCGGTTTGCGGCTTCGCCGCATAGGCGGGGAGGGCCGTGATGGCCGTCAGCAGGATGGCGGCCATTATGGCGGCTACCCCCCTGAATCCATGAGAGATGCGCACGATACTCACAAGCGCAGACCCCGACATATCCTGAAGACCCCTCTTGCTGACACGTCCGGCCAAAGCCTCAAACGCGCCATCCCGAATATTCGCCCACGCGAACTGTAGCGCCGGAACCAGAGTTTGCGAAGGCCCTTTGACCCGAAAACGACAAAAAACCGTATATTTTCCCGATGCTTGAGCCGATCAGGTCAAGATTAAGCCGTAGGTGTTACAGTTTGGTTAACGACGTTAAGGGCGCGTTAATGGGCTGGCTGATGACGCCAGAATCGACGTATCCAAGTAAACGGGGCATTGGGCGGGACAAAATGGATTTTCAGACGCTGAGACTGACGGCCAAGCCGAACCAATATCTCGTTGCCCCTGCCGGCTTCTGCGCGCAGGCTGAACCCCATCGCATTGCTCCCGATTTTGGTCTCGATCCGGTGGCGCTCAGGCGCCGATTTCACGACCTGGCGCTCGCGCAGCCCCGGGTCGTCCGCGTCGATGCGGATGATGGGCGCTTGTTGGACACCTATGTGCAGCGAAGCGCGCTTCTTGGCTTTCCGGACACCATTTCGGCCCAGTTTTTGGCCGCCGGGGCCGCAAGGTCGAGCATCGCGATCTACAGCCGCTCGCGCTACGGCTATTCGGATTTAGGTGTCAACAAGGCACGGATCGATGCCTGGTTGCGGGATCTCGCTGCCACATGCCCGGTTTGATTGGGTTGGGCTTTGAAATTCGATATGTTCGACTATGTAATAGAGGGTGTTGTTGTCAGCCGGGACGGCCGTTGCCCTGCAATTATGCTCGTCGGCACCTGTCCGGCCGGGACGGACGCGATGAATTGGCAGGAACGGGGAATGTCGGACGACAAGCGGCGCGGCGGTGAAGATGGTGGCGCAGGCACCGGCGTCATCACCAAGACGAAACCGAAGACGAAGAAGCCCTCGCTCTACAAGGTTCTGCTCCTCAACGACGACTACACACCGATGGAGTTCGTCGTTCATGTACTGGAGCGGTTCTTTAGCAAGGGGAGGGACGAAGCGACGGTCATCATGCTCCATGTACATCAGCATGGTGTCGGCATCTGCGGCCTCTATACCTATGAGGTGGCGGAGACCAAGGTGACGCAGGTGATGGATTTCGCGCAGCAGCATCAGCATCCGCTGCAGTGCACGATGGAGCGAGAATAGCGCGTTCAGGCTGTAGCCCAGCAGAAGGGAAGGTTCGGAGTGCCGACGTTTTCACGCAGTCTCGAGGAGGGGCTTCACCGCGCGCTGGCGCTCGCCAATGAACGCAACCACGAGTACGCGACACTTGAACATCTGCTGCTGTCGCTGGTCGATGACCAGGACGCAGCGGCCGTCATGCGGGCCTGCAATGTCGACATGGAGTTGTTGCGTCATCAATTGACCAATTATGTCGACAACGAGCTTTCAAGCCTTGTTGTCGACGACGGACAGGAATCGAAGCCGACGGCCGGCTTTCAACGCGTGATCCAGCGTGCCGTCATCCATGTTCAATCGTCGGGACGTGAGGAGGTGACAGGTGCGAATGTGCTTGTTGCGATGTTTGCCGAGCGCGAGAGCCATGCCGCCTATTTCCTTCAAGAACAGGACATGACGCGTTACGACGCTGTCAACTACATCAGCCACGGGATTGCCAAGCGAGCCGATATGACCGAGGCGCGGCCGGTGCGCGGTGCGCAGGAGGAGCCGGAGGCGAATGAGCGTGGCCGCAAGGAGCGCACGACCGAGGCACTCGACAACTACTGCGTCAATCTCAATGAAAAGGCCAAACAGGGCAAAATCGACCCGCTGATTGGGCGCACGCGCGAAGTTGAGCGCACAATCCAGATTCTTTGCCGCCGCTCCAAGAACAATCCGTTGTTCGTCGGTGATCCGGGCGTCGGCAAAACGGCGATTGCCGAAGGTCTGGCGCGACGGATTGTTAAGGGCGAAGTGCCCGACGTGTTGCGGAATGCCACGATCTTCTCGCTCGACATGGGGACGTTGCTGGCAGGCACACGCTATCGCGGCGATTTCGAAGAGCGCATCAAGGCGGTCATCAAGGAGATCGAAGCCTATCCTGGCGCGATCATGTTCATCGATGAAATCCACACGGTGATCGGCGCCGGGGCGACCAGCGGCGGCGCGATGGATGCGTCCAATCTGTTGAAGCCGGCGCTTGCCAGCGGCAATGTGCGTTGCATCGGGTCGACGACCTACAAGGAATACCGGCAGCATTTCGAAAAGGACCGGGCGCTAGTGCGGCGCTTTCAGAAAATCGATGTGGCTGAACCTTCCGTGCCTGACACGATCAAGATACTGAAGGGGCTCAAGCCCTATTTTGAGGACTTTCACAAGGTTCGGTACACCAACGACGCTGTGAAAGCGGCTGTGGATTTGTCGGCGAAGTACATGCATGACCGGAAGCTGCCGGACAAGGCGATCGACGTGATTGACGAAGCCGGTGCGTCGCAAATGCTGCTGCCGGAGTCGCGGCGCAAGAAGACAATCGGCGTCGCGGAGATCGAGGCCGTGGTGGCGACGATGGCGCGCATTCCGCCGAAGTCGGTGTCAAAGAGCGATACGGAGAAGCTGAAAGACCTCGATACCGAGTTGAAGCGCGTCGTATTCGGGCAGGACACCGCGATCGAAGCATTGGCGGCATCGATCAAGCTGGCCCGGGCCGGGTTGCGTGAGGCGGAAAAGCCCATCGGTTGCTATCTGTTTTCCGGTCCGACCGGGGTTGGTAAAACGGAGGTCGCGCGGCAGCTTGCGTCCGTGCTCGGCGTCGAGATGCTGCGCTTCGATATGTCCGAATATATGGAACGGCATACGGTGTCGCGTCTGATCGGTGCGCCGCCTGGATATGTCGGTTTCGATCAGGGCGGCCTCCTGACCGATGGTGTCGATCAGCACCCCCATTGTGTGCTGCTGCTCGACGAAATCGAAAAGGCACATCCCGATCTCTTCAATATCCTTCTGCAGGTTATGGATCACGGGAAACTCACGGACCACAACGGCAAGAAGATCGATTTCCGGAATGTCGTTCTCATCATGACGACCAATGCGGGCGCTGCCGATATGGCAAGAACGCCGATCGGATTTGCGCGCACAAAACGCACGGGCGATGACGAAGATGCCATCAAGCGGTTGTTCACACCGGAATTCCGTAACCGTCTCGACGCCACCATACCTTTCGGACATTTGCCGGAAGACGTGATCTCGCGCGTGGTCGAGAAGTTTGTACTGCAACTCGAGGCGCAGCTGGCGGATCGCAACGTGACGATCGAGCTGACGCCGGATGCCAATAAGTGGCTGGCGACGCGTGGCTATGACGAGCAGATGGGTGCGCGTCCGCTCGCGCGGGTCATTCAGGAACACATCAAGAAGCCTTTGGCCGACGAGGTGTTGTTCGGGCGGCTCGTGAAGGGGGGGCATGTCCGCGTTGCGGTCAAGGACGATGCCCTCGACTTCGATATCGAGGCAGCACCGCCACGCAGTTCGGGGAATGCCGGAAACGATGGGCCGAAGAAGCCCCGCGTCCGGAAACCGAAAGACCGGCCGGATGATGGTTCGGGCGGTAGCGTGCCCAAAGTGCCTTTGCTGGCGGAATAGCGGTATCGGGTTTTGTCCGATGCCAGTGAATTGAAGACGGCCATGAGGCATGCGTGCTTTGTGGCCGTTTTCGATGCAAACGACCAAGAGAAACGTCCAACTCCAGGGAGATTGAAGAGATGATCGGTTACGTAATGGTCGGAACCAACGACCTCGACAAGGCAACGAAGTTTTATGATGAGCTGCTCGGCGAAATTGGGGCCAAGCGTGCTATGTCGGATCCGGGCCGGTTCGTCGGCTGGAGCAATGGCGGTCCGATGCTCGCGGTGACGAAGCCGCATGACGGCAACAAGGCGAACTTCGGCAATGGTACGATGGTGGCGTTGGCGGTCGGGTCGCGCGCCAATGTCGACAAGGTTCACGCGAAGGCAATGAGCCTCGGCGGCAAGGACGAGGGTGCACCGGGCGTGCGTGGCGGTAGTTTCTACGGCGGTTATTTTCGCGATCTGGACGGCAACAAGTTTGTTGCCTTCCATATGGGCGAATAGGGAATCGCTACTCGGCATGAAGGCCGCCGTGTTCACACGGCGGCCTTTTTCTTTTTCGGATGTCAGTTCTTCTTCAGCCGGTAGATGGCGACGTCGATGTCGGACGAGTAGTAGATGTCGCCATTGGCCACGACCGCGATGCCGGTTGGAATGTAGAGGTCGGGGGCACCGTCGGGCGCCTCGAAGCCGATCGGAAGGTTGGACTTCAGAATGGTTGACTTGCCGTCCGCAGGATTGATCGCCGAGATGCGTTTTGCACCAACCTCGGCGACGACAATCCGGCCGTCGGGTGCGATGTCGAAGCCTTCCGGTTCGGCGAGCCCTTCGGCGATCACTGTGCGTTCGCCGGTGTCTGTGTTGATGCGCGAAATGCGACCGCCCGTTCTCTCACCGACATAGACGGAGCCATCGAGACCGAGCTTCATCATGGCCGGCCCGGAGAGGCCCGTGGCGAGGTCGGTGCGGCTGGACCAGTCCGCAGCGTCGACGCGAACAATCGCGCCGCGCGAATATTCGGTAACCAGGACGCTGCCGTCCGAGAGCACCAATGCCTCTGCCGGTGTTGTGAAGCCATGATGGAGGCCAAGCGAAGCGCCTGTTTCTTCGTCGAACAGCTGCACTGCACCTGCTGTCAGCGCAGCAAACGCGATACGTCCATTGGCAACCGAAACGCTCAGCGGATAGTCGATGTCGGAGGCAAAGACACGCCCAAGCTCCGTCACTTCGCCCGAGGCCGGATCGACCATGCGTGCGGCAAAAAGATCGGCCACATAGAGGGCGCCGGCATCCGACATTTCAATGTCCCCGGCGACGGCCAGAGCGCCGGAGACAATTGTCCGTGCTTCGCCAGTGTCCGTATCGATGGCAATGACGGCGTTGTCCGCCATATTGGTGATGTAGAGATTGTCTTCGGCGTCGAGCGCCAGGTTATCGATTGCCGGCGCGACCTCCGCGATCAGTGTCTTCTCGCCGCTTGCCACGTCGATGCGATAGACATGACCGGCAGCTGTATCGACTGCGTAGAGATTTCCTTTTGAATCGAAGTTCACAGCCGCGGGGACGTTGAAGCCAGTGGCAACGATCTCGATCGTGGCCGCCTCGACATCTACACGAACGACCTGCTTCTTGAACCAGAGTGGCCCGTAAAGCTTGCCGTCGGGACCGAAGTCGAAGCCGTTGAGTCCACCCATGCCTTCCATGATCTTGCGCGGCGGGTTTGTGCCGGAGGGATCGAGTTCATAGAGCGCGTCGCCCAGGAAAACCTGCGTTGCGAACAGGCGGCCATCATCGGTCCAGGCCAGCGAATTCATGCCAGGCAGGCTTTCGGCCAGCGTCAAAAGGCGACCGTCCGGTTTGCGGGCGTAGACCTTGCCGTCGAGGAAAGCCGTCCAGGCGATGGTGCCGTCCGGTCCTTGTTCGACATCGTCGGCCATGCCTTCGGGTGGCCCCTCGGCGATTCTCGTCTCGCCTGTGTCGCGGTTCACCTCATAAAGCGCGCGGCCGACGACGCTGCCGGCAAGCAATCGTCCATCGGAGGTAATTGTCAGCCCGTGGATACCGTGGAACGGCGAGGGCGCGACGACGGTCTCTTGCGTGTAGCTCTCGCTTTCCGAGCAAGCCGTCGCCAACGAAAATGCGACGGCCAGCGCCGCCGCTGTGCGGACGATCTTCATTGATTATTCCCCCTCCCATGTGGCGACAGACGCGCCTGGCGTTCAGTTCATCGCCGCCTTGATGCGTTCGGCATGTTTCTTCAGTTCATCGAAGTCGGCCATCTGACGCGCATGCAGCTTCAGGTCGATACCTTGCGAGCGCGGGATGATATGGGTGTGAATGTGAAAGACGGTCTGGCCGGCCGGCGCGCCGTTGAGCTGCGCAACCAGTATGCCCGGCGCAGCGAAAGCCTTCTTCACCGCTGCGGCGATCTTCTTGACGGTTTTGGCCATGGCGCCGGCATATTCGAGATCGAGGTCGAGCAGGTCTTCGGCCGGGTATTTGGGGATCACCAGCGTATGTCCCTCGGCTTGCGGCATGACGTCCATGAAGGCGAGCGTCATCTCGTCTTCATAGACTTTGAAGCAAGGCGCTTCATCCCGGAGAATCTTCGCGAAAATATTGTTCGGATCATAGGCCACGGTCAGAATTCATCCTCTTGATGGTCGTCATCGCCGCTATCGTGCCGGAAGGGCGCGTATTCGCCAAGGGCGGCGATGTCCCGATCGACATATTGGCGCTCGCGGCACAGATATTCGGCCACGGCCTCGCGGAACGACGGGTTGGCAATCCAGTGTGCCGAATGGGTTCGCGCCGGCAGGTAGCCGCGGGCCAGCTTGTGTTCACCCTGCGCGCCGGCCTCGACTCGCGCCAGCCCCCTGACAATGGCGAATTCGATCGCCTGATAGTAACAGCACTCGAAATGCAGGAAGGGGTGGTGCTCGATGGCACCCCAGTTGCGACCATAGAGGGCATCGCCGCCGATGAAGTTCAGCGCGCCGGCGATGAGACGCCCATTGCGGCGGGCCATCACCAGAAGCGTTTCCTGTGCCATCCGTTCGCCGATCAGACTGAAGAACTCGCGACTGAGATATGGAGACCCCCATTTGCGAGCTCCTGTGTCCATGTAGAACGCAAAAAAAGCGTCCCAATGATCCTCGGTGATGTCGGCGCCGGTAACCCACTCGACGGCGACGCCATTTTCCCGCGCCCGCTCACGTTCCTTGCGGATCATCTTGCGTTTGCGCGAAGAGAGGTCGGCCAGAAAGTCGTCGAACGAGCCATAGCCGCGGTTGTGCCAATGGAACTGCTGGTCGGTGCGCTGCAAAAACCCGAGATGGGCGAGCCGGTCCCATTGGCGCTCTGCGAGGAAAGTGACGTGGAGCGACGAGACGCCGAGGCGTGCGGCAAGCTCGACCGCGCCGGCGGCGAGTGCGTCTTCGACCGCCTCGCGGCCGGGGCCCGGCGGCACCAGCAGGCGTGGACCCGCTGCGGGCGTGAACGGAACCGAGGCCTGCAGTTTGGGGTAGTAGCGGCCGCCGGCGTTTTCAAGCGCGTTGGCCCAACCGTGGTCGAAGACATATTCGCCACGACTGTGGCTCTTGAGGTAGAGCGGCATGGCGCCTGCCAGCCTGCCGCGATCGTCTTCAAGCAATAGATGTTGCGACAGCCAGCCGGTGCGGCGCGTCGCCGATCCGCTTTCCTCGAGGGCCGACAGGAAGGCGTGCGACACGAATGGATTGGCCGGTTCGCCTGGCGGGTTGGCGCAGGCGTCCCATGCGCGTGCATCGACGCCGGTCAGGCTGTCGACGACCCGGATTATGGCCTGCTCGCTGTCTCCCATGCCGCAATTCTAGAGAAGGGCGTCGCTTCATGCGATCTCGAAAATGGCCTCGATTTCGACTGTGATCTGGAAGGGGAGGCTCGGCGCGGCGACGGCCGAGCGGGCATGACGTCCGGCGTCGCCGAAAATTTCGACAAGGAGGTCGGATGCCCCGTTGATGACGGCCGGTTGCTGGTCGAAGTCGGGCGTCGCGTTGACGAAGCCGAGAATTTTTACCGCGCGCTTTACCCGGTCGAGATCGCCGCCGCAGGCGGCCTTCAGCTGCGCCAGCACATTGAGCATGGTCAGCCGGGCGGCGGCCTTGCCGGCGTCAATGTCGTGATCCTTGCCGAGTTTGCCCTGATAGGCGATGCCCGAGCCGCCCATCGGTCCCTGACCGGAAATGAAGACCAGATTGCCGGTGACAACATAGGGCACGTAGGTGCCCGCGGGCCCGGCTGGCGCCGGCAGCTCAATTCCCAGTTCCTTCAGGCGTCCATCGATTTTCCCAGCCATCCGCATTCTCCCGTCCATGCCCGCGCTTGCCGCGCTTGTTCCAGAAGCTATACCTAACCTTTCGGACGAACCGGCGAAAGCCCGACGGGCATGGGAGAGGCCGCAAATGAACGAAACGCGCAGGCCGATGGACGACGGATTCTTCATGCCGGCCGAATGGGAGCCGCATGAGCGCTGCTGGATGCAGTGGCCGTCTCGAGGCGAGGTGTGGGGCGAGCGTTTACCGCAAGCCTACGCGGCCTATGCCCAGGTTGCGCGAACGATAGCGGGCTTTGAGCCGGTGTCGATGATCTGCCGCCCCGAGGATGAAGCCCAGGCACGGCTTGCCTGTGGCCGTGACGTCGAGGTCGTTCCGTTGCCCATTGACGATAGCTGGGCACGGGATTCCGGTCCGATTTTCGTTGTCGATGGCAAGGGCGGTGTCGCCGGCACACATTGGCGTTTCAACGCCTGGGGCAACGCCTATCAGAACTACGATCACGACGCGGCAGTCGGCGGCCTCGTTCTTGAGCGGCTCGGTATGCGTGTCTACAAGGGCGGCATGGTGCTGGAGGGCGGTTCGATATGCGCGGATGGATATGGAACGTTGCTGACGACCGAGGAATGCCTGCTCAACGACAATCGCAATCCGGAGCTGACACGTCAGCAGATCGAAGAAAATCTGGCATTGAATCTCGGTGTGTCGCGGATCATCTGGCTTGATCGAGGGCTTCAGGATGACGAGACGAGCGGCCATGTCGACATGATTGCCTGCTTTGCTGGGGAAGGGCGCGTGTTGCTGCACATGCCGGAGGATCGCAACGATCCAAACCATGCCCGTATGCAAGACAATCGCGAACGGATCGAAGCGGCGCGCGATGCGCGCGGGAAAAAGCTCGAAGTCATCGAAATTCCGCAACCCCGGCGAAATCTTCTGCGGCCCGACGGACGTCGGCTCTGCACATCCTATGTCAATGCCTATGTCGCAAATGGCGGCGTCGTGATGCCGACTTATGACGATCCGAATGACGGCAAGGCGGCCGAGATCATGGCAGAGGCTTTTCCGGGGCGTCAGGTGATGCAGGTGCCGGCGCTTGAAATTGCGCAAGGCGGCGGCTCGATCCACTGCATCACGCAGCAGCAGCCGAAAGGAACTTCGATAAAATAGGCGGGTTATCCGTGCGTGGTCAGGCGCGCGGCGCGTCCGCCATTCTTCTTGTCCGCATACATGGCGCGGTCGGCGCGGTCGAGCAGTTCCTTAGGCGAGGTTTCGCCTGTATATGACGCGAAGCCAAGGCTGGCGCTGACCGAGATCTTGTGCGATTTGCAGGCGATTTCGAGCCGTGCGATGCCGCGCAGCATCTCGCGGGCGCGTTCACGTGCGCGCTTGTGGTCGGCGCGTACGAAGAGAATGGCGAATTCGTCGCCGCCAAGGCGTGCGGCGTAGTCTGTGGCGCGGATGCTCTTGCTGAGAAAAGCGCCGACCGTTCGCAAGACTTCGTCGCCCGCTACATGTCCACAACGATCGTTGATGGTCTTGAATCCATCGAGATCGATATAGGCGAGCAGCCCGGCTTCTTCGTAACGTGCGGCGCTCAGCAGGTTGCGGCGCAGGACTTCGTCGAAGCCGCGCCGGTTGAGCAGGCCGGTCAACTCGTCGGTCTGCGTCAGCGCTTCCAGCCGGCGTACACGTTCGTTCAGTTCGACAATTCGTATTTCGGCCTCGTCGGCGAATGCTAGTGCCCTATCGACCAAGTCGCGGCTTGCCGGTCCGCGCGAGACGGCGCCGATGCTTCGGCGGAACCGCTCCGTCGGCGGATCGACTTGCAACACCCCTTCACCCAGCGAAGACGGCCGCGTTCCAGTGCCTGCCATGCGCTTTACGTAGCCCATCGTTCCCCTCGCAATTTTCTTGCGATCCCCTTCAAGGCCTGTTCATCCGGCTATGGGAAATGCAAGGGCTTTGCCAAAGAAAAACCTTTTTAAAATCAATGCATTGAGGGGGCGGAGCCATGTTGGCGCCCGGCAAAATATTCCTGTTCGACTCAGCTTTGCCGGGTCAACCGGGCTGTTATTCGAGGTCGCGAACGAGGCGGAATCCGGCAATCGAAAGCCGCTCGTCCGGGAGGCGGTTCTCTCGCGCGCCGATCCGCACGGGCCCTGGTGTGTCTGTCCAAGAGCCCCCGCGGAGGATGCGGATGCCGCAATTTTCGGCCGCGTTCGGGCTGCCGTCGCGCGGTCCGAGCCTGTAGTCGCCCAACCAGCAGTCGGCGAGCCAAACCCACACGTTTCCGACCATGTCGTAGAGGCCGAAAGGATTTGGAAGGAAACTTCCCACCGGACTTGTGTACATGAAGCCGTCGTCGCAGGGCTCGGCGACCTTTGCCGCCTTGTTCTTGGCGGTCAGGTCGTTAACGCTGGCGTAGTCGCAGGTGAGACTGTCGTCGTCGCCCCAGAAATTCATGCCTGTCGTGCCGCCGCGCGCTGCATATTCCCATTCGGCCTCGCTCGGCAGGCGATAGTTTTTTCCGGTTCGTTCTGTCATCCACGCTGCATATGCGTTTGCGTCGTGCCATGAGACGCAGACGACGGGGTGCGATGGATCTTGCGGGAAGCCGGGCGCGCGCCAGCTCGCGGTTTCGTCGACGCGCCAGCCGTCGTCGGTGAAGGCGAAGCAGCCTTGCTCCGGTTCGTGGTTTGTAGCTTCGGTGAAGGCTGCAAATTCCGCCACCGTGACGGCGAGGGGTGCCATCGCGAAGGGCTTTGAAATGGTAACTTCGTGGCGTGGGTATTCGCTGATGTCGGCGGCCGGGTCGTCTTCGTCGGCACCCCGCATGAACGACCCCGTCGGCAGGACGATGAGCGTGGGGCAATCGTCGCAGTCGCGCATCGTCTTGAAGGAATCGGGCGCATCGCCGCAGGCGGAGAGCCCGATCAATGCGCCTGCCAGCAAAGCACGAATCATGGCGCCACCCGATCGCGCGGCGGGCGCCCGGCAAAGAAATCGTCGAGATTGTCGAGCGCGCGGAAACCCATCGCGTTGCGCGTTTCGAGTGTTGCGCTTCCCAGATGCGGTAGCAGAAAGGCGTTCGGCAATCCGAGATAACCCGGATGCAGGTTCGGCTCATTGTTGAAGACATCCAGCCCGGCTGCGCCGACGCGGCCGGAGGCAAGCGCGGCAATCAACGCGTCGTCGTCGACAATGTCGCCGCGTGCCGTGTTGACGACGATGGCGCCGGGCGGCAGCAGCGCCAGGGTTTCGGCGTTGACGATGCGGCGCGTTTCGGGTGTCGAGGCGCAATGGATCGACAATATGTCCGAGGCGCCGAACAGCGATGCGACGTCCGCGTGGAAGACCGCGCCTTTTTCGGCATCGGGCTCCAGGCGTTTGCGATTGTGATAGTGGATCGTCATGTTGAAGGCGCGCGCGCGGCGGGCGACGGCCTGACCGATACGCCCGAGCCCCAGAATGCCGAGACGCTTGCCCGAGATTTCGCGGCCGAGCATGCCGGTTGGCGCCCAGTTTTTCCAGCGGCCCTCGCGGATAGTGGCAGCGCCGGAAGCCGCGCCGCGTGCGGCGCCGAGCATCAACAGCATTGCGATTTCGGCCGTTGCGTCGGTCAGCACGTCGGGTGTGTTGGTGACAGCGATGTCGCGGCTCGCGGCCGCGGCGACATCGATATGGTCGTAGCCAACCGAAAACGTAGCAATAACGCGGATTTCTGCCGGAAGGGCGGCGATCAGCTTGGCGTCGATCCTGTCCGTTACGGTGACGAGGAGACCGTCCTTGTCCGCTGCGCGGGCGAGCAGGTCGTCGCGTGCGTACAGGCGATCATCCGTGTTCAGGTCGGCTTCGTAGTCGCGGATGGCGCGCGCTTCTACCTCTGTCGGGAGCTTGCGGGTCAGGAGGATGCGGGGACGGGACATTGCGGGCCCTTGGCGTTCGATTGATTATCCGGTTTAGCCGATGGTGTAGGATTACAAAAGGCCGGGACACGACGACGGGAAGGAAAGCCGGAAGCCATGCGAACGACAAGCTCGGGTTTTGTTGCTGTCCTGTTGTGGACTGTCGCATTGCATTCAACTGCCGCAGCGGTCGAAGCGGAATTGCAGATGCATCGCGCCGTGTACGAACTGTCTCTGGTGCGATCACAGGCGGTCAGCGATGTAGCCGGCATTGAAGGGCGGATGGTCGTGGAATGGCGCGGCGGACGCGAATGCGGCGGCTATACGTCGATGCAGCGGGTGGTGACGCAGGTGACGGGGGAAGAGGACAGGGCGGTCAGCAACGACATCCGGCTGAGCACCTGGGAGGCGGCGGATGGCGGCGAGTTCCGGTTCGAGCGGACGGAGTATGTAAACGGCCAACTCGTTGAAAATGAAAGCGGAATCGCCCGCCGCGCGGGGCCGAAGGGCGCGGTGACGGTCGAGCGCGAGGGGGTGCCTCCGATCGAGATGCCCGCCGAGGTGCTGTTTCCGGTGGCCTATAATCTGCAGTTGATGGCAGCGGCGAAGGCCGGCCGGCAACTCTTCAGCGCCCCGATTTTCGATGGCACGGAGGAGGCCGAGAATCCGACAAATGCCTTTATCGGCAAGGACTTAGAGGTACCGGACGACGCTGTTTCCGCGGCTGTGAGCGGCAGCGCTGTGCCGCTGCTGTCCGAAATGACGGCGCGGCCGGTCAGGCTGAGCTATTTCGACCGCGACGCGCGTGAGGGCCTGCCCAATTTCGAAATGGGCTATGTCCTTCTATCCAATGGCGTTTCGGCGTCGCTGGTGCTCGACTACGACGATGTGGTGATGAACGGACGGCTGAGCGAGGTTCATTATTTCGCAGCAGGCAGTTGCTGAAGACCCCCCCCTCTGTCACAAATCTGTCAAAAAACTGTCACAAATCGACTTATCCCCGGCCGGCGCCGCGACTTATCCCCGGGGCGAAGTCCGACTTATCCCCGGGTCAGCGCGGCAGGCCACGACCCTTGCCGATCGACTTGTCTCCGAATCGTGCTCTCAGCCGGTCCATCGCGCGTTCGGCGGTGGCGCGCCGCGTCGCCGCCGGGTCGAGCATGTCGGGCGGGTCGGCGAGATCGGCGGGCACGAGTTGCGAAATGCCGACGCCGAGCAGGCGGAAGGCGGGCCCGACCGCCTCCTTCGCCAGCAGGGGGGCGGCGATGCGATAGATCACATCGGCCAGCTGCGTCGGATCGTGCAGGGTCTGGTTGCGGGTGCGGGTCTTGAAGTCGGCGGTCTTCAGCTTCAGGACCACGGTCGCGCCGGACAGGCCGGCGGCCTTGGCGCGGCGGGAGACCTTTTCGCAGAGCGGCCAGAGGATGCGGTCAAGCGCGGCGGCGTCCGAAATATCGTCCGCAAACGTCGTTTCGGCCGAAATGCTTTTGGCGCCCTGGGACGGTTCGACGGTGCGGACATCGAGGCCGCGGGCGAGGCGCCAGAGCCGGCTGCCCATCGAGCCGTAACGCGCCATCAGCTCGTTTTCCTCCATGCGCTGGAGCTGCGAAATGCGGGTGATGCCGTCGCGGGCGAGCTTGGCCTCGAAAGCCTTGCCGACGCCCCAGATCAGCGAGACAGGTTTTGCGGCCAGGAAGGAGTGCGTTTCGGCGCGGCCGATGACCGAGAAGCCGCGCGGCTTGTCGAGGTCGGAGGCGATCTTGGCCAGAAACTTGTTGTGGCTGAGGCCGACCGAGACGGTGATGCCGATCTCCTTTTCGATGCGGTTGACGAGGCGGGCCATGCTGAGCGCCGGCGATCCGTGATGCAGGCGTTCGGTGCCGGACAGGTCGAGAAAGGCCTCGTCGATCGACAGCGGCTCGACCAGCGGCGTCAATTCCTGCATCAACTGCCGGACTTCGCGGCCGACTTTCGCGTATTTGGCCATGTCGGGCGGTATGACGACGGCTTCGGGACAGGCGGCCATGGCCTTGAACATCGGCATGGCCGAGCGGACGCCGCGCACGCGGGCGATGTAGCAGCAGGTCGAGACGACGCCGCGCTTGCCGCCGCCGATGATCAGCGGCTTGTCGCGCAGGGTGGGGTCGTCGCGCTTTTCGACGGCGGCATAGAAGGCGTCGCAATCGAGATGGGCGATCGAGAGATCATGCAGCTCGGGATGGAACTTCAGGCGCGGCCGTTTGCAGGACGGGCAGCGCGCCACGCCTTCGGGGGCAGGGGCGAAGCAATCGCGGCAGAAGCCGTCGCTCATGTGCCGCCTCCATCGGGCCACAACCAGGCCGCGCCGCGGACGCCGCTTGAGTCACCGTGCTGGTGGGGGCGCAAGCGGGTGACGACGGTGTCGGAGAAGACCCAGGCGCCCCAGCGGGCCGGGACTTCGTCGTAGATGGCTTCGATGTTCGACATGCCGCCGCCAAGGACGATCACTTCGGGGTCGAGAATGTTGATCGTGTGGGCCAGCGCGCGGGCGAGGCGGTCGGCGTAGCGGCGGAGCGCCAGGCGGGCGGGACGGGCGCCCGTTTGCGCCGCGGCGACGATTTCTTCGGGCGTCAGCGCCTCGCCTTCTTCCTCCTTGTAGAGGCGGGCGAAAGCGGGCCCCGAAGCCCATGTTTCGATGCAGCCCTTCTTGCCGCAATAACAATCCGTACCCGGATATTCGTCCGGGTGCATCCAGGGCAGCGGATTGTGGCCCCATTCGCCGGCAATCGCGTTGGGGCCCGCCAGCAGCCTGCCGCCGATGACAATGCCGCCGCCGACGCCGGTGCCGAGAATGACGCCAAAGACCGAGGCGGCGCCGGCGCCCGCGCCGTCGGTTGCTTCGGAGAGGGCGAAACAATCGGCGTCGTTGGCGAGGCGGAGGGGGCGGGCCAGCGCCGTTTCGAGATCGCGCCCGAAGGGATGGCCGATCAGCCAGGTGCTGTTGGCGTTTTTGACGAGGCCTGTCGCCGGCGAGATCGTGCCCGGCATGCCGATGCCAACCGTGCCTTGTTGTCCGGTCTCGGCTTCGAGGGCGGCGACCAGATCGCGGATCGCGGCGATGGTGGCCTCATAGCGCCCCTGCGGGGCGGCGATGCGGCGGCGCGTCAATTCGCGGCCTTCAGCGTCGAGCGCGAGGGCTTCGATTTTGGTGCCGCCGAGGTCGATGCCAATGCGCATGGGGAGATTTCACGATTCAGGTTGTGCGGGGTGTTTATATTACGATGAAGGAAGGCGTGGATGGCCCGAATAAATCGGACCATGGCGGCTTTTGGGGGATCGGGTGCATGGCGTTTGTTGCGTTCTGGTTGCTTGCCTTTGTTCTGCTCGCCTTGCCCGCCCAGGCGGATGACCGCCTGACAGTCGTGCTGGTGGGGGATACCGGGCTCAATGCCGGCGGGGCGCTGGTCGATGCGCGGGGCGGCTGGAAGGGCGGGCGGCTGGTGACGGCGGCGGAAGCGCTGGAGGGCATCGGGCCGTGGTTTCAGGGCGATGTCGTGTTCGCCAATCTCGAAAGCGTGGTGACCGACCGCAACGACATTCCGGCGCGCGAAAAGATGTTCGTGTTCCGCATGCATCCGCAAGGTGTGCATGGGCTGGCGGCGGCGGGGATCAATGTGTTCTCGCTCGCCAATAATCATGCGCTCGACTACGGGACGCGCGGGGCCGGCGAGACGCTGGCCCATGTGGCGGCGGTGCCGGGACTGAAGGCATGGCCGGGGCTCGGGCGGACGCGCACGGAAGCGATGCGGCCGCATGTTTTCGAGTTGCGCGGGCTCAAGGTGGCGGTGTCGGCGGTCGGCAATGCCGGCGGCGGGTTGCCGGCGGGCGAGGGCCATGCGGGGATGCTGCAGGAGCGGACCGACTTTGCCGAGGTGGCGGCGCGGCTGAAGGACGAGGCGGCGGATCTGCGGATCCTGTCGGTGCATTACGGGCGCGAGTTCGCGCCGCTGACCGATGCCGTGGATATTGCGCGCTTCCGGGGCGAGGCGGCGGGGGCGGGCGCGATGATCGTTGCCGGGCATCATGCGCATGTGGCCAAGGGGGTCGAGATTTCGGGGGCGCATCTGGTTGCCTATGGGCTCGGGAATTTTCTGCATCTGGGCACGCAGAACATGGCGCGGTTCGATATCTGCCGCGATTTCGGGTTGCTGCTGCGGGTGGGGCTGGCGCGGGGCGCGGCCGGGCTTGCGGTCGAGACGGTGGAGGCGGTGCCGCTCAAGGGCATGCATTTGCGGGTGGAACCGATGGGCGGCGCAGCGGCGCGGCTGCGGCTTGAGGTGCTGAATTATCTGGGGGGGCGGCTCGACGGGGAGGATGCGCGGGGCTTGCGCTTTCGTCCGCAGGCGGACGGGTCGGGGCTCTGGTGCGCGGCCGGGGCGAGCGATGCGCGCTGTGCGGGCTGGGAGGAGCCGGAGGAATCGGTGCGAGAGGCGGAGATTGTGGCGGCTTGCGGGAAGGATGTGAGAAGAGGGAATTTTTGAAGGGAAGGCAGGTCGCACGCGAAGGGAAGAAGGGGTTCACGCGGAGACGCGGAGTCGCGGAGAGGAGAAGGTTTCTGGCGCTTCCGCCTTCGCTCCTGGCGGAGCTTCCGCCTTCGCCAAGGCTGCGGCGGACAGGTCGGCGGACAAGTCGCGCCGGAAACAAAAAACAATGTCATTGCGAGGAGCGAAGCGACGAAGCAATCCAGAAGCCGCAAACTCCGAGACTGCCGCTTCTGGATTGCTTCGCCTTCGGCTCGCAATGACGAATCTGTTTTTCCGTTGGAGATGTCAGAACCCGTCCGCCTTCAGCTTTTCCGAAATGAAATCTTCCGCGGCGCTCCATTCCGTTGTGTGGAAGTGGCTGTCGGGGGCCTGTCCCAGCAATTTGGCGAGGCGGGGGTCGGCGATGAAGTGGACGCGGTGGGAGGGGGCATGGGCCCTGGCGACCGATGAAATGTTGTGGGGGATGTCGTCGAGGAAGAAGACCGGGGCCTTGACGCGCTCGGCCATGCGGCGGACGGCGCCGCCTTTCAGGCCCTTGTTGGCGATGACCGGGTAGTCGATGCCTTGCGCGGCGAGGCTGGCGGCGCGGGTTTCGCGGGCTTCGAAGGGGACATTGGTCAGGACGACGATCTGGGCGCGTTCGGAGAGGCGGGAAAGCGCTTCGGCGGCGCCGGGGACGACCAGCAGCGAATGGGTCTGGGCGGCGAAGAAACCGTCGAGCAGGGCCGGCATGGCGGCCGGCAGCACAGGCTCGCCGGTTTCGCGGCTCTTGATGTTGCCGGTCAGCGCGAAACTCTGCAGGTCGAGCCAGAGGCCCTGGGTTTCGAGATAGAGCTCGAGGCCGGCGACGAACTGGATCAGTACCTCGTCGGCGTCGGAGACGATGATCGGGCGGCCGGGGATCAGATCGAGGGCGTCGATCTGGGGGATCACCGCCTCGTCAATGGCCAGCGGGTCCGGTTTCGGCGGCTTCGGGCTTTCGGCATTCATGACCAGTGATGCTCCTCACCGCCCGGCAGCGCCCGGCGGGCGGCGGCCGGAAGCTCGGGCGCGAGGCCGGCTTCGGCACAAAAGGCCAGCAGGCGGGGTTCGTCGTTCAGCAGATATTCGAGGACGAAACCGAGGAATACCGGGTCGGCGGCGCGGGCGCGCAACTCGTCGGGCGCCAGGCCCGAACGGTCGAGGAAGTCGCCCAGCAGGTCCTCGTCGGCCGCGATGTGCCCGAGAGCGTGGATCGCCACGAATTCAGCCTCGTCTGCGGTCATTTTCCTCGTCATCCGATTTGCACACGCAACGTTAATCATAGGCACAGTTTAATTAGAAACCGAAGGAAAGCGGGCGCCGGAGACCCCTCGTTAAAGACTTAGTTAAGGATATTCGGGTCATATGATCCAAGCGGCGTCCCTGTCGGGCGTCCCGGTGACCGGGGATTCGGGTCGACTACGGGCTTGCCCGGTACAAGTGGAGTTCTGGAGCTATGGACGCAATGTCTAAGAAGGTCCTGATCGTCGAAGACAATGAGCTCAACATGAAGCTCTTCCACGATCTTTTGGACGCGCACGGCTATCAGACGCTGCAGACGCGGGACGGCATCGAGGCGCTTGAAATCGCGCGGACGAATCGCCCCGACCTTATCCTCATGGACATCCAGCTGCCGGAAGTGTCGGGGCTCGAAGTCACCAAGTGGATCAAGGAAGACGACAGCCTGCGCTCGATCCCGGTGATCGCCGTCACGGCCTTCGCCATGAAGGGCGACGAGGAGAAGATCCGCGAAGGCGGCTGCGAGGCCTATATCTCGAAGCCGATTTCGGTGACGCAGTTCCTGGAGACGGTTCAACGTTTCCTTCGCTAAAGACAATTTTCTCGGCAAGGACGGGATCCTGTGACTGCTCGCGTATTGATCGTTGATGACGTTCCCGCCAATCTGAAGCTGCTCGACGCCAAGCTCACAGCCGAATATTTCGATGTGTTCAAGGCGTCGTCCGGCCCGGAAGCGCTGGATGCCGCGCGCGAGCAACAGCCGGACATCATCCTGCTCGACGTGATGATGCCGGGCATGGACGGTTTCGAGGTCTGCCGCCGCCTGAAGGCGATGCCGGAGACCGAACATATTCCCGTCGTCATGGTGACCGCACTCGACCAGCCGAAGGACCGCGTGCAGGGACTGGAAGCGGGCGCCGACGATTTCCTGACCAAGCCGCTCAACGATCTGGCGCTGTTTGCGCGGGTGAAGAGCCTTGTGCGCCTGAAAATGGTGACCGACGAATTGCGCATGCGCGAGGCGACCGGTCAGCGTATCGGCGCGCTCACCGTTGGCGGCGACAATTTCCTGATGAAGGAGCCGGGTCGCATTCTGGTCATCGACGACCGGCCGACCTCGCTGAAGCGCATCACCGAGACGCTTTCGAGCGAACACACGCTGACGGTGGCCGAAAGCCAGGACGAGCTTTTCGAGCTCGCCACCCAGGGCAATTTCGATCTGCTGATCGTCAGCCTGACATTGCAGGAATATGACGGGCTTCGGCTGTGCTCGCAGCTTCGTTCGCTTGAAGCGACGCGTCAGACCCCGATTCTCGCGATCGTCGAGGACGGCGATACGAGCCGGCTGGTCCGGGCGCTCGACATGGGCGTCAACGATTATCTGCTGCGGCCGATGGAGCGCAACGAACTGGTCGCGCGGGCGCGCAGCCAGCTACGCCGTAAACGCTACCAGGATTATCTGCGCGACAAGTTCCAGCAGGGGCTCGAGCTGGCGATCACGGACGGGCTGACGGGGCTCTACAACCGGCGCTACATGGAAGGCCATCTTTCGACGCTGGTGGCCGACGGCGTCAAGACCGGCAAGTCCGTGGCGCTGCTGATTTTCGATATCGACTATTTCAAGCCCGTCAACGACACCTATGGCCACGCCGCGGGCGACGCCGTTCTCAAACAGTTTGCGACGCGGATCGCGCAGAATGTGCGCGGCATCGATCTGACCTGCCGCCTGGGCGGCGAGGAGTTCGTGGTGGTGATGCCCGATACCGACCTTGCCTATGCGATGATGGTGGCCGAGCGGTTGCGCCTGCGTGTGGCCTCCGAGCCTTTCGTGCTGAACGCGGAGACCGGGCAGACGCTCGAAATCACGGTCAGCATCGGCATAGCCATGACCGAGGGTTCCCATGATACGGCCTCGAAGCTGCTCGAGCGTGCCGATCAGGGGCTTTACCGGGCCAAGCGCGACGGCCGCAACCGCGTCGCCGCCGAAGCCGCCTGAAGTTTCCTTCTTCCTGTCGAGATCAGATGCAGTCTTCGTTTGTCTTCGCGCAACAAGACTGCCGGTTAACCTTGTATATTCATGGTTAACATGGCCGGTCCCAGAAATGCGGCCCGAATTCCTTTATTGGCACAACAGAGCGTGCTAGCTTTTCTATGGGCATTTCGGTTTCGCCGCCGATGCGCATCCGCTCTCGCTGGGGGGTGAGTCGGACGCGGTACAGGTGGCGATTTGTGTCCTCGTGGGGTGCTCAGGTCCGCCGCATCTCCTGGGTCCGCGAGGCACGGCCGGTCGGGGCGTGGTTCATGGAGTGGCCTCCTCTGATAAGCCGCGGTTACCCCGGCCGGCCACCTTTCTATTTCGATCGCAGCAACGAAAAAGCCGGTCCCTGAGGGACCGGCTTTTTTGCGTTCGGAGCGCCTGGAGACGGCGCTTACTTGATCTTGGTTTCCTTGAACTCGACATGCTTGCGCGCGATCGGGTCGTATTTCTTGATGACCATCTTTTCGGTCATGGTGCGGCTGTTCTTCTTCGTCACGTAGAAGTAGCCGGTGTCGGCCGTGCTTTCGAGCTTGATCTTGATGGAGGCGGGCTTCGCCATGACCGGAAATCCTTGCAATTACAGGGGCTTGAGGCATCAGCCCGGAAGGCCGCGCCGGAATCTCCGGCTGGCCGATTTGGGCGCAGACTACTCAGGCGCAGGCTGAAGTCAAGCCGGGCCGCCAATACGCGGGGCGGTGAAGAAGCGCCAGCCCGCGACCAGCAGATAGACGCCGCAGAAGCCGGCCATGACGACGATCAGGCCATGCGGGTCCCAGAGGTCCATGCCGATGCCGGCCATGGGCGGGCCGATCAGCGCGCCGGTCGAATACATCAGCACGAAGGCCGCATTGGCCGAGGCGAGGTCGGCGCCGCGGAAGCGCTGGCCAAGCAGGGTCAGGCCGACCGTGTAGAGGCCGACGACGACGCCGCCGAAGACGAAGAGCGTGGGCGCGAAGAGCCAGAGATTGTGGGCGACCAGCGGGATCGCCGAAGCACCGAGCAGGCCGACAAGAGCGCAGACCAGCAGCACCATGCGGCGGTCGGCGCGGTCGGCCCAGATGCCGATCGGGATCTGACAGAGAATGTTGCCGGCGGCGAAGATCGAGAGCACGAAGGCGGCGGTCTGTTCGGTCATGCCGGTGCGCACGCCATAGACCGGCAGCAGATTGAAGATGTTGGTTTCGGTGGCGCCGTAGACGAGGCCTGCCAGCGTGGCGGCCGGGGCGACGACCAGAAAGCTCGCGAAACTTTTGGTCGGGCGTTCGGTGACGCGGGGGGCGAGGCCGCGGCCGAAAAGGATCAGCGGTATGCCGGCGGCGAGGATCAGCACGCCGATGGTGGCGAAGGGCAAGAGGCCCTGCGTGCCGACCAGAAAGAGCAGCACCGGGCCGGAAGCGAAGCCGCAGGAGAGCACCGTGCCGTAAATGCCGATCAGACGGCCGCGGTTTTTTTCATCCGCCAGCGTGTTGATCCAGAATTCACTGACGACGAAGAGGCCGGTCAGCGCCAGACCGTTGGCGAAGCGGATCGGGAACCAGATCCAGACATCGGGAAAGATGTAATAGGCCGGCATGGCGACGGCCGAGACCAGAATGCAGGTCATCAGGAAGGTGATTGCCGGAACCCGGCGCAGCAGCGCCGGGATGAAGGGCGTCAGCATGAATGTCGCCAGCGCCGGCATGGCCGTGTTGAGGCCAATGATCGAGGCGGGCACGCCCTGACGCTCCATCAGCAGCGCCAGCAGCGGGATCGAGACTCCAAGGCCCATGCCGACGACGCTGATGCAGGCGATGACCGCGACGAGGCTGCTGCGGCGCTCCGCGGGTGAGAGCGGCGCGTCGGCCAGCATGGTGAGGGTTTTCGGGTCTTGCATGGGTTCTTCTTTTTCGCGGTTCGGAATGTACCGCGTTTGCAGCATATGCCGCACCTCAGAGCCCCCGCCCCGAAAAATTCTTCGAATTTTTCGACCCGCCCCCCAGGGGCGGGTGGGTGTTGTATTCAACGGTCAAAGTGGCTCTGCGCCGGTGAAACCGCTCAGGCGCGGATCAGGGGTTTGTTGTTGCGGTAGGCGTAGAGCGGGATGCGGGTGCGGGGGCCTTCCTTGTGGCGGCGGCCGATCTCGCGGAGGACGAATTCGGTGACGTCGATCACCGGCAATTTCAGCGCATCGGAGAGCGGATACCAGTCGAGTTCGCTCAGTTCGCCGCTGCCTTTGAGCACGCCTTCGGCGCTCGAGGCCGGGGCGGCGAAAAAGCGGGCGTGGAAGCGGATCGGGCTCGAGGCCGGCGTGATGGCGCGGGCGACGAAATCGAGGATGTCGAGGCGGGGCGCAATCCCGCGTTCGCGGAAGGGCTGCCAGCCGTTGCCGGATGTGTCGCCGACCTGGCCGGGGCGGGCGACGATGAGGCCGGTTTCCTCGAAAGTTTCGCGGATGGCGGCCATGGCCAGCGCCTCGGCCTTGGCGCCGGCGGCGGCGCTTTGCATCATCCGCGCGGTCTCGCCGGAAAAACCCGTGGCCGGTCTTGCGAGAAGATCGCCGGCATCGAGCTTGCCGCCGGGAAAGACGAAAGCATCGGGAATGAACTTCATCCGCGCATGGCGGCGGCCCATCAGGATCAGCGGTTCGCTGCCCGCGTCGTCGATCAGGACGAGGCTGGCGGCGTCGCGCGGGCGGATGGCGCGGGGGCGCGGGGCTTCGGCATTCACGGCCATCAATCCTCGATCGCGTCGCGGATGGCGTTGCCGCCGCGGAAATAGATGAAAGGCACGGCGCGCGCGTTTTGCGCGGCGACGGCCAGGCGCAGGCGCTCGTCGATCTCGTCGAGGACGACACGGGTGATGTTGGGCAGATCGAGATCGCGCGCATCGGCGATGGTCAGCCAGTGCAGGCCCTGCAATTCGCCGGAGCCCGTCGTCTGCAGCGGATCGCCCTGAATGGTTTCGGCGTCGGCGATGAAGAAGCGGGTGTCGAAGCGGCGGGTGCGATAGGGCGGCGTGATGGCGCGGGCGACGAAGTCGAGCGAACCGAGTGCCGGCGCGACGCCTTGTGCAAAGTATTCGTTCCAGTCGGGATGACTGCTGCGCGGCGGCGCCTCGACCGGGCGGCCGATGACGAGACCGGTTTCCTCGAAGGTTTCGCGGATCGCGGCCATGGCCAGCGCGCGGGCGCGGCGTTCGGTCGGGGTGCCGCGCATGCGCGCCATCAGGCGGCGTGTCACCGGGTCACGCAGGTCCTCGGCCGGGACGATGCGGCTGTCGGCGGGATCGACGCGGCCGCCCGGGAAGACAAATTTGTTGGGCATGAATTTGTGATCGGCGTGACGCTGACCCATCAGTACCTGGGGCGCGGCCGCGTCGCGGCGGACGATGATCAGGGTCGAGGCATCGCGCGGACGGACCGCCCGGCCTTGCGTGGTTTCGCGATATTCCTGCTCGCGCGACTTCTTGGGGTCGAAAGCGCCCCGCGGTTCCTCGCTCATGATTCCGTTCCGATGCTCAAAATGGCTTGATGGGCTGGAGGATGCCCGCCAGCGGGGAGGCTGTCCAGCGCCGGAAAGGGCCGGAATCAGGGTGTTTACCTTCGGTACATATAAAGGCCGCTATTGTCGGCGAAATATGGTCTATTCCCGCGCATTGTCATTCAACTTGAGGCCGTTCGCGCCGTGTTGCGCGATGGCGGCCGTCAACCCGGGTTTCAGTCATTGAGTAACGGACATATGGCGGAAGTTTCATCCGCCGCGGCCAGCAGCTGGACGCAAGTTCTCAACCGCTATCGCAAACCGAGTCAGACGCGCAGCACCATCGAGCTGGCGATCACGGCGCTGCCGCTGGTGGCGCTGTGGTTTGCGGCCTGGTTCACCTATTCGCTCGGCTATTGGTGGGCGCCGCTGGCGATCGCCATTCCGGCGGCCGGATTTCTGGTGCGTCTGTTTGCCATCCAGCATGATTGCGGCCATGGCTCGTTCTTTCCGCAGCGTTGGGCCAATGACTGGGCCGGCCGGGCGCTCGGCGTGTTGACGGTGACGCCCTTCGACGTCTGGCGGCGCGCCCATGCCGTTCATCATGCATCCTGCGGCAATCTGGACCGGCGCGGCATCGGCGATATCGACACGCTGACGGTTGCGGAATACCGGGCGCGGTCGCGCTGGGGCCGGCTGCAATACCGGATCTATCGCAACCCCGTGGTGTTGTTCGGCGTCGGACCGGCCTATCTGTTTCTGCTGCAGCAGCGATTGCCGGTGGGCATGATGCGCGACGGCTGGCGGCCCTGGATCAGCACGCAGGCGACCAATGCGGCGATGCTGGCGATTGCGGCGGCGCTGATCTGGCTGGTCGGCTTCAAGGCGTTCTTTCTGGTGCATCTGCCGATCGTCGCGATCGCATCGTCGATCGGCGTCTGGATGTTCTATGTGCAGCATCAGTTCGAGGGCACGTTCTGGCGCAAGACGCTGAGCTGGGACTTTCACGAGGCGGCGTTGCATGGCTCGTCGCATTACGATCTGCCGCGGCTGCTGCGCTGGTTCACGGCCAATATCGGCGTGCATCATGTGCACCATCTTCACGCGCGCATTCCGTTTTACCGGTTGCCGCGGGTGTTGCGCGATCATCCCGATCTCGGCCGGATCGGCCGGCTGACGCTGGGCGAGAGCCTGCGTTGCGTGCGGCTGGTGTTGTGGGATGAAGACAAGCAGCGGCTGGTGTCGTTCCGCGAGGCGCGGGCGCAAGCCTGATCCGGTCAGTCCTCGGTCTGACCGCCGAAGCCGTGCATGCGGAGCGCCCACTGCCAGCCGACGACCGCGCCCTTGAGGCGGGGCAGGAACCAGAGCGACAGCGCGAGCGTCAATGCCGGCCAGAGCGTGGCATGTAGCCAGATCGGCGGCAGGTAAGCCAGTTCCGTCCAGAGCATCATCGGCACCACGATATGACCGACCACCATGATGGTGAAATAGGGCGGCGCATCGTCGGCCTGGTGATGCAGCAATTCCTCGCCGCAATGTCCGCAGCTGTCGGCGACCTTCAGAAAGCGCCCAAAGACATAACCCTTGCCGCAGGCCGGGCAGCGCTGCGCGAAGCCGCGCCGGATCGCCGGAAAGGCTGGCCGGGGCGCCGCGTCCGCTGCCTCGAAGACGAGGGGGTCGGTCATGTCCGTTGGGGTACTCATTGATACGTCGACCAATTCCGTTCAGGCGTCGCATTCTCCGCCTTGCATGTCCCAGTAAAATGGTCGGAAACCGGGCGCGATGAAATGTGGCAGGTTGCCGCGCGACATGGCGGCTGTCAGCGGCGGGTGTCGGGCTTTCGGGCCGGCGCGCCTTGCTTGCCGCGGGGGCGGCCGCGCGGCGGACCGCGACGGGCGGGCGGGCGCTGGCGGTCGCTGCGGCCGGCGGGTTTGCCCTGGCTGCCGCCTTCCAGAAGGGCAAGGCGCAGACCGCCAGTGATCGGCACGGCTTCTTCGAGGCGCACCAGCACCGCATCGCCGAGACGATAGGTGAGGCCGGTGCGTTCGCCGATCAGGGCGTGGAGAATTTCGTCGTGATGGAAGAAATCGCCGCCCAGCGTCGAAATCGGCACGAAGCCGTCGGCGCCGGTCTCGTCGAGCTTGACGAAGAGGCCGAAGCGGGTGACGCCGGCGACGCGGCCGCGGAACTCGGCGCCGATGCGCGCTTCGAGATAGGCGGCGATGAAGCGATCCTTCGAGTCGCGTTCGGCCAGCATCGAGCGGCGCTCGGTCATTGAAATATGTTCGGCGATTTCGACAAGGCCCGCCGCATCGTCGTCGCTCTGGCCGTCCTTGCCGAGGCCCAGGCCGGCGATCAGCGCGCGGTGAACGACGAGGTCGGCATAGCGGCGGATCGGCGAGGTGAAATGCGCGTAGCGGCGCAGGTTGAGGCCGAAGTGACCGATATTGTCGGGCGAATAGACCGCCTGGGCCTGTGAGCGCAGAATGACGTCGGAGACCATGCGGTCGTGTTCGGTGCCGTCGACCGCTTTCAGGATGCGGTTGAAATTGGCGGGGCGGACGGCTTCGCCCTTGGCGAAACTCAGATTGAGCGTGGCCAGAAATTCGGCCAGCGCCATCAGCTTTTCGCGCGTCGGCGCGTCATGGATGCGGTAGACGACCGGACGGTGCCGGGCCTCGGCGGATTCGGCGGCGCAGACATTGGCCTGGATCATGAACTCTTCGATGAGTTTCATCGATTCATGCTTCTCGCCGATGCGGATGGCGGCGACGCGCCCCTCGGCGCTGATGTCGATCTTGTATTCGGGCAGATCGAGATCGAGGGGGCCGCGCGCTTCGCGGGCTTTTGCGAGGATGCGATAGGCGGCCCAGAGCGGTTTCAGCACCGGTTCGAGCAGCGGGCCGGCGATGTCGTCCGGATTTCCGTCGATCGCCTGCTGGACCTGCTTGTAGTTGAGGCTGGCGGCCGAGCGCATCAGGCCGCGGATGAATTCGTGCCCGCGTTTCACGCCGTTGCGGTCGAAGACCATGCGCACGGCGAAGCAGGCGCGGTCCTCGCCGTCGACCAGCGAGCAGAGATCGTTGGAGATGCGCTCCGGCAGCATCGGCACGACGCGATCGGGGAAGTAGGTCGAGTTGCCGCGCTTGTGCGCTTCGCGGTCCATCGGCGAGCCGGGCTTCACATAGGCGGCGACATCGGCGATGGCGACGATGGCGACGACGCCACCTTCGTTTTTTGGATCGTCGTCAGGCGCGGCCCAGACCGCATCGTCATGGTCGCGCGCATCCGGCGGATCGATGGTGATGAGGGGAATGTCGCGCAGATCGACGCGGCCCTTGAGGCCCTGATGTTTCGCCGCTTCGGCATCGGCGATGACGCTGTCGGGAAAGGCATCCGGGATGCCGTGGGTGTGGATGGCGATCAGGCTGATCGAACGCGGATCGTCGCCGTCGCCGAAGACTTCGCGCACGCGGGCGCGGGGGATGCCGTGGCGCTTGCCGGGGATGGTTTCGGCCAGCACCAGATTGCCGTCCTCGGCGCCGTTGGTGTCTTCGACGGCGATTTCGAACTCGACCCGGAGTTTCTTGTCGACGGGGATCAGGCGGGCGATCTTCGTGCCCTTGGCGCGGCGAAGAAGGCCGAGGACGCGTTCAGCACCCTTGCCGACGCGGCGAATGACATGGGCCTCGAAGGGATAGCTCTCGTCATCGGATTTTTCGATGCGCGCCAGCACGCGGTCGCCGACACCGGCCGGCGGTTCGTCGAGACTGTCGCGCTTCGGCCGCCGCTTGGTGTCCGGTGCGATGACGATCAGCGGCGGCGGCGTTTCGCCGGGCCAGGAGACCGGCCGCGCGATCAGATCGCCATCGGTGTCGGTGTGGGTGATTTCGATGATGGTGACGGGCGGCAGTTCGCCGACGCGGCGCAGGCTTTTCGTTTCGTCCTTCGCGATCAGGCCTTCGTCCTTCAGCTCCTTCAACAGCTTCTTGAAGGGCAGACGATCCTCGCCCTTGATGCCGAAGGCGCGGCCGATCTCGCGTTTGCCGAGCTTGCCGCCGCTTTCAGCTATGAATTTGAGAATGTCGTCGCGCGACGGGAGGCGGCCGCTGGACTTGCTTTTCTTTCCGGGGCCGGTTTTTTTGGGCTTGCTGCGTTCGGCCAAGGTCAGTCCGCCGGTTCAGCGACGTTGACGGCGCTTTTCGACTTCGACGCCTGCTTCTTTGCGGCCGGCTTCTTTTTCGGCGCTGTCTTTTTCGCGGCTGTCTTCTTCGGCGCGGCTTTCATTGCCGCCGGCTTTTTCGCGGGCTTTGCGTCGCCGTTCTTTTTGGCCGCCGGTTTT
This sequence comes from Parvibaculum sp., assembly GCA_030682415.1. Classification (GTDB taxonomy): domain Bacteria; phylum Pseudomonadota; class Alphaproteobacteria; order Parvibaculales; family Parvibaculaceae; genus Parvibaculum. The sequence goes on from JAUXOE010000076.1 coordinate 44,543, forward strand.
TTTGCCGGTTTCTTCTTGCCGCTCTTCGCTTCGCGTTCGGCGATGAGCGCGAGCGCTTCCTCGAGCGTCACCGACATCGGGTCGCCCGATTTCGGCAGCGTCGCGTTGGTGGACGCGTGCTTGATGTAGGGCCCGTATTTGCCTTCGCGCACCTGCACCGGCTTGCCGGTTTCGGGATGCTTGCCCAGTTCCTTCAGCACCTTGCCGGCGCGCTCCTCGGCGCGGATGATTTTTTCGGCGAGGACGGCAATCGCACGGTTGAGACCGATGTCGAAAAGCTCTTCGGGGTCTTTCAGGTTGGCGTAGGTGCCATCATGCAGAACGAAGGGGCCGAAGCGGCCGAGGCCGGCGGTGATCTTCTTGCCGGTTTCGGGGTGGATGCCGACTTCGCGCGGCAAGGTCAGCAGGCGGAGCGCTTTTTCGAGATCGACATCGGCCGCCGACATTTTGGCGGGCAGGCCACTGCGTTTCGGCTTGTCGTCGGGCTCAAGCGGCGCGCGTTCGACATAAGGCCCGAAACGGCCGGTCTTGAGGCTGATCTCGGCATTGGTTTCCGGATCAATGCCGAGCACGCGGTCGCCGGATTGTTCTTCGCCGTCGGCGCCGACGGTGAGCTGGCGGGTGAACCGGCATTCGGGATAGTTCGAGCAACCGACAAAGGCACCGAAGCGGCCGACCTTCAGTGAGATGCGGCCATCGGCGCAGGCCGGGCATTTGCGCGGGTCGGAGCCGTCCTCCTTTTCGGGGAAGACATGCGGCGCCAGCACTTCGTTGAGGCGGTCGAGCACTTCGGTAATGCGCAGTTCGAGCGCCTTGGCGACGTCGACGGTGAATTCCTTCCAGAATTCGCGCAGCAGATCCTTCCAGTCGAGTTCGCCGGCCGAGACCTTGTCGAGTTTCTCCTCCAACGCTGCCGTGAAGTCGTATTCGACATAGCGGGTGAAGAAGTTCTCGAGGAAGGCCGTGACGAGGCGGCCCTTGTCGTGCGGAACGAAACGGTTCTTGTCCATGTGGACATATTCGCGGTCGCGCAAGGTCTGCAGCGTCGAGGCATAGGTGGAGGGGCGGCCGATGCCGAGCTCTTCCATGCGCTTGACCAGCGTCGCTTCGGTGAAGCGGGGCGGCGGCTCGGTGAAATGCTGTTCGGGGCGTACCTTGTCGAGGCCGAGCTTGTCGCCCTTGGCGACCTTCGGCAGGCGGCCGCCATCCTCGCCTTCCTCCGGCTCGTCGCGGCCTTCCTGATAAAGGCGCAGGAAACCGTCGAAGACGATCACGGAGCCGGTGGCGCGCAGACCGATGGGTGCGTCGTCGGCTTCGATTTCGATGGTGGTGCGCTCAAGCTGCACGCTTTCCATCTGGCTGGCGACGGTGCGGTTCCAGACCAGTTCGTAGAGGCGGCGCTGGTCGTCGTCGAGGCGACCGGCAACGTGTTTCGGCAGGCGCGCGAGATCGGTCGGGCGGATCGCTTCGTGCGCTTCCTGCGCGTTCTTTGCTTTTGTCGTGTAGACGCGTGGCGCGTCCGGCAGATAGGCCTCGCCGAATTCGTTGTTGATGACGGTGCGGGCCTGGGCGATCGCTTCCGGTGCGATCTGCACGCCGTCGGTACGCATATAGGTGATGAGGCCGGTGGTTTCGCCGTCGATCTCGACGCCTTCATAGAGGCGCTGGGCGACCTGCATGGTGCGGCTGGCGGAGAAGCCGAGCTTGCGCGAGGCTTCCTGCTGGATGGTGGAGGTGGTGAAGGGCGGGTTCGGGTGGCGGCGCGCCGGCTTGCTCTCGACCGATTTCACCGAATAATGCGAGGCCTTGATGCGGGCTTCGATCTCGCGGGCGCTCTTTTCGTCGGCGATGTCGAACTTGTCGAGCTTCTTGCCGTCGACATTGACAAGACGCGCGACAAAGGCCGCACCGCCACCCGTCTTCATGTCGGCTTCGACGGTCCAGTATTCGCGGGCGCGGAAGGCCTCGATTTCGAGTTCGCGGTCGCAGATCAACCGCAGCGAGACCGATTGAACGCGGCCGGCCGAGCGCGAGCCCGGCAGCTTGCGCCAGAGGACCGGCGACAGCGTGAACCCGACCAGATAATCGAGGGCGCGGCGGGCGAGGTAGGCGTCGATCAATTCCTTGTCGAGGCCGCGCGGATGCAGCATTGCCTCGGTGACGGACTGTTTGGTGATGGCATTGAAGACGACCCGCTGGATTTCGACGTCCTTGAGCGCCTTCTTTTTGTTCAGGACTTCAAGCACATGCCAGGAAATCGCCTCGCCTTCGCGATCCGGGTCAGTGGCCAGGATCAGGCGGCTGGCGCCTTTGACGGCGGCCGCAATTTCGTTGAGGCGCTTCTGGGATTTGGCATCGACGTCCCAGGCCATGGCGAAGTCGTCGTCCGGCAGGACCGAGCCGTCTTTCGACGGCAGATCGCGGACATGGCCGTAGGAGGCCAGGACCTTGTAGCCCTTGCCGAGATACTTGTTGATGGTCTTCGCCTTGGCCGGCGACTCGACAATAACGACGTCCATCGAACGCTCAAACTCTCTATATAAATGTGGCCTGCCGTCGCCAAGCGCCGACGGCGCGCCGTGCGATCTGGTCGCCGATCTGCCGTGAGGTGCACAGGTGAGCCGCCGCTACCGGCCGCCTTCAGCCGCCGGCTGAACATGGTGAAAAGGGGAGACACTGTCAAATCCGGCAGAAAACCGCCGAAATTTCCTTGTGCGCCGCGATATGAGCCTGGCCGGCGGCCGCAGGATCTCAAAATCGGCGGCCATTTTCGCGATTGCATTGGCGTTCAGACGAGGCTGACACGGTTGCCGGGATCGCGATGGAGACGGCCGGCGAGCTCCAGTTCGAGCAGGACGGCGCGGGCGACAGGAACCGAAACGCCCGATTGACGCAGAATCTCGTCAAGCGGCATGGGGGTCGGCCCCAGCGCAGCCAGCAATGCAGCACGGTCGCCATCATCAATCTCGCGGGAAACCGCCAAATCGGACCCCGGGCCGTCATATGTGGAGGGCCCCGGTTCGCGCCATCGGCCGCCTGTCGGGGTCGCCAGGGCGGCGATGACATCCTCCGCCGTCTCGACCAGGGGGGCGCCGTCCTTGATCAGACGGTTGGAGCCGCCGGCGCGAGGGTCGAGGGGGGAGCCCGGAACGGCGAAAACGTCGCGGCCTTGCTCAAGGGCGAAGCGGGCGGTGATGAGCGAACCGGAGCGCAACGCCGCTTCGACCACGATGACGGCCAGCGAGAGGCCGGAGATCAGCCGGTTGCGGCGCGGGAAGTGACGCGCCTGAGGACTGGTGCCGGGCGGCATTTCGGAGACCAGCGTTCCGCCGTCGGCGATCAAGGCCTGCAGTTCGCGGTTCTCGTCCGGATAGACGATGTCGAGGCCGCCGGCCAGCACGGCGGCGGTGCCGGTGGCCAGTGCCGCGCGATGGGCGGCCGTGTCGATGCCGCGGGCGAGGCCCGAGACTACAACGAAACCTTCCGTACCCAGTTCTTTGGCCATGTCGCCGGCGATCCGGCGGCCGGCGGCAGACGCATTACGCGAGCCGACAATGGCGATTGAGGGGCGGGCCAGCAGTTCGGCGCTGCCCATCACGGCGATCACGGGCGGCGGCGGGTCGATTGCGGCGAGGCGTGCCGGATAATCGCCGTCGCCCCAGACCAGAAGCCGGGCGTCGAGCCGGGTCAGTTTTGACAGTTCGGCTTCCGCATCGGCGGCGGTGGCGATCTTGACGGCGCGTTTCGTGCCGCCGCGCGCGGCGAGATCAGGCAGCGCGTCGATGGCGGCTACCGCGCTGCCGCAATGCTGCAGCAGATCGCGAAAGGTGACGGGGCCGATATTGTCGCTGCGGGCGAGACGAAGACGGGCGAGGCGCTCGGTGTCGGAGAGCGGCGCGCCCATGGCGGTCAGGCCTCGGACGTCTTTTGTCCGATGCGGGATTCCGTACCGGCGAGAAGGCGGCGGATGTTGTCGCGATGCGCAATGTAGATCAGCGCGGCCAGCAGAACGCCGAGACCGACCAGATGCCACTGATCGAGCCAGGCGAGATAGATTGGCGTCAGCAGCGCACCGACCAGTGCCGACAATGACGAGTAGCGCGAGATCGCGGCGACAAGGGCCCATGTGGCACAGAACAAGAGTCCGACCGGCCAATGCAGCGCCAGAAGAACGCCGATGAAAGTGGAGATGCCCTTGCCACCCTTGAACCCGAGCCAGATCGGATAGAGATGGCCGAGAAAGGCGGCCAGCGCGGCGATCGCCGACATCCAGACCGGATCGGTTCCGGTCACGACACCGAGCTGTGCGGCGACGAGGACGGCGACGGCGCCCTTGCCCGCATCGCCGATCAACGTGCCTGCCGCCACCCAGCGATTGCCGGTCCGCAGCGCGTTGGTGGCACCGATATTGCCGGAGCCGATGTCACGGATGTCGCCGAGACCGGCCAGGCGCGTCAGCAGCAGGCCGAAAGGGATGGAGCCCAGCAGATAGCCGAGCACGGCAACGGCGAGCAGAAGCGGCGCGGCGGCTGCAAAATCGATGTCAGCGGGCATTCAGATCTACCTCCCCTTGATCCCTCCCGCAGGCGGCGGGTGGAAGAGAATTGCAACGACAGAGGTTAGTGTCCAGCCCCGTCGCCGCGAACATAGACCGTGCGGCCGCCGACCATGGTGCGGATGGCGCGGCCCTGGAAGCGGCGGTCCTCGAAGGGCGTGTTCTTCGAGATCGATTTGAGCTTCGAGGGATCGAGAACCCAGGGCGTGTCGGTGTCGATGAGGACCAGATCGGCGGGGAGGCCCGCGGCGAGACGTCCGCGGACCAGACCGAGCAGATCGGAAGGCGCGTGGGTCAACGCCGCCAGCAGGCGGGCCAGCGGCATGTCGCCATTGTGGACGAGGGCGAGTCCCGCCGGCAGCAGGGTTTCGAGGCCGATGGCGCCGAAATTCGCCTCGGCAAAGGGCCGGCGCTTCACTTCGGCGTCCTGCGGGTCGTGGCTCGAGACGACGACGTCGATGGTGCCGTCGGCCAGTCCCTCGACCAGCGCCCGGCGGTCGGCCTCGCCGCGCAAGGGCGGGGAGAGCTTGAAGAAGGTGCGATAGCTCTGGACGTCGTTCTCGTTGAGCTGGAGATGCGCCGCCGAGACGCCGCAGGTCACCGGCAGGCCGCGATTTCGGGCGCGGCGGATAATCTCGACCGAGGCCTCGCAGGAAATCTGCGCAACGTGATAGCGCCCGCCCGCGAGTTCAAGGAGGCGCAGGTCGCGTTCGATGATGATGGTCTCGGCGACGGCGGGAATACCGGCAAGGCCGAGGCGGGTCGCCAGCTCGCTCTCGTTCATCACGCCGCCCGAGAGCGACGGCTCCTC
>JAUXOE010000080.1 GCA_030682415.1 Parvibaculum sp.
TCATGTCCGCCCCCGGGGATAAGTTATGGGGTATCGCTGTGGAAAAGTCTTTTGTGACAGTTTTATGACAGTTCCGTGACAGAGGGGGTGTTTTGCTGTCACAAACAGCTGCGGCGCCCCTCTTTCGGGAGGCGCCGCGGCCGGGTTCATCCGTGTACGGTGTTTTTCAGTCGACCTTGGCGATGCCCGAAAGGTCGCCCTTTTCGGCCTTGTCGATCTGGGCCCGCAGGTGTTCGAGCAGGGCATCGAAATTGCCGCCGCTGTTGCGGATGACGCTCGAGAAGGTCGAGCGCTGCTCCTGTGCCAGCCAGATGCCGACAACATTGATGTCGAAAACCCTGTAGCCGTCGTCGCTCTTCACCAGCCACCAGTCGACGGTCACCGGCGGGCGGCCGCCGGGAAAGCGGATCTCGCTCTTGACGATCGCCTGGGTGTCGCCGCGCATCTGCGCGCTCAGCACTTCGAGCTTCTCGTTGTTGTAGTCGGTGAGACGAGTCACATAGACCTTGACGATGAAGTTCTCGACGAGGCTGCGATATTCGGCGAGCTGCTCGGGCGTCGGCGTGCGCAGATACTGGCCGAGCGCAAAGGCGGCGACGCGGTCGAGATCGGCGGTCTCGCGCAGCAGGTCGCGGAAAGCGTCCTCGCGCTGCTTCGGCGTTGCCGCGGTGTCGCTGATGATGTCGATGGCGCGCACGGCGACCGCGTCGACAAAGGCTTTCGGATCGTCATTGGCGCGGGCCGGCGCGGCGGCGTGAAGCAGCCCCAGCGTCAAGGCGGCGCAAAAGGCGAGGGGGGCGATGGCAACTCGCAACGAAGCACGGCGGGGCATGCGCGATCTCCTGCTTTCCGGTCCCTTACGTTCGCTGCCGACGCGATATGCGCGGGCGTGCGAACTCAGGGTCTCATACCGGGAGTGTTGGGTTCGTTTGTGTCGAAAGTGAGATCGTCGATGTCCGGCAGTGTGTCGAAATTGTGCTGGCCGTTGGCGATCTCGCTGGCGCGGCTTTGCCGGTAAAGGTTGCGCACCGTCGCGTAAAAATCGATCGAGGTGCGCTCGATCTGGTCGAACGTGTTGAGACTGCGCGCGCGCTGGTCGATGCCGTTCACCACGAACCGGGTGACGGGCACCGTCTTGGGGCGGTCCCAGTAGATATAGGTCAGCGGGTCGAAGGCCGCGTCGACGACAAAGCCCGTCAGGTCGCGCGGCGGGGCGGGACCGAGCACCGGCAGAAAGAGATAGGGGCCTTCGCCCGTGCCCCAGGTCGCGAGCGTCTGGCCGAAGTCCTCGCTGTGCTGCTTCATGCCCCATTTCGAGGCCGGGTCGAAAAGGCCGAGCACGCCGACCGTCGTGTTGATACCGAAGCGGCTCGCGGTCGTGCCGGCGCGATCCCATTCGCCCTGCAGCATGTCGTTGGCGAGGATCACCGGGCTTCTGAGATTGTCGAGAAAGTTGCGGATGCTGTCGCGGCCCGGCTCCGGCACGACGCCGTCATACCAGGTGGCAACCGGCTTCAGCAGGATCGTGTCGAAGAATTTGTTGAGCTCGAAGAAGTAGCGGTTCATCGGTTCGAGCGGGTCGTTCTCGCCGTCATCGGCCTGCGCCACGCCGCCGGCAACCAGCATCGCCATTGCCACGATGCCCGCGAGCAGGCGCGGCCGCGTCATTCTTCCAGTCCGAAACTTCATTCGCCCGCCCTCAATCCAAAACCGGCCGCCCGCCGATGTGTGCGTCACATCGGCCGTGCGCCTCTCCCCGGGAGCATCCGCCGATCCGCTTAAATTCGCGTGAACGGCGCAGAAACGCTCAAATTTTTCGCCCCGATTCACGCATTGCCAAGCGCTCTAGGTAGCATATGGGGTGGGCGTTAACCAGCAGACGAGCCTAGGGGGGCCCGTCAATTCCGCGACTATGTTGCGGAAATGTTGCAAGATAAAGTCCTTTTGAAAGACATAAGGATATGTTTATATGTTTTTCGAAATTTGATGATCGGGTGCCGAATGGAACAGCTTCTTGCGGGGTTGAGGGCCGCTGGTGAGCCAACGCGATTGCGTCTGCTGGCGTTGTTGGCGCGTGGTGAACTCACGGTGACCGAGTTGACGCAGATTTTGCGCCAGAGTCAGCCGCGTGTCAGTCGTCACCTCAAACTGCTTTGTGAAGCAGGGCTTCTCGAACGGTTTCGGGAGGGGAGTTGGGTTTTTTACCGTCTCGCCAGCGGCGGACCGGTGGCCGCGCTGGCCGAAGTGCTGACAGGGCTGATTCCACAGGAAGATCTCGTCATCGCGCGCGATTGTGAGCGGCTGGAGGCGGTGCGTACGGCGCGTGCCGAGAAGGCAGCGGCCTATTTCCGCGCGAATGCCGATGAATGGAACCGCATTCGCTCGCTCTATGTGCCGGAAGGCAAGGTCGAACAGGCGATGATGGATCTCGGTGCCCGTGACGACATGGAGGCGGTGGCGGATCTGGGGACAGGAACGGGGCGGATGCTCGAACTTTTCGGCCCGAAGGCAAAGAGCGGCATCGGTATCGATCTCAGCCCGGAAATGCTGGCGCTCGCGCGCGCGCATCTTGCGCTGCCCGAATTTGCGCATTGCTCGGTGAGGCAGGGCGATCTCTACGACCTGCCGATGCAGGATGCGACGGTCGACCTCGTGACCTTGCATATGGTGCTGCACTTTCTGGACGACCCTGCCGCCTCGGTTGCCGAAGCGGCGCGGATCATGAAGCCCGGCGGACGATTGCTGATCGCCGATTTTGCGCCGCATGATCTCGATTTTCTGCGCGAGAGTCATGCCCATCGGCGGCTGGGATTTGACGCGGACGAAGTGGCGGCATGGCTTGTCGAGGCCGGTCTCGATGTGCGCGAGATCAGGCATTTGCCGCCGGAAGGTGACGACGATGCGCAACTGACGGTGTCGATCTGGGTTGCGGAGCGGCCAGCGCAACCGGCGCCTCGTGCCGAACGGCGCATCGAATTTGAAGGAGCGACGCGATGAACCGGAAATCAAAAGAAGACAAGCGCGATCGTACGCGCGTCTCGTTTGAATTCTTCCCGCCCAAGACGCCGGAGATGGAACAAACATTGTGGCGTTCAATCCGGCGGCTGGAACCGCTGGCGCCTGAATTCGTGTCGGTGACCTATGGTGCCGGCGGGTCAACGCGTGAGCGCACGCATGCGACGGTGAAGCGCATTCTCGACGAGACGACGCTTGAGCCGGTTGCGCATCTTACCTGTGTCGGTGCGTCGCGCGCCGAAGTCGACGAGGTCATCCGGGGCTATTGGGATGCCGGCATCCGGCATATCGTCGCGCTGCGTGGCGACATGCCCGAACTCGGCGCGCCCTATCGGCCGCATCCGGAAGGTTACCAGTCGACGCCGGAGCTGATCGCCGCGATCCGCAAGATCGGCGATTTCGATGTGATCGTTTCGGCCTATCCGGAAAAGCACCCGGAATCCGTTTCGCTCGACGCCGATATCGAGCTGCTGAAAAAGAAGGTCGATGCCGGCGCGACGCGGGCGATCACGCAATTCGTGTTCGACACGGAGAAGCATGTCCGCTTTCTGGAAAAAACACAGAAGGCGGGAATCTCGGTTCCGATCGTGCCGGGCATCATGCCGACGACCAATTTCAAAGGCACGAAGCGGATGGCGGAGCGTTGCGGCGCCAGCATTCCACAATGGCTGGAGAATTATTATGTCGGGCTCGACGACGAGCTGGAGACGCGCAAGCTGATCGCCGCCTATGTCGCGGCCGAGCAGGTGAACCGGCTGCGCGGCTACGGCTTCGACCGCTTTCACTTCTACACGCTCAATCAGGCCGATCTCACTTTCGCGATTTGCCATGTGCTGGGTTTGCGTCCGCAGGCCGCGCTGACGCCGGCCGAACCCGCATGAAGGAGGCACCATGACCAGAGACGAACGGATTGCAAAACTGAAGGTGCTCGCGAAGGAGCGCATCCTGGTGCTCGACGGGGCGATGGGAACGATGATCCAGGGCTACAAGCTCACCGAGGCAGATTTTCGCGGCGAGCGGCTGAAGGATCATGCCCATGACGTCAAGGGCGACAACGAGCTGATCTCGCTGGCGCAGCCCGACATCCTGCGCGAAATCCACCTGAAGTATTATCGGGCCGGTGCGGATTTTGCCGAGACCAACACGTTCAGCGCAACGCGTATCGCGCAGGCGGATTATCACCTCGAGCATCTCGCCTATGAGATGAATGTCGAGAGCGCGCGCATCGCGCGCGAAGCGGCGGATATCGCGGAGCGTGAAACGCCCGGACGTGTCTGCTTCGTCGCCGGCGTGCTCGGACCGACCAATCGGACGGCGTCGATTTCGCCGAAGGTTAGCGATCCGGGCTTTCGCAACGTCGATTTCGATGAGCTTGTGACGGCCTACAAGGAAGCGACCAGGGGTCTCATCGAAGGCGGCGCCGATACCATTCTCGTCGAAACGATTTTCGACACGCTGAACGCCAAGGCGGCGCTTTTCGCAGTCGAGGAAGTTTTCGAGGAACTGGGCTTCGAGCTGCCGGTGATGATTTCCGGCACCATTACCGATATGTCCGGACGTCTGCTCTCCGGGCAAACGCCGGAAGCCTTCTGGAACTCGGTGCGGCATGTGAAGCCGTTCTCGATCGGGCTCAATTGTGCGCTGGGCGCCAAGGAGATGCGGCCGCACATCGACACGCTGTCGCGGATTGCGGATACCGGTGTGAGTGCGCACCCGAATGCCGGCCTGCCGAACGAGATGGGCGAGTATGACCAGGATGCCGCGCAAATGTCGGCGCTGGTCGGCGAGTTCGCGGCCTCCGGCCTCGTCAATATTGTCGGTGGCTGCTGCGGCACGACGCCTGAGCATATTCATGCCATTGCCGAGGCGGTGAAAGGCATGAAGCCGCGAACGGCACCGGAGATCGAAACGCGCTTGCGTCTTTCCGGTCTCGAAGCCTTCACGGCGGCCTGATTTTCGGGCCGCCGGCACTTTCCTTCAAAAAGTTAGATACAGAATCTCATGACTCAATCGACCGCGAACTTCATCAATATTGGCGAGCGCACCAATGTGACGGGCTCCGCCAAATTCAAAAAGCTGATCGTCGACGATCGCTTCGACGAAGCGCTCGACGTCGCGCGCCAGCAGGTGGAGAACGGCGCCCAGATCATCGACATCAACATGGATGAAGGGATGCTCGATTCGAAGGCGGCGATGGTTCGATTTCTGAACCTCATCGCCTCCGAGCCCGATATTTCGCGCGTGCCGATCATGATCGACTCGTCGAAATGGGAGGTGATCGAGGCCGGCCTCAAATGCGTGCAGGGCAAGGCGGTGGTGAATTCCATCAGCCTCAAGGAAGGCGAGGAGGCCTTTCTCGACCATGCCCGCAAGGTGAAGCGTTATGGTGCGGCTGCCGTCGTAATGGCATTCGACGAGGAAGGCCAGGCCGACACGGCCAATCGCAAATTCGAGATTTGCGAACGCGCCTACAAGCTGCTGACGGAAGTGGTTGGGTTTCCGCCGGAAGACATTATTTTCGACCCCAATATCTTCGCAGTTGCCACCGGCATCGAGGAACATAACAACTACGCCGTCGAATTCATCGACGCGACGAAGCGCATCCGCCAGCAATTGCCCTATGCGCATGTGTCGGGCGGTGTCTCCAACGTGTCGTTCTCGTTCCGCGGCAACGAGCCGGTGCGCGAGGCGATGCATTCGGTGTTCCTCTACCACGCCATCAAGGCGGGCATGGATATGGGTATCGTCAATGCCGGACAGCTTGCCATCTATGACGATATCGAGCCGAGCCTGCGCGAGCGTGTTGAGGATGTGATCCTCAATCGACGGCCGGATGCGACCGAACGCCTGCTGGAGGCGGCCGAACAGTACAAAGGCGGTGCGGGCAAGAAACGCGAGGAAGACCTGTCCTGGCGCGAAAAGCCCGTCAACGAACGGCTTGCTCATTCGCTGGTCAAGGGCATCAATGCCTATGTCGAGGAGGACGTGGAGGAGGCGCGGCAACATGCCGAGCGTCCGCTGCATGTCATCGAAGGGCCGCTGATGGACGGCATGAACATCGTTGGCGACCTCTTCGGTGCCGGCAAGATGTTCCTGCCGCAGGTGGTGAAGAGCGCCCGCGTGATGAAGCAGGCGGTCGCCTATCTGATGCCGTTCATGGAGAAGGAGAAAGAACTCACCGGCGCGACGCAAAAGGAAACCGCCGCCACCATTCTGATGGCGACGGTGAAGGGCGATGTTCACGATATCGGCAAGAATATCGTCGGCGTCGTGCTCCAGTGCAACAATTACGAGGTGATCGATCTCGGCGTCATGGTGTCGGCCGACAAGATTCTCCAGGTCGCACGCGAGAAGAAGGTCGATATCATCGGTCTGTCGGGTCTCATCACGCCGAGCCTCGATGAGATGTGTCACGTTGCGGCCGAAATGGAGCGTGAGGGCTTCGACATTCCGCTGCTGATCGGCGGGGCGACGACGAGCCGCATCCACACGGCCGTCAAGATCAATCCGAACTACAAGCGCGGCCAGGCAATCTATGTGACGGATGCGAGCCGCGCCGTGGGCGTTGCGTCGAATCTCATCTCCGAGACGTCACGCGGGAAGTTTATCGCCGACATTCGCGACGAATACGCGAAAATGGCGACGGCACATGCCGGCGCGCGCGACAAGAAGGACCGGCAGACGCTCGCCGCGGCGCGCGACAACAGGCTCAAGATCGAGTGGGAGGGCTACAAGCCGACGCGGCCGAGTTTCATTGGTACGAAAGTGTTCGAGGACTATCCGCTCGATAAACTCGTGCCCTATATCGACTGGACGCCCTTTTTCCAGACCTGGGAGCTTGCGGGCCAATATCCGCAAATCCTGAAGGACGACAAGGTCGGTGAGGCGGCGCGCGGTCTGTTCGACGATGCACAGGCCATGCTGAAGCAGATGGTCGAGGAGAAGTGGGTGAAGGCGGCTGCCGTCATCGGCTTCTGGCCGGCCAATCAGGTAGCGGACGACGACATCGAGCTTTATGCCGACGATGGGCGCAAGCAGACGCTGGCCATGCTTCACTCGCTGCGCCAGCAGATGAAGCGCAGCTCCGATCGCGCCAACATGGCGCTTGCGGATTTTGTCGCCCCCAAGGACACGGGCATCGAAGACTATGTCGGTGGCTTTGCCGTCACGGCCGGGTTCGGCGAAGATGAGGTCGCGAAGCGCTTCGAGGAAGCGAATGACGACTACAGGGCAATCCTGTCGAAGGCGCTAGCGGACCGACTGGCGGAAGCCTTTGCCGAGCACATGCATGAGCGCGTGCGTCGCGAGTTCTGGGGCTACGCAGCGAAGGAAAAGCTCAGCAACGCCGAGCTGATCGCGGAGAAGTATCAGGGTATTCGTCCGGCACCCGGTTATCCCGCCCAACCCGATCACACCGAGAAGCGCACGCTATTCAAGCTGCTCGACGTCGAAGCGAAGATCGGCATGAAGCTGACCGAGAGCTGCGCCATGTGGCCGGGTGCGGCGGTGAGCGGGCTTTATTTCAGCCACCCTCAGTCGGAATATTTCGGTGTCGGCAAGATCGGCCACGACCAGGTGGTGGACTACGCCGCGCGCAAGGGCATGGAGCTGGCGGAATGCGAGCGCTGGCTGGCGCCAATTCTCAGCTATACGCCGGGGGCCGAGTCGGAAGAGGAAGCCGCCTGACGCTCAGTCGAGCGATTTGACCCATTTTTCGGACCACGCCGTCAGGGGCGCGAGTTGCGCAAGCAGTTCGCGCCCTTGTCGTGTCAGCGCATAGCCCTCGTCGGGCCGCTGTTCGACGATTTTGCTGTCGCGCAGTTCGGCCAGACGCGCATTGAGGACGCTGGGCGAAAGGCCGCCGCAAGCCGCCTGCAGCGCGCGGAAGGTCAACGGGTCGCCCCGCAGTTCCCAGAGGACGCGCAAGACCCAGCGCCGCCCCAGCAGGTCGAGCAGGACCATGACCGGGCGGCCGGTGGTCGAGCCGCGGACGCGGCGGCCGGGACGGGGGGCGGTTTTCGGCGGTTTCGTCATGCCGCCAGATTAACCCTTGCGCTACGAAAAGAGAAGCGCCATGTTCTTGCTACTGAAATCGTAGCAAAGATGGAGATGGCGCCATGACAGCCCGGATCGAACCTGCCGCAAGGCCTTACGATGACGACATGGAAAAGACGCTTGAGAGGCTGATGCCGCCCGGCGTCGAGCCGCTGGTGCTCTTCCGCACGCTCGCCCGCAATCCGCGCGTCTTTCGGCGGTTCATGGCGGGCGGCATGCTCGACAAGGGGACGCTCTCGTTGCGCGAGCGCGAAATCGTTATCGATCGCGCCTGCGCGCGTTGCGGCGGCGAATACGAATGGGGCGTGCATATCGCCTTTTTCGGTGAGCGCGTGGGTTTCGGTCCGGCGGAAATCGCCGCCACGGTGGCGCCGGGCGCCGATGCCGAATGTTGGAGCGCCAGCGAGAGGCTGATTGTCCGGCTGGTCGATCAATTGCACGACACGAGCACGGTCGACGACGTTCTGTGGACGGCGCTTAAAGCGGAATTCAGCGACGAGCAGTTGCTGGAGATGATCGTTCTTGCCGGCCTCTACCACATGGTGTCGTTTGTGGTGAACGCCACGCGGCTGCCGCTTGAGGACTATGCCGCGCGCTTTCCTGAATCTGCCGATTGATCGCGGACAAATGAAGAGGGCGCGCCTTGCGGTCGCGCCCTCCGAACCATCTGGGGGATACGGCTTTGACGCCGTAACTGCTTTCATCCTGTCGAGGTCAGAACAGACCCATCGCCACGGCGCCGACGAAGAAAAACGCAAGCCCGGTAGCGAGATAACCGACTTTCGTTGCAATCATTTCGGCCTCCACTCGTCGTGGGTAGATAGGGACTTTCAGGTAAAATTCGAGCTGTTCGCAAGCGGTTTCGTGGCTGCACCGCAGCATGGAATTTGAGCGTCTGAACTTTGGTCCCCAAGCGCTTGAATCCATGCATGTAATTCGATGTGGATAAAAACTCGAATTTATCACGCCTTGGTCATTAATTGAGCCCATTGCGCGGCCGATGCGCGAGTCGTGGCCATTCCGGTGGTGGGCGACCGATTTGCACCGGATCAAGTGCCCGGTCATCAGGCCTGGCCAAACCCGCCGCCGCCCGGTGTCTTCACGATCACAATGTCGCCGGCGTCGAGTTCGGCTTGAGCGGAGCCGTCGAGTCTTTCCGTTTTTCCATTGATGCGACGGATGTCGTTCTCGCCCTTTTGCGCATCCTCCCCACCCATCAGACCAAAGGGTGCGATGACGCGGCGGGTCGAAAGGATCGAAAGACTCATCTTCTCGCGGAAGCGGATTATGCGCACCGCGCCGTCGCCGCCCTTATGCTTGCCCTTGCCGCCCGAGCCGCGGCGGATGCTGAATTCTTCGAGCAGCACAGGGAAGCGCCATTCGAGCACCTCCGGGTCGGTCAACCGCGAATTGGTCATATGTGTCTGGACGGCATCGGCGCCGTCGAAATCGAGGCCCGCGCCTGCGCCGCCGGCGATCGTCTCGTAATATTGATACCGGTCATTGCCGAAAGTCAGGTTGTTCATCGTGCCTTGCGCCGAGGCTATGGCGCCGAAGGCGGCGAAAAGCGCATCCGTCACCGCCTGGCTCGTCTCGACATTGCCGCCGACGACGGCCGCCGGATAACGGGGGCTTAGCATCGAGCCTTCGGGAATGACGATTTCGATGGGCTTCAGGCAGCCCTCGTTCAGTGGAATGTCGTCGTCCACCATGCAGCGGAAGACATAGAGCACGGCGGCGCGGGCGACGGCCGACGGCGCATTGAGATTGCTGGCGAGCTCGGCGCTTGTGCCGGTGAAGTCGATCCGCGCGGTGCGGGCCTTGCGGTCCACGCTCACGGCGACGCGAATGACCGAGCCGTCGTCCATTTTCTGCTCGAAGCTTGCATCCTTCAGCCGGCCGATCACGCGGCGCACATTTTCTTCGGCATTGTCCTGCACATGGGTCATGTAGGCCTCGACGACATCGAGCCCGAATTCAGCGACCATGCGGCGCAGCTCCCGCGCGCCCTTTTCGCAGGCCGCGATCTGGGCGCGGAGATCGGCGATGTTCTGCTCGGGATTGCGCGCCGGATATTTGCCGCTTGTCAGCAGGTGGCGCAGCCCCTCCTCGCGCAGGCGCCCGCGCTCGACAATGCGGAAATTGTCGATCAGCACACCTTCCTCTTCGACGTTTCGCGAATGGGCGGGCATCGAACCCGGCGTGATGCCGCCGATATCGGCGTGGTGGCCGCGCGCCGCGACATAGAAGAGCCGGGTCTCATTCGCCGTGTCGTAGACAGGCGCAACGACGGTGACGTCCGGCAGATGCGTCCCGCCATTGTAGGGCGCGTTCAACACGAAAACATCGCCGGGGCCCATATCGGGGTTCTGCTCGATCACGGCGCGCACACTGGCGCCCATCGAGCCCAGATGCACCGGCATATGCGGCGCGTTCGACACCAGGCCACCCGCACGGTCGAAGACGGCGCAGGAAAAGTCCAGCCGCTCCTTGATGTTGACCGACGAGGCGGTGTTCTGCAGCGCCGCCCCCATCTGTTCGGCAATCGACATGAAGCGATTGTTGAAAATCTCAAGCATCACCGGATCGGCGCCGGTGCCGATGGCGGTGCGCGCGGGCAGGGCCTCGACGCGGCGCATGACGATGTGATCCTTCGCCGTCACTTCGGCGCGCCAGCCGGGCTCGATCACGATCGTCTGGTTCGGCTCGACGATGATGGCGGGGCCGGTCATTTCGTGGCCGGCCGTCAGCGCCGCCCGCATATAGATGTTCGCGTTGCGCCATTCGCCGCCGGTATGGATGGGCCGCCTGTCATGCGGTTCGGGCAGGTCGGTGGTCGTTGCGGCGCTTTCGGTGTCTCGATGGCGTGTGGTCGTATCTTCCGCGGTCACTTCAACCGCTTCCACCACGACCGTCCTGCCCTCGAAGCTGAAGCCGAACTGCGCGCGATGCGCCGCCTCGAAATGCTCGATGGCAGCCTGCCGGTCGCGGGTCGTGAAGTCGGATGGCAGCGTCGTGTCGCTGCCGTCATAGCGCAAATGCAGGATCGTTCGGGTCTTCGCGCTTGCGGTGTCGACGCCTTGCGCTGCGAGTTCCGCCAGCGCTTCATCGGTCAATTCGGTAATTGTGGCATCGAGTTCCGCCGTCAGTTCACCGTCGAAGGGGCGGATCACGGCGCGCGCGCGCGCGGCGGCGATGCGTGCCAGACCGATGCCATAGGCCGACAGCAGGCCCGAAAAGGGATGGATATGAATGGCGGTCATGCCCAGCGCGTCGGCGACGAGGCAGGCATGCTGGCCGCCGGCACCGCCGAAACAGGACAGCGTGTAGGCCGTCACGTCATGGCCGCGCTCCACCGAGATTTTCTTGATGGCGTTGGCCATGTTCTCGACGGCAACGCGGAGAAAGCCTTCGGCCACTTCTTCCGGCGTCCGCCCACCGATGCGCGCAGCAAGTTCGGCAAAGCGTTTGCGCACCATATCGGCGTCCAGCGGCTCGTTCTGCGCCGGTCCGAAGATGGGCGGAAAGAGATCGGGCTGCAGCTTCCCCAGCATCACATTGGCATCGGTGACGGCGAGCGGGCCGCCGCGCCGGTAGCAGGCGGGGCCGGGGCTGGCGCCCGCCGAATCCGGGCCAACCTGAAAGCGCCCGTCCTCATAATGGAGGATCGAGCCGCCGCCGGCGGCCACCGTGTGAATGCGCATCATCGGCACGCGCATGCGCACGCCCGCAACCTCGGTCTCGAAACTCCGTTCGTATTCGCCGTCGAAATGCGACACGTCGGTCGAGGTGCCGCCCATGTCGAAACCGATAACGCGGGTGAAGCCCGCTTCCGCGGCCGTCGCCGCCGCGCCGACCACGCCACCCGCCGGGCCGGACAGGATTGCGTCCTTGCCCTCGAACAATGCCGCGTCGGTCAGCGCGCCTGACGACTGCATGAAGAACAGCCGCGTCTCCTGATCGTCGGCGCCGATCTCGCGTGCCACGCCGTCGACATAGCGGCGCAGCAAGGGCGAGAGATAGGCGTCAACAACCGTCGTGTCGCCGCGCGAGACGAATTTGATCAGCGGGCTCGCCTTGTGTCCCACCGAGACTTGCGTGAAACCGATTTCGCGCGCGATGGCCGCAGCCTCGTTTTCGTGTGCCGGATAGCGGTAGCCATGTATGAAGCAGATCGCCACCGCGCGTATGCCCGCCTTATACGCCGCCTGTAATTCGGCGCGCGTCC
Source organism: Parvibaculum sp. (assembly GCA_030682415.1). GTDB lineage: Bacteria > Pseudomonadota > Alphaproteobacteria > Parvibaculales > Parvibaculaceae > Parvibaculum. The sequence goes on from JAUXOE010000080.1 coordinate 12,299, forward strand.
CCTCGCGGTCGAGCGGTACCAGAACCTCGCCCTCGGCCGTGACGCGCTCGCCGACCTCGGCCACGCGCGCGTAGAGAAGTTCGGGTTTTTCGATTTTCAACCGGAAGAGATGCGGCCGGGCCTGATAGCCGATGGCCAGTGCGTCGGCGAAGCCGCGCGTGGTCAGGAAGAGCGTGCGCGCGCCCTTGCGTTCGAGCAGCGCATTGGTTGCGACCGTCGTCCCCATCTTGACCGCGCCGATGCGGCCTGTCGGCAAGGCAGCGCCTGCTGCCACGCCCAGCAGATCGCGAATGCCCTGAAGGGCCGCATCCGCGTAGTGCTCCGGGTTCTCGGACAGCAGCTTCCTTGCCGTCAGGCGGCCGTCCGGTGCGCGGCCAATCACGTCGGTGAAGGTGCCACCTCGGTCGATCCAGAAATCCCAGCGGGTTTTTGTGTTTTCGGGCGAAAGATCCAGCGTCATGGCGGGCAAACTGCCACAGGCTCCGGCCGGGCGGAAACGGAAAGGCGAAGACCCGTTTTCGGGCCTTGCCCTGCAATTTCCGCAAGGTGTCCCTCGCATTTCGCAGATGCGAAGGCCTGCGAAACATCCTAAGCTGGCGCCCATGTCGATTTGGGGAAAAATCGCGGGCGCCGGCGTCGGATTGGCCGTCGGTGGGCCTCTTGGCGCGCTCCTGGGCGCGGTCGCCGGACATATCGTCATCGACCGCGCACTCCAGGACGGCGAAGTCGTGTTCACGATCGCCCTCATCGCGCTCTCGGCCAAGATGGCCAAGGCCGACGGCGAGGTCAGCGACGCCGAAGTGCGGGCTTTCGAGGAAATTTTCCATGTGCCGCCCGGCGAGGCGCGCAATGTCGAGCGTGTCTACCGCATTGCCCAGCAGGACGTTGCCGGTTTCGAGGCCTATGCGGCGCAGGTGGCGCGCATCTATGCCGACAGGCCCGCCGTGCTGGAAGACGTGCTCGATGCGCTCTTCCACATCGCCAAGGCCGACGGCTATGTCCATCCGCAGGAGCTCGAATATCTGCGCACCGTCGCCGATATTTTCGGCTTTTCGGAAATCGAATTCGCGCGCATCCGGGCAAGCCATCTCGGCCATGAGAAGGGCGATCCCTATCTTGTGCTCGGCATCACACCGGATATTTCGGACGAAGATCTCAAAAAGGCCTATCGCCGCCTTGTGAAGGAGAATCATCCGGACATGCTGATTGCACGCGGCGTGCCGAAGGAACTCGTGACTATCGCCAACGAGAAACTGTCGGCGATCAACGTTGCCTATGCCAGAATTGCCAAACAGCGCGGGATCGCGAGCTAGGTGCAGGGACCATTTGCCGGACCGAAGATAACTGTCGCAGCGACGGCGCAGTCAGAATTGCAGTTCTGCCGTTGACGTTAGCTGCATCATGACGCCGTTCTGGAAGCTTTCTGCTGCCGGCTTTGCCGCAACCGCCATTACTTACGGACCGGCCCGCATGGGGTTTGGCTTGTTCCTGCCGGAATTCAGATCGGTGTTCTCGATCTCGATCCAGGAAGCCGGCATCATCTCGAGCCTGGGCTTCTTCGGTTTCTTCGTCGGCTTGCTTGTTTCGCAGGTCATGACGGCACGGAAAGGGCCGCGACTGTCCATCGTTTTCGGTCTGGCCGCCGCGACCCTGGGCATCGGTATGGTCGCCGTGGCCCCAAACCTGCCAGTACTCTCCATGGGCATTCTTCTTGCGATGTTGAGTGCCGGCTTTTCGTGGACACCGTTCAGCGACGCAATCAACCGGGGAGTAGAAGAGGCGTCAAGGCCCGCTGCGCTTTCCCTGGTCAGCACCGGCACGAGCCTCGGGATCACGGCTGCCGGTGCCGCCGCGCTTCTCATGAGCATCGGCGGTGTTTCCTGGCGGCTCTGCTGGGTCATTTTCGCCATCGGCAGCGCCCTCTCACTTCTCGGCAACTGGATAGCGCTGCGGGATGTTGCCGGAACGCCATGCCAGCGTCCCGCGCTGCGATGGAGGGTGCTGTTTCATCGGGCGGCCATACCGCTGTTCGCGATCGGTTTCTGTTTCGGCATCACGTCGACGGTCTACATTTCCTTTGCCGCTGATCGGATCGCGCAGGCAGGTGGTGTGGCGGGCGTTCCAGCCAATGTCTCGGGCAGCCTTGTCTTCATCTGCTATGGCGTGTTCGGCCTTCTCGGGCTTCTCACCGGGAGCGTGAAGGCCGCAATAGGTCTGCCTTTGCTTCTGCGCCTGCTGATGTTGGCGTCCGCGCTGTCTGCCGCTCTCATTGCGCTGGTGCCGACTTCCTGGACAGGCGTGGTCGTCTCGGCGGGACTGCAAGGCATCAACGTCATGATGATGAGCGCCGCCATGGCGTTCTGGTCGGATCGCCTGTTTCCGGCTCTTCCCTCGCGCGGCTTCACCACGGTGCTTCTTGCCGTTGCTACAGGTAGCGTACTTGGCCCCGTCGCTGCCGGATCGGCTGCCGATGCGTTCGGGGCGGCACCAATGTTCCTGGGAACGGCGGCCCTTGCAGCGGCTGCGGCCCTGGCCGTTCGCTCCAGCTACATCAGGGAAAGCCCGTATCCAGCGTAAAAGACCTCACAAAGCGGGCAAGTATTGACCAAGTATTTCCGGCATCTCCACAAGCCGGGGATATCATGCTTGCCGGCGCCAGACGGTAATGAGGTTTCCGGGAAAACCGGTCGGGAAAACGCTCCAAAAATTTGCCGCCGTGGCTTTTGTGACAGTTTTTTGACAGTTCGATGACAGTCGGGCCAATTCGGGCCCTATGCGCGGCCTTCGGGCTGCGCTAACAACGCCCGCAGGGCGCCGGCCGGACGGAGCGTCCTGAAGACACGGAACCGCGATGACACCCCTCCATCTGGGCTTCATGGTCCTCATCAACCTCATCTGGGGCTTTGCGCTGATCGCGGCCAAGGTGTCGCTCGATCATTTTCCGCCGCTGCTTTTCGCGGCGCTGCGCTTCACGCTGATCGTGATGGTGCTGTTCCCGTTCCTGAAGATCCATCGCGGGCGGATGAAGCAGGTCATCATCATCGCGCTTTGTGCGGGACCGGTCGGCTTTGGTTTGTTTTTTGTCGGCCTTTCGCTGTCCACGGCGTCCGTCGTTGCGGTCACGAGCCAGCTCGGCGTGCCGTTTGCCACCATCATGTCGATCGTCTTTCTGAAGGAGCAGGTGCATTGGCGGCGCTGGCTCGGCATCACGCTGTCCTTTGCCGGTGTCATGGTGATCAGTTTCGATCCGGCGGTCTTCACCTATATTGACGGGCTTCTTTTCGTCGTCGCCTCGGCGCTGGTCGGTTCCATCGGTACGATCTATCAGCGCCAGATCAGGAATGTCGGCGTTTTCGAAATGCAGGCCTGGGTGGCGTTTGCGGCTGCGCCGCTGATGATTGCGGGGTCCCTTGCGCTCGAGCAGGGACAGATGGCGGCGCTGATCGAGGCCAATCTCATGGAATGGGCCGGTGTTTTCTATGTCGCTTTCGCATCGAGCCTGGTTGGCCATGCCGGCATCTACTACCTGCTGCAGCGCTATGAAGTGACGCAAACCGCGCCGCTGACGCTGCTGGCGCCGGTCTTCACGGTGTTTTTTGCCGTCACCCTGCTTGGCGAAGTGCTGACGGAGCGTATGCTTGTCGGCGCGCTGATCGCCTTGACGGGCGTTCTGATTGTGTCGATACGCCAGAAGCGGATTGTGGATACCGGGCCCTGATGACACTCCCCTGCGACGAGCGGCCTTCGCCGAACTTCAACGAGCGTCCCGAGGGGCGCGCGGTCGATATTCTGCTGCTGCATTACACGGGCATGGAAAGCGCCGAAGCGGCGGTCGACCGGTTGTGCGATCCGGCAGCCAAGGTCTCGGCGCATTATCTCGTCGACGAGAGCGGGCGCGTCACGCGGATGGTGCCGGAAGACAAGCGTGCCTGGCATGCCGGCGTCGGGCTGTGGGCGGGCGAGGGTGACATCAACGGCTGTTCGATCGGCATCGAGATCGCAAATGGTGGACACGATTTCGGTTCGCCGCCCTATCCGGATGTGCAGATGGTGGCGGTCGAAGCGCTTTGTCTCGACATTCTTTCGCGCCATCCGATCCCGCCCGCGCGCGTGCTCGGCCATTCGGACATTGCGCCGGGGCGCAAGGCCGATCC